>NC_013441.1:2451106-2757495 GCF_000024785.1 Gordonia bronchialis DSM 43247 | reverse complement strand
GTACAGTGCGGCGGCGGACGGGTTCATGGTGGTTCAGGTCTTGCGCAAAAGGTCTTGACGGAGACCGCGCAAGAGTCGATACTTAGGTGTGTGCCTAAGTATCGATCGGACGTCGATGCCATTCTCCGTGCCCTCGCGGATCCGACGCGTCGGGCGGTCGTCGAACGCCTCGCGAAGGCACCTGCCGTCGTGTCCGAGCTCGCGGCGCCCTTCTCGATGGCGCTCCCCTCGTTCATGCAGCATCTCGGAGTTCTCGAGGATGCGGGAATCATCCTGTCGCACAAGCACGGACGCGTTCGCACGGTCAGTCTGCGACCCGGTGCCCTCGATGTACTGCATCTGTGGCTTGGCGAGCAACGCACTCCTGCCGAACACCAGGCCGACCAACTCGGCATCCACCTGACCCGGACCAGCACGAAAGAGGCTTGACATGACTCGTATTCGCATCGATCTGTTCACTTCGTTGGACGGCCGTACCGCGACAACCGGGATCTCCCCGGACAATCCGATGGGGGACGACTGGGGACGTCTTACCGCGGCGTACGGCGCCACGCGGACATTCCACGAGCGTGTTCTCGGCGACACCACCGGAGCCGGAACCACCGGTGTCGACGACTCATACGCCGCAGCGCATTTCGAGGGTGTCGGTGCCGAGATCATCGGAGCCGCGATGTTCGGGCTTTGCGCCACAGGGCCAAACCAAGCAGGAGCAGCCCGAAGGTGATCCCGATGATGAAGGACAGGCCGGCGAGCAGCATGATCGGGTGTTCCTCGATCGCCGCCTCAAGCTGGACGACGGGGTCGACAGGAATGTGTTTCTCCACGATGAGTGCCGCTGGGAACACCGGGCCTTGCAGGTTGGTAGCGTCCACCGCCGGCCACAACGGCTGCTGCGGTGGTCAATCGCGGTGCCCCTCGATATGACACCCAGATGACAGCAGCGACGGCGGGGAGAAGGAGGAACATGAAGGGGACGGTGAGCCACTCCATCAGGTGGATGCGGCCCGGGTCCTGAGTTGCGACGGCGACCTGCTCCGGAAGCGGCGCGTCACCGGGGAATGGGCTAATCAGGTAGAACGTGCCCATTGCCATCATCGGGATGGGGGCCACGACGGCCAGCAGCCGCCGCAGGATGTCCGGAGCGCGTCCACCGGGTGCGCTGGCCTGGATCACTGGCTGCGAGGGTGCTGCGTCTGCAGGGGTGGTCATGATGCGCTCCGGGTTTGACGTGCTGGTTTGAAGGCGGCGGCGTTCTCGGCGAGGAACGCACCCACAGGGCGTGCCGGCCTTCCGAGCACGTCGGTGACCGCCGAGGTGCTCGCCGCCTGGGCTCCTGTCCGGAGCTGGTCGAAGATGGCGAGGATCTGATCGGTCACGAATGCGGGGACTCCTCTTTGATCCAGTGACTGCCGCACCTGGTCGTCGGTCCCGCCGGCGTAGGCGATGGGGCGTGCGGCGACATCGGTGAGCAGTTCGGCCAGCTGGGTGAAGGTGATGGCCTGAGGTCCGGTGAGTTCGAGGACACGCTCGGTGGGGAACGGGTCGGTGGCGAGCAGGTGCGCCGCGACCTCGGCGACGTCGGCTGGATGCACCATGGCGACGGGGGTGGCGAGGGCGGGTGCCGGCAAGATGTCGTGGTCGCGGACCTGGTCGGCATGCCCGAGCACATTGGCCATGGAGAAGCCCGGCCGCAGCGCAACGTACGGTACGCCGCTGCGCTCGAGGTGGGACTCGATGGCGGCGTGCCATTGCCAGAACGCGACCGGGGAGGTCTCGTCCGCGCCGCGGGCGGAGAGCTTGACGATCCGCCTGACGCCGCACGCGGCGGCGGCGTCGATGACGGCGCATTCGTGCTGGACCTGATCTGGTGTGTTGGGGCTGGCCAGGAACACGCTGTCGACCCCTGTCATGGCGGCCCGCAGGGTCTCGGGGTCGCCGAAGTCGCCGACTCTGGCCTGGATTCCCGGATGGGTCGCCGCGAGTCGTTGTGGGTCTCGCCCGAAGGCGAGGGGTCGGTGCCCATGGTGGGCTAACGCGGGGACGACATGTCGGCCGATGGTTCCGGTTGCGCCGGTGACGAGGATGGTTTTCATGAGGGTGCTCCGTTCTGATGGATGGATGGGATCGAGGAGGGTGCGTGTGGAGGGATGTTGCGGTTGAACCGGAGCACGTTGTGGGGGTCGTGCTCGTTCTTGAGAGCGACCAAGCGCTCCCAGTCCTGCGGGGTGTAAGCGGCGCGGACTCGTTCCGGTGTGGCGTCGCCGTCGAGGAAGTTGAGGTAGGTGTCCCCGGTTGGGTGCAGGCGCAGGCTGGTGAAGATCCGCTCCTGGGTTGTGCGCACCGCGGCCACGGCGTCGGGCGTGGGGGCCACGCCGATGCAGTTGATGCTGAACCGGGCGCTGGTGTCCGCCATCGGGTGCGGGCCGCGAGGTGAGGTATCCATGGCGCCGCCGAGTTGCCGCATCTCGCACATCACCAGCGAGGTGCCGAGGTGCGGGATGACGTGTTCTTGCAGTGTCGAAGTCACCTCGTCGGTGATGTCGGTCAGTGACTCCCCGCGCTGGACGAACGGCAGCGGGCTGGTGGGGTCGAGGCTGACCCCGTCGAGATCGGTGGCCGCTCGCTTCGTCCAGGTGTCGATGTCGGGGTCGCCGAGCTGGCGACGCAGTTCGTGCACGTGGTCCTCGCCGGCTGTCAGGTCGGGGAAGCAGCCGCGGGCTACGACGAAGCGACGACCCCGGAACGGCTCCGGCACACTCGGCGCGTCGGGCAATCCGCTCAGCGCAAGCGCGCTCATGGCATCCGCGGGGAGCGAGGCCGACCAGCTGGCGTACGTTGGGATCACCTCGCTCGCCCGGTCGACGGGGTAGTAGAGGCTGCCCGCGTACACCCCGCGGATCGGGTGCAGGTCCAGGGTCAGGCTGGTGA
This sequence comes from Gordonia bronchialis DSM 43247, assembly GCF_000024785.1. Taxonomy (NCBI): domain Bacteria; kingdom Bacillati; phylum Actinomycetota; class Actinomycetes; order Mycobacteriales; family Gordoniaceae; genus Gordonia; species Gordonia bronchialis. The sequence goes on along the minus strand of NC_013441.1, from coordinate 2,754,567 downwards.
CGACTCCGAAGTTGCTGGCGCCGCCCGCCACCCCCACAGCAGGTCGAGGTCGTCGTCACGGTCTCGGCGCAGCGTCCTGACCCGGCCCGACGCGGTGACCAGTTCCGCGCCGCGCACCGAGCTCGAGGCGAAGCCGAGGCTCCGGCTGAGCCAGCCGAAGCCGCCTCCCTGGGTGAAGCCGACGACGCCGACCTGCGAGCTGGACCCGCAGATTCCGACGAGACCGTGGGGTGCGCACGCCGGGAGGACGTCGGACCAATGTGCTCCCGCCCCGACCGTGGCGGTGCGTCGCGCTGCATCGATGCAGACCGAGCGAAGCGAGGCCGTGTTGATCAAGACACCGTGTTCGCCGACACCGGCGACTCCGTGACCGGTCGCCATCACGGCCACCCCCAGCTCCTCTCGAACGGCCCAGCGCACCGCGTGGGCGACGTCGTGGACGTCGGCGGGGGCGAACACGGCGGCAGGCCGGTGGACCGTGAGCCGGTTCCATGCCGACGTCGCCGCGGCATGCTCCTGGGTGCCGGGCGTCAGCCGGTGGTGACCGACGTGGTTGTGGGTGCGTTGAGACATCAATCCTCCTGGACTGAAGTGAGGGTGCGGGTGGGGTAGGCGATGCGGAGCCCGAGCATGAGGGCGGTGATCACGAAGGAGAAGCCGTGCAGGAACCAGATGGGTCCCGCCGGCAGGCTGATCACGTACACCGAATAGAGGAGGTTGCCGACGTTGGCCATCACCAGGCTGGTCAGGCTGTACGACGCCAGGTCACGAGTGCGCACGGCCTTGAACAGGGTGGGGACCTGGCTCAGCGCGAACAGCGCGGCCGAGAAGGCGCCGAATGCGGTGGTGAGCGTCATGGACCCCCCTTTCGATAGTAAGTGACTCCACCCAATGTAGATACTGGTAGAGTCTGCGTCAACCCAATAGAAAGTCGGTGATCTGATGGCGACGTCCCAGAACCCCCGTCGCGACTACCACAGCCCCCAGCGCCGCGCCCAGGCCGAACGCACCCAGCAAAGAGTCGTCGCCGCGGCTAGGGACCTGTTGACGAGCAAGGGGTGGGCCGCGATGACCATGGCGGAGGTGGCCCGTGAGGCAGGCATCTCGAGTGCGATGCTCTACAAGATCTGCGCGACCAAGGCCGACCTGGTGAAGCGGGCCTACGACATTGCCCTGGTCGGTGACCAGGCCGAGGTCGCCTTCCGGCACCGGCCCGAGTTCGTTGCGGTGCTCGAGGAGCTCGACCCGGCAGCAAAGCTTCGCGGCTACGCGGGTCTGATGCGCACGGTCGCAGAGCGGGTGCTGCCCATCTACAGCCAGCTGGTGGCCGCCGTCACGGCCGGCGACGGCGACGATCAGTTGCGCGAGCTCGTAGCCACGGCTGATGCCGAGCGGCTGTTCGGCGCCCGAGGCATCGTCCGCGACCTGCAATCAGTAACCCCCTTGTCCCCCACGCTCGGGCAGGCCCAGGCCGTCGACCTGGTCTGGATGGCCATGTCGCCCGAGTTCTGGGCGCTGCTCGTCCGCGGCCGCTCGTGGAGCTGGGACCAGGCCGAGCAGTGGGTCGGAGATCACCTCATCTCCACGCTGACCGGTCAGGCGCCCGACTCTGTACACGGCACGGACGGTGTGGATGGCAGGACAGGGGTGAGGTCGTGAGTCTGGAAAGTGCACTCGACGAGATCGCTGCGGACGTGCGCTTCTCCGGGGTGATCCGTGTCGACCGCGAGGGAGCGCCGGCCGTCAGCCGCGGCTACGGCATGGCCCGGCGCGACCTGGGAATCCCCAACGGCCCTGACACCCTGTTCGGCATCGCCAGCGGCACGAAGAGCGGCTCTTCACATTTGAGGGTGTAGGAGCTGACTTCGGGGTGATCGGCGCGTCGGTGCGGGGGTAGGCGTCGAGGCCTTCGCAGGATGGAAGTTCTCACACTGACCATCTGGAAGACCTCGACGTGCCTGACGCTACCTTCGCTTGCCCTGACCTGACCACGTTCGCCCGCCTTGACGAGCTGGGCCTGGAGGCGGTGGGGCAGCGGCTGGAGCCTGACCGTGCGGTCCTGGCGTGTCGGGTGGTCGAGCCTGACCAGTGGTGTCGACGGTGTGGCTGCGAGGGCGCGCCCAGGGACACGGTTCACCCGGGAGTTGGCGCACGAGCCGCTGGGGTGGCGCCCGACGACGCTGGTGGTGACGGTCCGCCGCTACCGATGTCCGCACTGCGGCCACGTGTGGCGTCAGGACACCACCAAGGCGGCGGAGCCGCGGGCGAAGTTGTCAGGGCGTGGACTGCGGTGGGCGCTGGAAGCGATCGTGCTCAAGCACCTCACGGTGGCACGGGTCGCCGAAGGGCTCGCGGTCGCGTGGAACACCGCCAACGACGCCGTCCTGGCCGAGGGCAAGCGTGCCTTGATCGACGACCCGGCCCGGTTCGACGGGGTGAGCGCGATCGGGGTCGACGAGCACCTACGCGGGGACTGCTGCACGGATAGATAGGTGACATGTTGGTCACGCGGCCTGGGTGGCCGGTGTGGTCATGATGGTCTCGTACTCGATGGGGGTCAACTTGCCGAGGCGGGCTTGGCGTCGTCGGCGGTGGTAGGTCCGTTCGGTCCAGGTGACGATGGCCAGCCTCAGCTGGTCGCGGGTGTCCCAGGTTCGGCGGTCCAGGACGTTCTTCTGCAGCAGCGCGAAGAAGCTCTCCATGGCGGCGTTGTCCGCGCTCGAGCCGACCTGGCCCATGGATCCGAGCAGGTTGTGCCGGGATAGCGCCCGCAGGTACTTGCGGGACCGGAACTGGGACCCGCGGTCGCTGTGGACGATGCACCCGGCCACGTCGACGCCGGCCCGGGCGCGGGTGTCCACGGCGTGCTCCAACGCCTGCACGGCCAGGCGGGCCTTCATCCGCGAGCTGATCGCGTACCCGACGAGCCGGTTGGACCACACGTCCTTGACGGCGCACATGAACACCTTGCCCTCACGGGTGCGGTGCTCCGTGATGTCGGTCAGCCACAGCCTTCTCGATGGCGCTCCCCTCGTTCATGCAGCATCTCGGAGTTCTCGAGGATGCGGGAATCATCCTGTCGCACAAGCACGGACGCGTTCGCACGGTCAGTCTGCGACCCGGTGCCCTCGATGTACTGCATCTGTGGCTTGGCGAGCAACGCACTCCTGCCGAACACCAGGCCGACCAACTCGGCATCCACCTGACCCGGACCAGCACGAAAGAGGCTTGACATGACTCGTATTCGCATCGATCTGTTCACTTCGTTGGACGGCCGTACCGCGACAACCGGGATCTCCCCGGACAATCCGATGGGGGACGACTGGGGACGTCTTACCGCGGCGTACGGCGCCACGCGGACATTCCACGAGCGTGTTCTCGGCGACACCACCGGAGCCGGAACCACCGGTGTCGACGACTCATACGCCGCAGCGCATTTCGAGGGTGTCGGTGCCGAGATCATCGGAGCCGCGATGTTCGGGCTGCATACATTCCCCGCCGATCCGGACTGGAAGGGGTGGTGGGGCGATGAACCTCCGTTCGGTACCCCGGTTTATGTCCTCACCCATACCGCGCCACGTCCATCGTTGCTGATGGCAGGTGGTACGGTCTTCCATTTCCGCAGTGGCGCAGTGGAAGACGTGCTCACCGAAGCGGCGCAGGCCGCGGGCGGACGAGACGTCCGCGTGGGTGGCGGCATCGGCACCGCCCGCGCGTTCCTGAAAGCCGGCCTGGTCGACGACCTGCACCTGATGATCGCGCCGATCGTCCTGGGCCGGGGCGCGCGCTTGTGGGACGATCTCCCCGACCTCGATCGCACCCACAAGGTCACGACGGAAGTCGCGGAGAGCGGCACGATCCACGTCACCTTCACGCGATGGGACACGCCCGTGACGATCGAACGACGCCTGGCCCGCGCCGAGTTCACCCTGACCCGCGACTACCTCGTACCTGTCGTGCGCGAGTGGGACTCGTTTGCCGATGAGCAGCAGAAGCTGTCGTGGTGGGGTGCCGGTGACGCAGCCGAACCCACCGAGTGGGCCTTTGATTTCCGCGTCGGCGGACGTGACATCGCCGAGGCGGAGTTCCACGATGGGCCACTCTCGCGGTACGAGGCGGTCTACACCGACATCGTCGAGCACAACCGCATCGTCACCACCTACGACATGTGGCTTGACGGCGTCCACATGTCAACGTCGTTGGCGGCGTTGGAGTTCGACCCGATCCCCGGGGGCACCCGGTTCACACACAGCGAGCACGGCATCTTCCTCGATCGATTCTGGGCCGACGGGCCCAACCGTGAAATGGGCACCCGCGGGCTACTCGACGCGCTGGACGCCGCGTGACGGGAGTTTCCCGCCAACGCAGCCAGCGTCGCAGCCCACTCGAGCCCTGACGGCCGTCGAGGAGGCGCTTGATGAGTCCGCCGCCGTGACGCCGTTCGTACGGCGTGGACCACATCAACGGTCCCTACGATGGGACGAGAGGAGGCCGGCCATGGGCGATAGCGTTCCGTCAGTACCAACCAGCCGCACAGGCGCACTTCGCGCCTACGTCGCTGTTATACGACACCGCAGCGCCGCGGCACCGGTACCGGTATCGGGGTGTTCGACATCGCCGCCGACGGATCGTGGCATCTCATCGACACCACCGCGACCGCGCCCAACCCGTCCTACCTGATCACCGACAGCGAAGAACGCACGCTGTACGCCGCCCACGGCGACGGCTCCTGGGTCTCGGCACTGCGCATCGACGCGAACACGGGACGCCTGCGGGTCCTGGAGCACTACGACACCGGCGGCACCAACGTTGTGCATCTGGCGCTGTCCCCCGACGAGCGCCACCTCGTCGCCGCGAACTATGCCACCGGGTCGGTCGCGGTCTTCCGGCGTCGATCCGACGGTCGGTTGGCTGCGCGTACCCAGCTGTTGGACCTGACCGGACAACCCGGGCCGGTGCACAGTGACCAGACCGGCCCCCACCCTCATGAGGTTCGATTCGACTCCTCCGGCACCCATATCGTGGTCCCCGACAAGGGCACCGACCGGCTGCACCGACTGCGCTACACGGCAAGCTCGGGGTGGCTGTCCGAACTCGGTCCACCTGTGCGCGCCGCACCTGGTGCGGGGCCTCGTCACCTCGTCTATCACCCGCGATTACCCATGGTGTACGTCGTCGACGAGTTGTCCTCACACCTCGGCGTCTGCGGATACGACGCCGGGTCCGCGAACCTGACTTTGGTGCAACGTGTTTCGACGCTTCCGCGCGAGTTCGCCGGTGAGAACGCAGCGGCGGAGGTCATCCTCGATCGCGACGCGCGATTTGTTCACGTGTCCAACCGCGGTCACGAGTCGGTGGCCTCGTACCCGATCACGTCCGCAGGTTTTGTGGGCGCCCCGGTCTTCACCTCGGTGCAGGGTCGTGAGCCGCGATTCATGAACTTCGATCCCGCCGGCACCGCCCTCTACGTCGCGAACCAGAGGTCCGACACCATCGTGGCGTTCGACTACTCCCCTGCTACCGGCGCTTTACGAGCCTGCCCCACGGTGGTCGCCACCGGCAGCCCATCGGCCATCGTGTTCACCCGGGCAGGGATTTCCTGACAACCGGAAAGCTCCGAAATGTGGTCGGATGAACCGGGTTTCGTCTCGGTAGAGTCGTCCGACGACCTCAGCCGGTCTTGCGGGTGTGGGCCGGTCGGGTGGCGAAGAAGTCATCAAGGATCGCCATCACATCATCGGGGGCTTCGGCGTGGGGGTAGTGGCCGATCCCCGGCAGGATCTCGAGTCGGCTGCCGGGGATCGCCTCGTGTGCGGCGACGCCGTGGGCGACGGGGATGATCTTGTCCTTGTCACCCCAGATCAGCAAGGTGGGTAGATCGGCGTTGAGATACAGCCGGTTGAGCGCGCTGACCGCTTGACCGCGATAGTCGACCACCGATCGCAAGGTGCGCAAGAAGGCCTGCCGAGTCGCGGCGTCGGACAACGACGCGTATGCACGCCAGGTCTGATCGGCCCGAGGTGACCCGATACCGGCCGACCGTGCCCACGATCGAACCGTGTCACCCACGCGCAGAACCGGTTTCGCTGCGATCACCGGCAGCAGGAGTTCGGCGCCGGGCGCCGCCAGTAGCCGCAGCATCCAACTGACGTCAGGTCCCAGTCCCCCGCTACCGATGAGCACCAGGCGCGAACAATAGTCGGGATGCTGATACGTGAATTGCATTGCGACGCCACCACCCAGCGACTGACCGACCACGGTGACCTGCTCGACGCGAAGCTCGTCGAGCAGGTCACGCAGGAACGCCGCAAACGCGCCGAGGGAGTAATCGCCGCGCGGTTTGTCGGATTCCCCGTGGCCCGGTAGGTCGGGGGCGATGACCCGATGATGCGCCGCGAGTTTCGGTAGCACGGCGTCCCAGGTCGCCGAACTTCCCGCCATCCCGTGGATCAGCAGAATTGTGTCCCCTCGACCGACATCACGGTAGGCCACTTTGTCGCCGTGCAGGTCAAGATGTGTGTAATCGTTGGTCACGATCTTCCCTCCTGTCGTTCGGTTCCATCACCGTCCGACGCACTCATCCGTCGCCACCCGAGCGGGCCCATCCCCGCGACGGCTGTCCACCCGATCGCGACGACTGATGATGGGTGCCCCTGTGGTTACGGTACCGTAAGTTGGCGGTGGGGGCAGCCCACGCCGTCGTCGGTGCTGCTCAGCACCGGATCGCGCGACGTGCACGTGCCGTCGGGTTTGACTTCAGAGGCAGTGGGTACTCGCAGTCCAGGGCTTGTCGCCCTGTGATGAACGACCACCAAATTGCGAGGAGTGCATCGATGAGTGAGAACAGCGGCCCCGCCGAGGGAATCAAGGGCGTCGTCGAAGATGTCAAGGGCAAGGCCAAGGAAGCCGTCGGCGCTGTCACCGGCCAGGATTCGATGACGCGCGAAGGCCAAGCACAACAAGACAAGGCCGAGTCCCAGCGCACCGCCGCCGAGAAGGAAGCCGAAGCCGAGAAGGCCCGGGCCGAGGCTCGGGTCGACGAGGAACGTCAACGCGCCGAACAGGATTAGCCGACTCGGGCCATTTGGCGACGACACGCGGTGGGTCGAGAGACCCGGAGGGCTGGTGTGCGACGACAGGCGCACCGGCCCTTCGCTCTCACACGCGAATGACGATCTTGCCGCGCACGTGGCCGGCCTCGCTGCGTTCGTGCGCGGCAGCGGCGTCGGCCAGATCGAACACCTCGGCGATCTCGGGCTTCAGTTCACCCGTCTGACCCAGCCGGGCGAGTTCGGCGAGGTCTGTGGCGCTGGGCCGGACCCAGACGTACTGTCCGCCGAACTCATCGCGCGCACGGGCATCGGTGATGGAGGCCACCGTGCCGCCCGCACGCAGCACGTCCGGCACCGAATCCAGGGCGTCACCGCCCACATAGTCGAGAACGACGTCCACACCCTCGGGTTCCAGCGCACGTACCCGCTCGGCCAAGCCCTCCCCGTAGGTCACCGGCTCGGCGCCCAACCGCCGCAGATAGTCGTGATTGGCTTCCGACGCCGTGCCGATCACGCGGGCGCCAACCGATCGCGCGATCTGCACCGCAAACGAGCCGACACCACCTGCCGCAGCGTGGACCAAGACACTCTGACCGGACCAGAGACCGGCCCGATGAATTGTCTGGTATGCCGTCAGTCCCGCGAGTGGGACGGCCGCAGCCTCCTCGAAGGACCAGGCGTCGGGTTTGTGCGCGAGTGTGCGCACCGGCGCGGCGACGAACTCGGCCAGCGTGCCGCCGGCCACCTCTCCGCCGACCACGTCCTTGCGGACGTAGCCGAACACCTCGTCGCCAACCTCGAATTCGTCTGTGTCCAAACCGATTTGCTCTACGACCCCGGCAACGTCCCATCCCGGCACCACCGGGAACACGGTATCCATGATCTCGGCGAGGTAACCCTGGCGTAGCTTCCAGTCCACGGGGTTGACACTCGACGCGCGGACGCGCACCAGCACGGAGTCGGGCCCGACCTTGGGCTTCGGAAGGTCGCTCAGCGCCAGCACATCGGAGCCGCCGAAGTGGTCATAAGTGATTGCTCGCATGTTCGCTGCAACGGGCTCCCGGCCCGAATGATTCCACCAGGATGTGATCCCAGCGCCCGGCGGTGTCCCCCCTGCGTCACCACCGTGCCAGGTTCAGGGCATCTCGACGGTCTGTGCGCGGCGAATCTCCTCGACGGCCCGCGTGAGGTAATCCCCATGGTCCACCCCGGTATCGGTGGTCAGACGAGCCGCCACCAGGATCGCTGCGCCGATCACCTGGGAGGCCGATGAGGCCGGCGTACCGGCATCGCCCGGGTCGGCTGGCTCGTTGACCCCGAGTGCTCCGGTGAGTACCACGGCGACGGCCGTCGGATCTACCGGGGCATCCCATCCGGTGGCGTCGGCGACGGTTCGCGTGAGGACGTCGGCGACGTCGTCACTGTCGAGGCCGTCCTGGTATGCGGTCTCGATGAGCTCACGCACCATGTGGGCGTGCACCGCACGGGCGGCATCGGCGTGGACGCCGAGAATCTCGACGGCCTCGGCGAAGTCGCCACCGTCGTGAGCTCGCGCGGAGCGGATGCCCCGGTCGGTGGCGTCGGCGACGGTCCGCGCCATCAACGACCAGTCGGACGGCGATCGGAAACCCTGGGACACCGGGCACTCCCTTCTGAGGAACGGGGCACGGCGTGACCGGCCCGCTGGCGGCGGGCCCACGCCGCCGCTGGTGAAGCGTAGTCGGCCCGGTCTGTCGCGACGGAACACGGCAAGCCGGGAGACGTTTACCGCACCCCATCCATGGGTACGACGTCACCCATGGAAGCCCGGATCACCATCACGGTCAACGGCGTCGAACGGGACGTCGTCGTCGATACGCGCACCACGCTGCTCGACGCCCTGCGCGATCGGCTGTCGGTGTTCTCGCCGAAGAAGGGCTGCGACCACGGCCAGTGCGGGTCGTGCACCGCCCTCGTCGACGGCCGGCGGGTCACCACGTGCCTGTCGCTGGCCGTGGCCCAGGACGGGGCGACGATCGTCACCGCCGAAGGTCTCGCCGACGGCGACCGGCTACATCCGGTGCAGCAGGCGTTCATCGATCAGGACGCCTTCCAGTGCGGCTACTGCACACCCGGGCAGGTGTGCGCGGTGGTGGGGATGCTCGACGAGGTTGCCGCCGGCCACCCGAGTCACGTCTCCGACGACCTCGACGCGGACCCCGAACTCACCGACGACGAGATCCGAGAACGGCTGAGCGGCAACTTGTGTCGATGCGCCGCCTACCCGAACATCCTGGCGGCGGTACGGCAGGTGAGTCCCCGATGATCCCGTTCGACTACCAGCGCGCGACCGACGTCGACGGTGCCGTGACACTCTTGCGCGCCCACCCCGATGCCGCCGTGCTGGCCGGTGGCACCAACCTGGTCGATCACCTCAAGTTGGGTATCGCCACACCCGATCTGGTCATCGACATCTCACGCCTGCCGCTCGACTCGGTCGAGACCACCGACGACGGTTCCGTGCGCATCGGAGCCAACGTCCGAAACAGCGACCTGGCGGCGCACCCGCTGATCCGCCGCGACTATCCCGCTCTGGCCCGGGCTCTGCTGTCGGGCGCGTCGCCACAGTTGCGCAACCTGGCCACCACCGGTGGAAATCTGTTGCAGCGCACGCGGTGTTTGTACTTCCAGGACCTCTCGACACCCTGCAACAAACGGGTTGCCGGCAGTGGTTGCTCCGCGATCGGCGGTTATACCCGCTATCACGCCATCCTCGGCGCGTCCGAGACCTGTGTGGCCACGCATCCCTCGGACATGGCGGTTGCGCTGTGTGCTCTCGACGCGGAGGTCAGCGTGCTCGGCCCCGCCGGCGAACGCCGCATCGCCGTGCGTGAACTGCACCGGCTCCCCGCCGACGACGCGGTCCACGACACGGTGCTCGCGCCGGGCGAACTCATTGTCGCCGTGACGCTTCCGCCGGTCGCCGCCGGTGCGGTCGCCACCTACCGCAAGGTTCGCGACCGTGCGTCCTACGCCTTTGCGGTGGTGTCGGTCGCGGCCGAGCTGACGATCGACGCGGGCCGAATCCGCGACGCCCGCATTGCTCTGGGCGGTGTCGCCCACAAGCCCTGGCGCGCACGGGGTGATGTTGGTGGGTGCATCCGGCAGCGTACTCGGCCGGCGTTTGGTAGCCCAGCGCCGAGTGCCGGTGTCGGTGGTTGTGGTCGTCTTTGAAGTCGTCGATGACCACGCGGGCCTCGATCAGTGTGGGCCAGCAGTTGCGGTTCAAACACTCATCGCGCAACCGGTTGTTGAACGACTCGATGAACCCGTTGTTCCACGGTGTGCCGGGCGGAATGTAGGAGATCCCCACCGACCCTGCACAGAACGCCTGCAGGGCTTCTGAGATGAACTCAGGGCCGTTGTCCATGCGCAGCACCATCGGCGGGCCACCCCAGATCGCGAACGTCTTCTCCAACTCCTCGATCAACCGCTCAGCCGGAATCGAGCGGTCCACGATGTTCAGCAACGACATCCGGGTGTGTTCGTCAACCATCGAAGCGATCTTGACCTTCTTCCCATCCACGGTGGAATCGAACTGAAAGTCCAATGCCCACACCACCTTCGGCGCGTCCGCGACAACGACCGGGACCGATGACTGGCCGGCGCGTTTGCGGCGGAGCGCGCCGCACTTGCAGGCCCTCTTCTTTCCACAACCGGTGCACTTTCTTCTTGTTGATCTCGATGCCGTCGTCGAACCGCAGGTGTGCCCACGCCCGCCGGAACCCGTGCCGTGGATTCTTGCGGGCATCGACCAGGTGTTTGATGTGCTCAGCAATCCCGAACGTCACCAGAAACTCGACGGTTCGGGATTCGTGCGGGGCGTCGACCATGCCGACCGCATCCAGAAGGTCGGCGAGGTCTTCACCATGAACATGGACGGTCCGCACATGGGCGGCGAATACAAGACCGACAACCATGTGACCGGATACGCCAAGGACAAGCTCCTCGCCTGGCAGACCGCGCCGGCCGGCACGCAACCCCCGGGCTGGGAATGGCTGTGGGAGCTGGAGGCACAGGGTCCGGACGCGACCCTGGTGCGCCATACCTATGACTGGTCCAAGGTCACCGACAAGGACCTGCTGCAAAAGGTGAAATTCCCGCTGGTGACGCCGGATCAGCTGGAGGACACCCTCGCCCGGTTGGCCGCCGAGGTCACCGGTTGATCACGCCTCGACACGCACTCGCCCGCTAGACCGACCCATCGAGGTCGGCGAGCGCGGCCCGCGCGGTCTCGAGTTCCTGACGGAGTTCCTCGACCCTCTTCTGCGCAGCCTCGCGTGCAGACTCGATCACGCCGTCGACCGCGGTGATCGCTCCATCGTCGCCGAGTTCACGCATCGCGCGGGCCACTTTGTCCGCGGTCACCTCGGCGGGCTTACCTTGCCGCCGGCTGCCATGCGACACCCCGACCGTCCAGGTGGTGCCCGGCCCCGAGGTGATGGTGATGGCGACGGCCGTGGTGGTCGGCCGCGCGCGCCGTGCGGGTTTCGGTCGTGCCGGTGGTTCCGACGGTGATTTCATCTCTGTAGCACCACTTTTCGTCGGTGTCGGCGGGTCGGCGGGTGAAGCCGTGGTCGCGTTTGTGCGTCGTCGCGGGCCGTCGGCGACAGATGGTGCCCGACGGGTTCGCCGCAACTCGTCGGCACTGAACGGCAGCTGATCGTCGACGCCCTTGGGGCGGACCGTCACCGTCGACCCGTCGATGGCCACCACGCGCGCCGACGCACCGGCATCAAGACCGAGTGATGGCAATGGATCCCGGAGATAGACGCTGACGCGTTTGCCCTCGGCGAGCCCGGCAGACAGGGACTGTAGGTCGTCGGCAGTCAATCCGGCATTGTTCCGCGTACTCACCGCCACATCTTCGCACACGCGTGCGAACGAGGTCCAGGGTGTGTCTCCTACGTGGTGAGGAATTGCAGTATCACACTGTTGACCGCCGCCGGTGCCTCGATCGGGATGAGGTGGGAGCCGGGCAGGATGCACAGGCGTGCGCCGGCAATGGCGTCGACCACCTCGCGACTGTGGTCCAGCGTGACCTCGTCTCGATCTCCCTGCATCACCAGAGTGGGTGCCGTGATCACCGACAGTTCGCTCAGATCGATCTCGGGTTCGGAACTGATCATCGCCATCGTCTTGGCGAAGACGATCGGGAAATGGTCTGCGCCGTCCGGGGTCTCGGACGCGTACTCGGCCGCGAAGAACGACATCAGGTCGTCGTTGGCGGATTCGAGAGCGTCGAGGATGCCGCCGGTGGCACGTCCGGAACTGTTGAGATACTGACCGATCAACACGAGGTGGCGCACGAGATCTGGTCGCTGCAACGCGACGAGGACCCCGACCACTGCGCCATCGCTCCACCCGACGATCTCCGCCGGGCCGCCGACTACCTCGTCGAGGTAGGCGATCGTCTCGGCAGCCATGTCGGCGTAATGGAACTCCGCCATGACGTCCGGACTGTGCGCGTGGCCGTGTCGTTCCGGGCAGTACACCTTCCATCCGGCGTCCACCCATGCCGGAATCTGACCACCCCACGACGATGCTCCGGAAAACGCGCCGTGGAGCAGGACCACCGGTTTGCCGTCACCGTAGACCTCGTGCCACACACGGGTATCCGGCTGCGGATGAGAGATGGTGGTGTACTCGCAGAGACCTGGGTTCACACCGCCACGCTACCGTTGCCGCAGCCATCCGCCGGTGCGATGTCGAGAACGCGGGGCCGGTTACGTCCTTCGTGTGAGCGGCGACCACCGCGACACCTTCAGGAGGACCACCATGACCATGGAACTGCATCACGTCAGCATCGTCGTCGACGACCTCGACGCCGCGACAGCCTTCTTTGCCGAACTCGGGCTGGAACCCGAGGGACGGGCGCCCGTCAGCGGGCCATGGGTCGATCGCATCAATGGCCTCGACGATGTTCGGGTGACGATCGCAATGATGCGAACCCCGACCGGACACGGCCGGCTCGAACTGACCAAATTCCACTCCCCGGCAGTGATCGATCCCGAACCGCGCAATGCGTTGGGCAACACCTTCGGCCTGCGCAGCGTCATGTTCGCGGTCGACGACCTCGACGCCACACTGGCCGCGCTGGCAGCCCACGGGGCCGAGTTGATCGGCGCGATCGAGCGGTACGAGGACATCTACCGGCTCTGCTACGTTCAAGGCCCGGCCGGGATCATTGTCGCCCAGTCTGAAGAACTCACGCGATCCGCGCACTCCCGGTAGGGGCGTCGGCTTTGCGTCGACGCGACACCAGGACGGCTGAGCCGACGATCGCCAGCGCGAGGTCCGCGGCGATCTCGATGATCGCGGTGAGCCAGGAGAACCACGTCACCCTGGCCCACGCCGGTGCGTTGACGAAGCTGTCGCTGAAGAATCCCCAGTGCGGCAACAGATGTACCGCGGTGAAGCCGATCGCGCTGAGCAGTCCGACACCGACCGCGAAGTACGGCGCTGCCCGGCGGCCGGTGAACACCAGTACGACGGTGATGGCGGCGAAGAGCAACTGGATGTTGCCGCCGATCATCACCGCATGCGGGACCACGTCCATGCCGCGGCGCAGGTGATCTGCGCCGTGCAGCAACAGAGCGACGGCGAATGCGACTGTGGTCCAACGAAATACGCGTTCGATATCGCGTCGACCACGCCTGGTGTGATGGTCCATGCCGATCCCCTTGTCCGGTCAGTGGTGGAGTTCTACTCTGGACATACCGAGTAATTCTCGGTATTCATAGACCCGCGCGGCAGAGAAGGACGACGACATGGGACGAGACGACTCGCTGTATCGACGACTCATCGACGAGGGGGACGCGCCCGACGCACCACGCCGCGTGCTCGTGGAAGAGCAGGGTGATCGGGCGATCATCACGCTCTGCGAACCGGAACGCCTCAATGTGTTGTCCGCACCGCTCGTACGGCAACTGCGCCGAGCGGTGGCGGACCTGACGGAATCCCCGGACATCCGAACGATCATCCTGACGGGTGCCGGCCCGGGCTTCAGCGCCGGCGGCGATCTGCAGATGATGGACACCGCTCTGGGCTACCTCGATGCCGCCGAGGGGACGACCGACATGTGGCGGTGGATCCGACGTGAATTCGGCGCGATCGCCCGGACGATCGCCGGTGCGGACACCATCTTCGTCGCCGCACTCAACGGGCCCGCCGCAGGCGTCGGTCTCGCGTGGGCGCTGACCTGTGACATCACCTTGGCAAGTGACCGTGCGGTGATCGTTCCGGCGTTCGGCCGCCTCGGCTTGCTGCCCGAGGTGGGAACCACCTGGGCACTGACCCGACGCCTCGGCTACCAGGGGGCGCTGAGCTACTTTCTGCGCGGCGAGCACCTCGACGCGTGGCAGGCGAAGGAGATCGGGCTGGTGCAAGAGGTCGTCGACCACGACCAACTGCTCGCGGCGGCCGACGACTGGGCGTCACGGGTCGCGGCGTTGCCTACGCACACCACCGCCATGGTGAAGCCGTTGCTACGCGCGGGCGCCGATGCCTCCTGGCACGATGCGCTCACACTCGAGGAATTCGCCGAACCCAGTTGCTTCAGCACGCAGACCTTCGCAACCGCTGTGCGGGCCACGATGTCGCGCCGAGGTCAGTGATCCTGCCGGAACGTGGCCCAGGCGGCGTCGGAGAAGACCGCGATGACCGCGGGCGGGACTTGTTTGTCGCTCTCGGTGATCCAGTGTCGGCTGTACTCCTGCGCGGGTCCCAGCCAGAGCGCCGAGGTGACACCCGCCCGCATCGGCGGAAGCGCACCGTAGGCGTGGTGCGGTCGCCACCAGTCCGAGACCGCCCGGAAAAAGCGCTGATTCGCTGCCTGCAAGGACTCGCTGTCCAGGCGTTCGCCGAGCAGGAGCTGGGTCTGTGCCCGGTGGGTGCCCACCCAGCGCAGGTGGTAATCGACACCGCCGCGGATGCCGCCCTCGGCCGTCGCCTGCGCGGTGAGCATCTCGAGGAAGCCGTTCTGGTACTCGCCCATGATCTGCGCATACACCGCGGCCGCCAACGCCTGCTTGTCCGTGAAATGGTGGTAGAGGGCACCTACGCTCACCTCCGCCTCACGCCGGACCTCGTCGAGGGTGGGAGCCAGCACACCGCGCTCGGCAAAGAGCCGGCGTCCCGCGTCGAGCAGACGATTGCGGGTGTCGGGGGACGTTCGTGGCACGAGCAGAACTCTACGCCGCCCGAATACTCCTCGGTGCGGCGTCCGGTTCGCGCCGCGGGCCGTCGAGTTGCCGTCCCATCCGATCTCTCGATGGCTCCGAATACATGGCGTGTCACCACCACACATCTCGCACGCGCCCACGGCCACCATCGACACCGCCACCATCAACACCGCGATCGAGACGCTCTGGGCGGAGAACATGCTGGGCGTGGACGCCGTGCTCAACCGCCACGTCCACGCCCGGGGCAGGCGCCTGGCCGATATCGACCCCGACATCGCTCCCCTGGCGGACTACCTCGTTCGTGCGCTTTCGGGTGGCAAACGTCTGCGCGCCGCGTTCTGTCTCTGGGGTGCACGTGGTGCCGCCGGCGGTGATCTTCCCGCGGGAGCGGTCGACGCCGCCGCGGCGATCGAACTGTTCCACCTCGGCGCGCTCATCCACGACGACGTGATGGACCACAGCGACCGGCGTCGGGGAATGCCGACCGTACACCGCCGCTTCGCCGACCGGCACACGGCCGACGGCCTCGCTGGGGACCCGGAGGCGTTCGGTCAGGCCGTGGCCATCCTGGCCGGGGATCTCTGTCTGATGTGGTCCGACGAGGTGCTCGCCGACGCGGTATCGGCCGCATCGCCGGAGATCGGTCAACGGGCCCGCGCGGTGTGGTCGCTGATGCGTGACGAAACGGTCGGCGGACAGTACCTGGACATGCTGGCCCAGGCCACACCGACAACATCGCTGACCCGTACCCGGCTGGTACTGCACTACAAGAGCGCGAAATACACCGTCGCCCAGCCACTCCGGCTCGGCGGTGCGCTCGCCGGCGCCGACGACGACCTGCTCGACGCCTACGAGTCCCTCGGACTGATCGCCGGCGAGGCATTCCAATTGCGCGACGACCTGCTCGGGGTATTCGGCGACGTGGCGACGACCGGCAAACCCGTCATCGACGACATTCGCGAGGGAAAACGCACCCTGCTCGTCGCCGTCGCCTCCGAACGGGCCGACCCGGCGCAGCGCCTGCTCCTCGAACGATCCCTCGGAAATCCGCATCTCACCGACGACGACCTGGTCGCGGTCGGCCGGGTGCTGCACGACACCGGGGCCGTGCGTCACGTCGAAGACCGGATCGACGATCTCGCCGCCGAGGCGCTGGCTGCGGTCGAGACCCTGCCGGTCGACGACGTGTGCCGGAATGCGTTGGCTCGCCTCGTGTCCCGATGCATCTGGCGGGACTCGTGACGCAGGTCGCCACCCCGGTGGTGGACCTGCGTATCTGGGGAGTACGCAGCGTCACCGGTGCGCTGGGACGCATGGCATACGGCGGAGTCGGCCTCCGTCGACTGCCGGGGTTGCGATTCGGCAAGCTGATGGGCACCGGGTCGGCGCGCACCTTCACCCCGCGCGACGCAGACCCGCGGCACTGGGCGTTGCTGACGGTGTGGCCCGACATCGACGCGGCCGACGCCGCCGGGTCCTCGCGTTTCATCCGCTCGTGGTCGGAGGCCAGTCACGAAGAGCTGACCGTGCGGCTGCGGCCGTTGTCGAGCCGGGGTCGCTGGGCCGGCCGGGAACCCTTCGGGATCGGTGCCGGCCGCAACGCCGCGCACCCGGGACCGGTCGCCGTCGTCACCCGCGCGCGGCTGCGGCCCACCCGGGCATTGTCGTTCTGGCGCGCGGTGCCGCCGGTGGTCGCCGAGCTCGGTGGCGCGCCAGGTCTTCGGCTGGCACTCGGCATCGGCGAGGCGCCCGTCGGTTTGCAGGGCACCTTCTCGATCTGGGACTCGGCGACCGCCCTCACCGACTTCGCCTACCGCTCAACGGCACACCGGCAGGCCATCCGCGACACCGTGCCCAAGCACTGGTATGCCGAGGAGCTCTTCGCCCGGTTCGCGGTGCTCGAACTCGCGGGCCGCTATCAGGGGCGGACCCCGTGACGCGTACATCCGCCGCCGAACGTCGACGCCCTGCGACCGCCGCCCCGCCGCACGGAACGCGCAGCCTGCCACTGCTTCTCAGCTGGGGTCTGTTCGCCGCAACGGTGATCGTGCAGGCGTGCTTCCCGTTCACCGACGGCGGGACGCTGCCGCTGACCGCCGCGAGCGTTCTTCTCCTCGCTACCACGGCGTGTGTCCACGTGGCCAGCAGCGTCGGCGTCCGTGCTGCCCTCGTTCTCGTGGCGGTCGCCGCCGGCGGCGGACTGGTGGCCGAATCCGTGGGCGTGCACACCGGATTCCCGTTCGGCCACTATGCCTATTCGGGAACACTGGGACCCGAGGTCCTCGGCGTGCCGGTCCTCGTTCCGCTCGCCTGGATCATGATGGCGTGGCCGGCGCTGGTGGTGGCCCGCCGCCTCGTCGGACCGCGTCGGCGATGGGCCGTCGCCGTGGTGGGTGCGTGTGCGCTCACCGCCTGGGATGTGTTCTTGGATCCGCAGATGGTGGACCAGGGCCACTGGGTGTGGGCTCGCCCCGAGCCCGCCCTGCCGGGAGTCGACGGTATCCCGCTCACCAACTTCGCCGGTTGGTTCGTCGTGTCACTGACGATGATGATCATTCTCGACCGATTGATCGGCCGGCCCACCACCGACGCGCTACCGATCACCGTCTACCTGTGGACCTACGGCTCCTGCGTGCTCGCCCACGCTCTGTTCTTCGGTCGTCCCTCGGTCGCCGTGGTCGGCGCATTTCTCATGGGCGCCATCGCGATTCCACTGATCGTGGTGCTCATCCGGGGGCGAGACCGTGTCCGCGACTGATCGTTGGCAGGAGGTGGTCCGCGTCGGCGCCGTCCTCGCCGTCGGTTCACTCGCCCTCACCGTCCGCAATGCGATGACCCTGCGACAACCCGATCTGACTGCCGTGCCGCACTCCGAGCCGCTCGTGGTCCTGCTGCCGGTGCGTGACGAGGCGAGCAACGTCATCGACTGCCTCGACGCGATCCTCGCCGCGCTCGATCGGTGGCCGGGACCGGGCCGCGTCATCGTGCTCGACGACGAGTCCACCGACGGTACCGCCGAGCTGGCGGTCGGATATGCCGGCCGGGACCCCCGGGTCGAGGTGATCACCGGAACACCCACACCGCACGGCTGGCTCGGAAAGCCGTGGGCGTGTGCGCAATTGGCCCGCCGCGCCGACGATGCCGAGGGATTGCTGATCTTCGTCGACGCCGACGTGCGGGTGCGACCGTGCGCCTTCGTCGCCGCCGGGGCGTTGCTGCGCGACACCGGACTCGACCTGGTGAGTCCTTACCCGCGGCAACGCGCCGACACCGTTGCCGAACGGCTCATCCAGCCACTGCTGCAGTGGTCGTGGATGAGCACCCTTCCGCTGCGTCTCGCCGAACGCACCGCGCGACCGTCGATGTCGGTGGCCAACGGCCAACTGCTCGTGGTCGACGCCGGAGTGTACCGCCGCGCCGGCGGCCACCACGCCGTGCGTGCCGAGGTGATCGAGGATATCGCGCTGCTCCGCGCCGTCAAAGCCGTCGGCGGACGCGGTGGGGTGACCGAGGGCAGCCAGATCGCCGAGTGCCGCATGTACACCGGTGCCGTCGCTCTCCGCGACGGGTATCGAAAGTCCTTGTGGGCGGCCTTCGGATCGTCGTCGGCGGCCGTGGCGGTGGTCGGCTTGCTCGTCGTCGTGCACGTCGTCCCGGCGATCGCGATGGTCGGCGGATCCCGTGCCGGCTTGGTGGGATACCTCGCCGGCGTGACGTCCCGGGCGGTTGTCGCCGCGACCACGCACGGTCGGATCTGGCCCGACGTGGCCGCGCATCCGATCTCGATCCTCGCGTTCGGGCTGCTCACCGCGGATTCGATGATCGCACGCCGGCGCGGCACGGCGCGTTGGAAGGGGCGCACGGTGGCGGTGGGCCGATGACGGAGGTCCTCGTCGTCGGCGCCGGCGTGGGCGGATTGGCCGCCGCGCTGCGGTTGCAGGCGCTGGGCCACCGGGTCAGCATCATCGAACAGTCTGCCGAGATCGGCGGGAAACTCGGTGTGCTGGAACGTGATGGCTTCATCTTCGACACCGGACCCTCGCTGGTGACGATGCCGCACGTGCTGCAGCAGCTGTTCGCGGCCACCGGCGTCGCGGTCGACGACGTACTGCCGCTGACCCGCCTCGACATCGCCGCCCGGTACCGATTCCCGGACGGGACGAGATTGGATCTGCCGGGTGAGCTGTCCGAGATCCCCGATGCACTCGACACCGCGCTCGGGCCGGGTCGTGGTGCACAGTGGATGTCGTTTCTTGCTCGCGCGGAACACATCTGGGATCTCACCCACCACACGTTCCTGGAGTCGCCGATCAGTGGCCGCTCGCTGCTCAGAGCTGCCCGGCCCGCCGACATCGCCACCATCGCCCCCTGGAGGTCGCTGCGAGGTCTCGGATCCCGCTATCTGCGCGATCCGCCGCTACGGATGCTGCTCGATCGGTACGCGACCTACACCGGCTCAGATCCCAGGCGTGCCCCGGCGGCTCTCGCCGCGGTGCCGTGGGCGGAGCAGGCGTGGGGATCATGGTATGTCCCAGGTGGCCTGGGGCGGATCGCCACCGCGATCGCCGACCGGTTCGAGGCACTCGGTGGCGTCATCGAGACGGGTAGCACCGTCGCGCAGATCAGCGTCGGCGCCGACGGGCACGCCGATGGCGTCGTGTTGTCCGACGGCACCTACCGCCGGGCTGATCTGGTGGTCGCCAACGCCGATGCCGAGCAACTGTATCGATCGTTGCTCCACACGCGTTCAGCGGCAAGGGCTCTGCGCCGGATCCGGCGCGCGACAGCGTCGCTGTCGGGTTTTGTGCTGCTGCTCGGTGTCGACGATCCCCCGCCGGACCGATGTCATCATCAGGTCCTGTTCCCCGAGGACTACGACGCGGAGTTCGACGCCATCTTCGGCCGCGGGGGTCCGCCACGTCCCGTGGCGGACCCCACCATCTACCTGTCTGCCCCCGAGGACCCACAGATCGTGCCGGCGCCAGGTACTGGTGCGTGGTTCGTGCTGGTGAATGCGCCCCGACACGAGCCGCGAAACGGAGTCGACTGGGACCGCGGCGCATTGGCCACCGACTACGCGGACATGATCCTGCACCGAATGGCCGAGCGTGGACTCGACATCCGAACTCGTGTGCGGCACTGCGACATCCTGACACCCGCGGATCTGGAACGGCGCACGCTCACTCCCGGCGGGTCGATCTACGGGACGTCGTCGAATGGTCCGCGCGCCGCCTTCCTGCGGCCGCGCAACACCACCGACGTTCCAGGTCTGTTCGTGGTCGGCGGTTCCGCCCACCCCGGCGGTGGACTGCCGTTGGTGATGATGTCGGCGAAGATTGTGGCCGAGTTGATCGGTCCGGCGGTGTGATCCGTTGTGGTGCTGACATTGTCGTGTCGCGGGGTGGATTCGACGCGCGGCTGTCTCGCTTCGCTCGTCAGTCACGGCTCAACCAGCAGTGGGGGTCGGGCGGTGTGATCCGTGGTCACGGGGTGGCTCGACCAGCGGTGGGGGTTGTTCCGCTCAACCAGTGGTGGGAGGTGGTGGTGTGGGCGACGGGCCGACTGACTTGTCGCCGCGGAGGCGTTTGCGGACGAGCTCGGCGCTGATCAAGCACATCGGGAGGCCGATGCCGGGGGTGGTGCTGTGCCCGACGTAGTACAGGCCGTCGACCTTGCGGGAACGGTTGGTCGCGCGGAAGAAGGCACTCTGCCGCAACGTATGTGCGGGTCCGAGTGCCCCACCCGACCACGCGTTGACATCGGTGACGAAGTCCGCGGGTCCCACGGTGCGCCGCACGGCGATCCGCTCGGCGAGGTCGGGCACACCCGCCCAGTCGGCGACGAGCGCGATGGCGCGATCGGCGATCCGCTCGACCGTGGCGTCGCCGTGGCCGTCCTCACCGCCCGCGCCGAGATCGGGATCCGCCGGCACCGGGACGAGAATGAACAGATTCTCGTGACCGGCGGGTGCGACGCTCGGATCGGTCGCCGACGGACGGCACACATAGATGGATGCCGGATCCGGCACGCGCGTGGGACTCTCGAAGATGGCATCGAAGTTGGTGGTCCAGTCCTCGGTGAAGAACAACGAATGATGCGCCAGGTGCGGAAGCTCGCCGCGTACGCCGAGGAAGACGAGGACCGAGCCGGGGCCGGATACGGCACGGTCCCACCACTTCTCACCGAAGGTGCGCAGCCGGGCGGGCAACAGCCGGGTTTCGACGTGATGCAGGTCGGTGGCGCCGACCACCACGTCGGCGTCGATGGTCCGCTCGTCACCGTCGTCGTCACGGACCCGCACACCGCGCACCGATGCGCGTCGCCCCAGCGGCCGGGTGAGCCGACGTCGGGGCGTGGTTTCGATGGCGACGGCTGTGGTTGATGTGTGAACGCGCACACCGTGTTCCAGCGCGACCGCGGCCAACGCGTCGACCAGGGTGGTGAATCCGCCCACCGGGTAACGCACCCCGTCGGCGATGTCGAGCCAACTCATCAGGTGATACATCGCCGGCGTGCGATCGGGGGATGAGCCGAGGAACACCGCCGGGTACCCGAGGATCTGGCGCAGGCGACGATCGGTGAATCGCTCGGCGATGAACCGGTCCAGTGTCCGGAGCAACAGGCGGGTGAGTTCGGGTGCATTACGCAGTACCGTAGGCCCCAGATAGGCGGCCGCGGAATCGAAGTTGGTGTAGAGGAAACGTTGCACCGCAAGGTCATAGACGCGACGCGCGGACGTCAGATAATCGTCGAGCGCGGCGCCCGCACCGGGCTCGACGGACTCGAAGACCTTCCGATTGAGGTCGACGTCGGCGGTGATGTCAATCGGGTCGGCGTCACCCTCGAAGAACACCCGATAGGCGGGATCGAGGCTACGCAGATCCAGACGTTGTTCGGTGGAGGTCCCGACGAGGCGGAAGAAGTGGTCGAAGACCTCGGGCATCAGCCACCACGACGGCCCGGTGTCGAAACGAAACCCACTGTGTGCCCACGAACCCGCGCGCCCACCGAGGTCCGGGTTCTTCTCGACGAGTTCCACGTCGTGGCCATCGGCGGCCAACAGGGTCGCGGTGGCCAGGCCCGCGACCCCGCCACCGATGACGACAATTCGTTTCTGGTGAGTCCCGGTCACGACGCCGGGGCCTGCGCTGTGACGCGTGGGTTGCCGCGCCGGAGGGCGGCCGCTGCCGCGATCCGTGCCTTCTCGCGTCCAGGAACGCGAACCCTGGTGCGGCAGGCCTGCGCGGGCGGTGTCGCCCGCAACCGGCGGGATAGATCGGCGAAGATGTCATGTGCGGTGCACACAGCAACCCGAGTGCCGTTGGGCAACAACGGAATCGTTCTCGCGGCGGCAGCGAGGTCGGCGTCGATGTCGTCGAGCCAGTGCTGCCAGGCCTGTTCGGTGGGGTGATCGGGATCGAGTCCGACGAGGTAGCGCCGGCCCAGCTGGCCGGCATCCTCGCCCAGGTCACGCAGGAAGTTGACCTTCTGGAACGCCGCGCCCAAGCGGCGTGCGCCGGGCGCGAGCTGGTCGTAACGCGCCTTGCGGTGCGGGTGGTCGGACAGGAAGGCATGCACACACATCAGCCCCACCACCTCGGCCGAACCGTAGATGTAGTCGGCCAGGCTCTGCTCGTCGTGCACCGCACAGTCCAGGTCGGCGCGCATGGACGCGAAGAACGGGGCCACCAGGGCGGCGTCGATGCCGGTGCGGCGGGCGGTGCGGGCGAAGGCGTGTACGACCAGATTGGAACTCGACCCGGTGCGCAGGGCCGCGATGACCTCGGTCTCGAGGGCGTCGAGCGCCTGGCGCCGTTGCGTTTCGGTTTGATCGGGCCGGGGGGCGTCGACGATCTCGTCGGCCACCCTGACGAGCGCGTAGATGTTGTGCACGTCCCGGCGCACCGGTTTCGCGAGCAGGCGTGACGCCAGCCCGAACGACGACGAATAGGAGCTGATCACCAGCGCCGCGGTCTCGTCGGCAACATCGTCGTAGTGGTGATAGGGCCGTGTGTCGTCGGACTGGGTCGGTGGTCGCACGCTGACGGTCATGACGCCCACCGGATCGCCTCGAGGGGCCGCGGCCCGAGAGCACGGACCTGTTCGACGAACCACGGACTGAAGGCCCACGGAGTATTGGCTGCCGCCGCCCACACATCGTCGATGGGTGCCCAGACGTGGTCCATCACCTCGTCCGGGTTCGGTTGCGGTGCACCGATCGGCCGAGCCCAGTAGACCGGGCAGATCTCGTTCTCCACCACGCCGTCGGCGTCCACGGCCCGGTAGTCGAAGTCGGGTAGCACACAGTGCAACCCGTCCACCTCGAGCCCGAGTTCACGAGGTGCGTATCGCCGGACCGCGTCCTCCACGGACTCCCCCGGCCGGGGGTGTCCGCAGTAGGAGTTGGTCCACACCCCCGGCCACGTCGTCTTGGCCAATGCCCGCCGCGTCATCAGGATGCGATCGTGAGAGTCGACGATGTGGCAGGAGAACGCCAGGTGCAGCGGTGTGTCGGTGCCGTGCACGCTGCGTCGCGGTGCCGTACCGCACGGTCGTCGTCGTTCATCGAGCAGCACGACCAGGTCGTTCGTCATCGCGGCCTCCGTTTCTCGGTTCAAGAGCATCGTCGCAGGACTGTCCGTTCTCCAGGAAATTCGGTGCCGCCGCCGATCCGGATGGTCGCTGCCGAGGCTCACTCCTCGGTGCTGCGCGAGTTGGTCAGGGTGAGCGCTCCGCCCGCCGTGATCAGCCCGACGACCACGGCCAGCACCGCATAGGTGATGCGCTCGCCGTGGAAGAAGGATTCGACGAGTGAACTGCTCCACACCCCGGCCGGCAGGGTGGTGGTGACGAGTACGGCGATGAGCGTGCCGACCACCGCGGTTCCCAGGCTGGTGCCCACCTCCTGTGCGGTGTCGTTCAGCGCGGTGCCGATGGATGTGCGGTTCGGCGGCGTCGCTGCGACCAAAGCGATCGCACAGATCGTCATGACGGTGCGCAAGCCGATGGTCATGAGGACCATGCAGGCAGCGATGACCCCGTAGCCGTGCTCCACGCCCCAGGCCAGTCCGGCCATCGAACCCGCGAGACACCCCGCGCCGATCAGGCACGCGATGCGATGACCGAACCGCGCGGCAAGCCACTCGGAGAGCGGCGTGGCCAGGACCATCGTCACGATGATCGGCAGATTGGCGAGGCCCGCCTTGACCGGACTCCAGCCGTAGGCGTACTGGAAGTGCAGGATGAGCCCGAACATCACACTGGCCATCGCCACCGACGTACCGATCTGGGCGATCGCCGATCCGCGCACGGTTCCGTTGGTGAACAGTCGTATGTCGAGCATCGGTGCGGGGCTGCGGCGTTCATGCCAGACGAACAGCACGCCGGCCCCGACTGCCCCGACGATCGCGGCGATGGTGCTCACCGAGAGCCAGCCGTGCTCCACCCCGCTGGTCAACGACCAGCACGCGAGCCCGATCGTGGTGATGCTCAACAGTGCGCCCGGCAGATCGAGCGCGTCCCCGGTGAGATCGTCGCGCCGGTCGGCGGCGACACCGAACCGGACTCCGATGGCCGCGATCAAGGCGATCGGCGCGTTGATGAGCAGCAGCCACTCCCAGCGGACGTGGGCCAGCGCCGTCCCGCCGATCAGCGGGCCGAGGACGAACCCCGACATGCCGACGATGATCATGACGGTCATCGCGCGCATCCGCAGCTTCTCGTCGTCGAACAGGCGGAAGACCAGCGAGTTGGTGATCGGCGCCATGGCCGCCGCGGCGATCCCGAGCCCGGCCCGCAACGCGATGAGCTCGCCGGTGTTCGATACGGCCCGCACGAGCAGGCTCAGTGACCCGAATGCGGCGAGACCGATGAGGAGTACCCGACGACGACCGAATCGGTCGGCGATGGAACCCGCGGTCAGCAGCAGCCCACCGAAGGTCAAGGAGTAGGCGCCCGTGATCCACTGCAGGGCGGTGGTGTCGCCGGCCATGTCGCGTCCGATGGTGGGTAATGCGATCGACAGCAACGTGTTGTCGACCATTTCGACGAAGAACGCCAGGCACAGCGCGGCGAGCGGGATCCAGGCGGCGGCGAGGGAGGTGTAGGTACGCGACGATGTGTGCGTCGCGGAGGTGACGGCGGCAGTCATGGCAGTCTCCTTCCGATCGATGTGGCAACTACCGCAGGACGTTAGGAGCCGGCGCTGTCGCCGGACTGTCGCGTGCTGTCGCCTGCTGTCGTGGCGCGATCAGGTCAGATGCCGGGCGAAGAACCGGGCCGCGTCGTCGCCTTCGAATGCCGGGACCCCGGTGTGGCCACCCATGTTGGCGTGCAATGTCTTTTGCGCCGAACCGAAGGCGTCGAACAGTTCCAGCGCGGCCGGCCGGTCATTTCCGGCGTCGTCCCATTGGAGCAGCATCAACAGCGGGATGGAGATCTGACGAGCCTCGTCCACGAGGGTCTTGGGAACGAAGGTGCCGGCGAACAACAGAGCTGCCGAGATGCGCGGCTCGATGCGGGCGAGTCGGATGCCGATGCCGATCACCCCTCCCGACCACGCGACCGGGCCTCCGATGTCGGGTAGCGACAGAAGCGCGTCGAGGGTGGCCTGCCATTCCGGAACGGAGGTGTCCACGAGCGGAAGGACCAGCCGATCGACGATGTCCTCGAGCGGGTCACCGGCCGCCATGGCGCGACGCAGATCCTTGCGTGCTTGGTCGGCGGCCGGTGAGCGCGGTCGGACACCCGCGCCGGGTGTCTCGATGGTGGCTGCGGCGAAGCCGAGGCTCACGCAGGACCGGGCCCGCTCGAGCAGCCGTGGATACATGGAATCGAGGTCGCCGGGATGGCCGAGCAGGACCAGCGGCGTCGGGGTCGACGGGTACGGGGTCCAGAGAATTCCGGGGATCCCGGCAACGGTGAAACGGCGCTCGCGCATGTCGTCGTCGAGTCGCTGTTCGGATGAGAACTGCATGATGGTGCCTTTCGGGAGTGACCTGGGTGGTGCTCCCGGACGACCGGCACGGGATCGCTCAGTGGTTGCCGGTGGCGACCACGCGGGGTGCGATCGTGATTCCGGAGGGGGACACCCATGGATGTGCGTTCATCGGGTATCACCTCCTTCTGTGGTTCTCGGACGGTAGCAACGGTGTTGCACCGGGTGCAACGACGTTTCGGCGGGTGGCGGGCAGTCGGCACTGCGAGATGTGGCGGCCCAGTACGGTGGGGTCAGCCCTGTCGGAGACCTCGGGAGGCGCACAGTGTGTCAGTACTGCGGATGCCCGGACATGCCGTTGTTGCGCGACTACACCGCCGAACACGAACGGGCGGTGAATCTCGGTGGGGATGCGGTACGGGCGCTCGACGCCGGAGACGTGGCCCACGCTCATCAGCTCGCCGGCCGGATGGCCGTGGAACTGCGCTCGCACTGGCGGGGTGAGGAAGACGGGTTGTTCGCCCAGCTATTGACCTCCGACGACATCTTCGAGGACTACATCGCCCCGCTGATCGACGAACATCGCGAACTCGATGCCTTCCTGACCTTGATGGATCTGTCGGTGCCGGCCGATCGGGACCGTTTCCGCACGGCTGTGTTCGATCTGCACGAGCACATCGCGAAGGAAGAGGACGCGCTCTTCCCGGCTTCGGTGACCACGCTCGACGGAGACCAGTGGGATTCGGCGATCGACGCCTGGCAGCGCGCGCACCCGGGTGTCCGGATGCTGTGATGCACGACCGGCCGACAATGATGACGACGAGGAGACGAAGTGATGGGTGAGCCACGGGTACTGGTGGATGTCGACGACGCTGGTGTCGCGACGGTGACGCTGAACCGCGGTGACAAGCACAATGCGCTCGATGCCGCGATGTTCGAGGGCATCGTCGCGGCTGCGTCGACCGTCGCCGAGGACCGCTCGGTGCGTGCGGTGGTGCTGCACGGCGCCGGCAAGAGCTTCTGCTCGGGGCTCGACATCGGCTCGCTCGGTGCCGGTGGTGGCGCCGAGACGCTGCTGGCCCGGACCGACGACAACCCGGCCAATCATGCGCAGCGGGTGTCCACCGATTGGGCGCAGGTACCCGCGCCGGTCATCGCCGCGATCACCGGTAACTGTTTCGGTGGCGGACTGCAGATCGCGCTGGGTGCCGACATTCGTTATGCCACACCGGATTCACGCCTGTCGATCATGGAGGTCAAGTGGGGGCTGGTACCCGACATGGGTATCAGCCAGACACTCCCCCGACTCGTCTCGGCCGATGTGGCCAAGGAACTCACGTTCACCGGGCGCATCATCTCCGGCGCCGAGGCGCACGCGCTGGGGCTGGTCACCGCGGTCAGCGAGGACCCGCTGGCGCATGCCATTGCGGTGGCACACGAGATCGCCACCAAATCGCTGCATGCGGTACGGGCGGCCAAACGGCTCTACGACGAAACCTGGACCGGCTGCGACGCGCACTCGGCCTTGTTGCTCGAGAGCGAACTGCAGGTGGGTCTGATGGGTTCGCCCAATCAGATGGAAGCGGTGGCGGCGGGCATGCAACGCCGTCCGGCGCGCTTCGCCGACCCGGACTGAGGCCAGCGCAACCTTTCGCTCGACATCGTTACCGATCTGTTGTCGCAGAACACGATTCGGCATCATACAGGTGTGCTGCGGGTGCTGCCGGCGGCGTCTGCCTACCGTCGGGGAGAGACGGCAGACGACGAGAAGCACAGAGAGTTGGTGAACGATCATGGCTCGCTACCGTGTGATCGATGCGCAGGAGAAGGTCATCGAGGAAACCGAGTTCGACGACGCCACAGGCGCCTATGACTGGTTCAAGACCGTCGAGGTCCCCGACGACGCCCTCGGCACCGCGATGCAGGTCTACGACGACGGTGAATGGAAGAACTTCGAGGTGTCCGACGGCGGCACCAACACGGGCCCGTCGGCCGACGCGGACTGACCACTCCGGCGTCAAGCCCAAGCCGGCTGTCTCATTGCGGGTGTAGAAAGGTGTGATGAACCGGAGCCGAGCACGACTCGCGATCCGATGAGAGGCCAGGACGGCACCTCGCGGAGCATGTTGGTCGCGGAACGAGGGCGCACGGTTGACCTCATCGAATCGCTCGCAGCACGGTTGGCGGCGGTGCTCGAGGCCACCGCAGACGAGGCCGCCGACGACGAGCACGATCCCGAGGGTTCCACGCTCGCCGTCGAACGCGGACATCTGTTGGCGCAGCTCGAACGTTCACGGGTACGCCTGGCCGAGATCGACGAGGCACTCGAGCGTGTGGGGCACGGTTCCTACGGGCTGTGCGAAACCTGCGGGCAACAGATCGATTCCGAACGCCTCGAGGTGCTGCCTGCTGCGCGGCAGTGCGTCCGCTGCGCCATACGCAGTCCCAGCCGACGCTGGTGAGTGCGTCTAGCCGGTCGGGAAGTTCACCAGATCCAGGTCGATCGGCATGGCGTCGGTGACCGCCTTGGCGACCGGCTCGGGTGCATACGCCACCGGTCCGCCCGTGGTGAGCAACTCCTCGAGCTGGCTCTCGGCCTGTAGCCGGTGCGCCACCGTGAACTGTCGGTAGACATACGGGATTCCGGCGGAACGCAGCGGGTCGGGTCCGTTCATCGCGTGGAAATGAAGGTGGGGAGCATCGGAGTTGCCGCTGTTGCCGAGGAGTCCGACCGTTTGTCCCGGCCTCAGCGAGTCGCCGACCTTCACCCGGACGCTGCCCGGCTTGAGGTGGGCATAGAAGACGAACACCCCGTCGGAGATCTTGGCGACCACGTGGTTTCCGCCGTACTGGTCGAGCGGCAATCCGGTGGGCGTCCGTCCCGGCACCTGGTCGGGCAGTCCGTCGACCACGCCAACGACGGTGCTCTGCGCCACGGAGTGGATCTCGGCTCCGTAGTACGAATAGGACGCAAGCGCGGAAGGATCGCCGACGAACATCTTGCCCGCAGCGTCGAGTCGAACCCAGTCGATGGCGAAACGTTCTGCCAGCCAAAGCCTTCCGTTGATGGGGTTGGCCGCGGTGCGGTGCGCACTCGGTATGCAGCAGCCGTCGCCGTTGAGCCATCCGTCGCCCTGCAGAGGCGATTCGAGTGTCACGGCCTGGTGTGGCGAGACCCGCACGCTGATGGGTTCGGCGATGACCGCGGGGATCAGCGGCGGCTGCGGCTTGGATGGAGCAACCGTCAACGTGTTGGTCAGTGAGGTCGGCGTCGGGCTACCTTCGGGCAGTGCCACATCCAGCGTCAGTCGGGCATACTCGCCACCGTCGAGATCGAGGCCCGGCCGGCCACTCCCCCGCCGCGCGAGCGCGGTGAGCGCCGCGCCGTCGAGGGTGAGCAGCTGTTGATCGGACGAGCTCACCGCCAATGAGCGGATGGCGACCGCGTCGGGGGTGACGTTGGTCAGCACCAGCTCGTAGGCGAGGTGCGTCCTGCCGTCCGAACCGACGACCGGGATCGGATCGTCGACCGTCGAGGCGATGACGGGCGTCACGACATCTGGCGCGGTGTCGGTCGCGACGGCACTCGACGACGATGCGGCGGTGTCGGAGGAACCCGTCGAACACGCCGCGATCGTGAGAACCGTTGCGCAGCCGAGTGCGGTGAGGACGAGCGGTCGAATGACGCCGGCGGGGACGATACAGATCATGATGTACTCCAGTTGTCTGGTCCCCGGCTCAACTGATTGTTGCACCGCAACGACATCGAGGAGTCCAATACCGATATCGGGTACCCGGGTGGTGACATCGAGTGGTCACGCCCAGGCGCCAAGACTCCCGAATTCTCACGTCGACACCGGGCCACCCGCATAATCGTGTCCAGTGGGTATTCGCCGGGCGGTATTGAGACGTCCTGCCGAGTCGGCAGGCACCTGGGTGGTTCGTGCCGTCGGGCCTGCCGATCGCGACTTGGATCGCACCGACACGGCCGTCGGCCGAACCATGCGTTGTTACGCGGTGTTCGCGGGCGCCGCCTATCTGGTGTTCCTCCCGTTCTTGATTCCGGCCATCACTCAGGCACACGCGGTGGTCGCCACGTGGTGGACGCCGAGCGCGATGATCCTCGCCGTTCTCCCGGGGTTCCTGGTCGCCGGACACGCGATCGGGTCGTCGGATCTCCTGCGCCTACGCGTACTCAGTTCGATTGCGGCACTGGGGGTTCTGCTGGCCGTTGCACTGTGGCCGATGGCCTGGAACGGCAACCCCATCGACGATGCCACCGTGTTCTGGCTGGGACCGTTTGTGGTGCTCGGCACGATCTGTGCATTGGTCGCGTGGCCGACCGCGGTGACAGCGACGTACGTGGTGATCGCCGCGGTCGGGGTCAAGTTCGTCGGCAACATCGCGCAGTCCAATGCGGGTGTGACCGCGATGATCGCCGACATCGCCTGCTCGACGGTGTTCGCACTGGTCCCCTTCGCGCTGGGCACGGCCGGCCTGCGGACTGCCGCGGCCCTCGACCGCGCCGCCGCGTCCGCCATCGCACAAGCTCAGGAGTCCGGCGCAGCGCGTGCGCGCGTGATGGAACGCGCGCAGGCCCGTGCCCTCACGCACGACATGATCATGGCGAATCTCCTCGAGGCCGCCCGCGGTGGTGCGTCCGCACGTCTTCCCGACCGGGCGGCGGCAACCGTTCGTGCTCTTGACAAGACCCTCCGGAGCGCCGCAGTGGAGCGCGAGCCAGACGGTGACGAGGTGACCCGGACCATCGTCGACGTGATCGAGGAGAACGACCCGCAGATGTCGATCTCCATGGCCGGACGCGACGACGAGGTTCACGTCTATCCGCCGGCCGTCGTCGATGCGGTTCTCGGAGCGGTTGCCGAAGCCGCGCGCAACTGTGCGCGTCATCTACCCGCGGACGTGGTGCGGCGCTGCCGAATCGACCTGCGTGCCGGGCGCATCAGCGTGCGGATCGACGATGACGGTGCGGGATTCGTCCGCTCATCGGTGGCGCCCGAGCGTCTCGGAATCTCTTCGTCGATCGAGAAGCGGATGTCGGAGGTCGCGGGCGGCACCGCCACGGTGTGGTCGCGACCCGGCGCGGGAACTTCGGTACAGGTGCGGTGGGATCCGCCCGGCGCGATTGCGATTGCCGACGGTTCTGATGCTCTCGGTATGCGGTCGCGTACGGCGAGGTGGCTGGCCGGGGTGATCGTCGGGCTCGAAGTGCTCGCGGCGGTCCTCAATCCGGGAGAGCTGAGGTCGCCGTGGGTGGCCCTGCTGGCCCTGCTTCTGATGGCATGTGCCGCAGCGGTGCTCGTGGCGCCCGGGCCGGATCCGCTCGCCGGCTGGGGCACGCTGTTCGTCGCGCTCACGCCGGCGGTGATGTGCGGGATCTATCTGTTCGCCCTCGATCCGCCGGGACAGCTCGTCCCCATCTGGATCACCGGCCCACCGGCGCTGATCGTCGCGATGCTGGCGATGCGGGGACGTCCGTCGTCGGCTGCGCTCGGGTTCGTGGTGACGCTGGCGGTTGCGGCGTGGTGGTCGTCGGTGGACGCCGGTGACGCGTTGCGCGGGGTGTTGCTGATCGGCCCGTCTGGTGGATTCGTGGCGATTGCCATCGTCTATGCCGCGGTCAACCGGGCGCTGGTCGGTGCGCTCGCCGATGCACAGCGACAGGCGGCCGACGCGGCTGCCGAGGCGGCGGCCATCCGCGCCGCCGCCGACGAACGCGCTCTCCACCTGGCACCGATCACCGCGCTGGCGCGGCCGCTGCTCGCGCTGCTCGCCGAGGAGGGCAACGCCGTTGATGCACAGATGCGTCTGGAGTGTGCGGTGATCGAGGCCATCTTCGGGATCTGCTGCGGGCGCGGGCCCTGTGCACACCCGACGTTGTCGATGCGATCGACGCGGCCCGTCGTCGTGGTGTGAGTGTCACATTGCTCGACGACCGTGCGGGAGACCGGGATCCCACCGATCTTCCGTCACTGGACGAGCAGATCCGTGATCGCCTCGTCGAGGCGCTGCGTGGAGCGGCCGACGGTGCGGTCCGAATCCGCGCACTACCACCGGGACGATCGGCAGCGGTCACCGTGGTCGTCGACACCTCCGCCGGTCACCGGCTGACCGAGCTCAGTGGTCACGAACAGCGTTGTCCCGCTGATGGTTTCGACGCGCACCGGACTCGCGAGCTCACTCGTCGCGGCTCACCGGCCCGGCTGGCGGCTGAGCCACCGGTTACGCCGACCAACTGAGCTGCCGCTTCCTATTGCCGCTGAGTCGCTGTTGCCTTCTGCCGGCTGAGCCGCCCCGAGCCGCTGGGCGAGAGGCGTCGGTGCCCAGTACTGTCGGCTGTTCGGGTGGTGGTCGCCGATAGTGTTGTCTTGCTGCTGGTTTCGACGCGCGTCGAGCTCGCAAGCTCGCTCGTCGCGGCTCAACCAGCAGTCGGACAAGCTCGCTCGTCGCGGCTCAACCATGGCTCAACCAGCTGTGGGACGGGCCCTAGTTATCGGAGTCGTCGCCCTCGGCGAGTTCCGGGGTGACCTCTCTGGTGGCCATCCCGCCGGTGCCGCCGTGGTCGGCCGGGCCGGGGTGGGCCACGTCGTCGGAGTCGTCGTCGGAGTGGTGTGACGTCTTGGGGTCGTTGTCCGCCGCCATCGGAGGCCTCCTCGGGTCGGGCGTCAGTCTGGGTCCGACACCAGGATGCCAGTTCTCGCCCGTCAGGGTCGTCGATCGGGGGTGGCGCCGGAGGCCGTCCACGAATGCCAGGTCAGGTCGTGCACCGCGATCACCGCCCCGGCCGGTCGATGCTCGCGGTACTGCGTATATTTGGCGGCGAGGGCATCGACGCCGTGGGTCCCGAGCGTCGTCGACGCGTCGACGACCTGCGCTGCGCCGTCCACGCGCACCCACCACAGCGCTGTCCAGTCGTCGGTGTAGTGATCGACCAGGATTGACACCCGCGGGTTGGCCGCGATGTTCGCCAGCCGGCGTAGCGCTCGGGTCCGTTTGGGTTTGTGGTCGACACAGGTGAAGAGCGTGTCATCGGCCAGTGCGAACACGATCGGCACAAGATGCGGTACACCGTCGGCGCCGCTGGTGGCCAGTCGGGCGACGCGTGCCGATCGGAAGGAGTCGTGGACCGGGAACTCCGAGGTGGACACGGCTCGACCTTCTCACACCACCGTGGCCGCCCCTGCGTAACGGGGGAACTGCGGCGTTCACGGTCCGGACCGGACGCTGCGCGCCTACTGTGTCATACATCACACCGAGGGCGCGGGGCGGCACGTCGGGTGAATGCGAGAGCTGTCAACCTCGGAGGAGTGCGATGACCGCCGGTCAACTGACCCTTCGCGACCTGCTGGTAGGAGCGGTCGATCGCTTCGACGACCGCCCCGCAGTCACCTCGGGCGGCGAGACCCTGACATATGGCGAGCTCGCCACCCAGGCCAACGGGCTGTCCCGGTTCCTCGTCGAGTGCGGCGTGGCGCCGGGGACACCGGTAGCGCTCATGATGAGCAACGGCCTCGAATACGTGGTCGCCGACCAGGCCGTCCTGCGTTGCGGTGGCGCCAAGGCGCCGCTCAACGACCTTCTCGGCGTGCGCGACGCGGAGTACATCCTGCGGGACAGCAGTGCCGTCGTCGCCATTGCGACACCGTCGCAACTCAGCCGCGCCGTGCCGGTACTAGCCGATCCCGAGACGGCGTTGCAGACGCTCGTCGTCGTCGGCCCCGAGCCGCCCGATCCGCCGCCGGGTGCGGTCTCATGGGACGACGCGGTGGGCGTCGGCGCGCACACCCCGCCCGAGATCGCCGTCGCGCCAACCGATGTGGCACTTCTGGTCTATACGGGCGGAACCACCGGCGCGCCGAAGGGCGTCGTCCACGCCCAGGCCGGCTTGGCGCTCAATGTGCTGTCACATGTCGTCGAGATCGGATTCGGCGACGACGAACGGCTGGTGATCACCTCACCGCTGCCACATTCGTCGGGGCTGCATCTGCAGGCGGGAATGGTCAAGGGCGCACACGCCTTCGTCGAGTCCGGCTTCGACCCGCAGATCGTGCTCGAACGCATCGAAAGCGACCGGGCCACCTTTCTTTTCGCCGTCCCGACAATGATCTACCGGCTCCTCGACCACGTGCGGATGGTCGTCGCCGACCGTGACGCCGACTTCTCGTCGCTGCGCACGATCCTGTACGGCGCCGTACCGATCACCGTCGACCGTCTCACCGAAGGGCTGGCCACGTTCGGCCCGGTGTTCATGCAACTCTACGGACAGACCGAGGCGCCCAACTTCATCACCCGCCTCACCCGCGAGGACCACGATCCGGCGCGGCCCGAGCGGCTGACGAGCTGTGGGCGTCCGATCGCGATGGCCCGGGTGCGCATCGTCGACGACCACGACAACGAATGCCCGGCCGGAGGGATCGGTGAGGTGACCGCGATGACGCCGTACACCATGACCGGGTATCACGGGCTGCCGGAGAAGACGGCGCAGACCGTCCGCGACGGCTGGCTGTACACCGGTGATCTCGGGCGCGTCGATCCCGATGGCTACCTCTACCTGGTCGACCGCAAGAACGACCTGATCATCACAGGCGGGATGAACGTCTACTCCACGGAGGTCGAGAACGCCATCGCCGAACTCGAGGGCGTCGCCCAGGTGGCTGTCATCGGTGCCCCGCACCCGGATTGGGGGGAAGCCGTGATCGCCTGCGTCGTCTCTGCCGGCGCCCTGAATCCCGACGAGGTGATCGCGCACTGTCGAAAACGGCTCTCCCGCTACAAGATCCCCAAACAAGTGCGGTTGGTCGAGGAACTGCCGTTGACCGCACTCGGCAAACTCGACAAGAAAGCGCTGCGCGCCTACGTCAGCGGAGACAACGAATGATGCTCCCCCATCGTGACATAGCCACCCGTCACAACAACAGTAGAGAATCACCCGGCAAGGAGGCCACCACCATGAAACTCGCTCTCTATCTCCCCAACTTCCGAGACAAGGTGACCGTCGGCGAACTCTCCGAGCTGACGGACCTGGCCGAGGAACTCGACTTCGATTCGGTGTGGACACTGGACCGCATCATCGTTCCCGAGGCGTCTGACCGCGGTGAACTGCAGTACGCCTTCGGCATGATGGACGGCTTTCCCAAACAGCTCCCGGTGACCGCTCACGGTGAGTTCCTGCAGGGGATGCCGCTCATCCCCTGGCTGGCCGCCAAGACGTCGAAGGTGCGCATCGGCATGAGCATCATCGACACACCGTTCCGCGCACCCGGCGTGCTTGCCGCCGAACTGGCCACCATCGACCATCTCTCGGATGGCCGGCTCAACGTGGCTGTCGGATCCGGTTGGATGCCCGAGGAATTCGCCGCGGCGAGCGCGAGCGCGATCTTTCCGCGTCGACATGCCCACGTGCGCGAGACCATCGAGATCATGCAGGGTATCTGGACCAACGACCTGTTCGAATACCACGGTGAGTTCGCCGACTTCGAGAAGAGCGGCTTCGGGGCCAAGCCGTTGCAGAAGCCGTTCCCGCCCATGTACTTCAGCGGTCTCAAGGATGCGCGACGCTCGGCGTTGCGTGTCGCCAAGTACGGGATGTCGGGCTGGATCGGAATCCAGGATTCCCCAGCGGAACTGTCCAAGTGGCGCACCGCGATCGCCAAGGAACTCGACGACATGGACACCGACCGCACCATCGACGACGTGCAGATGTGCAGCATGATCTGGTTCGTCATCACCGATGAGAAGACCGACCAGTCCGACAACGGGAAACTGACCAATCTGCTCGCCGGGACGGCCGAGCAGATCACCGACATCCTCAAGCGGTATGCCGAAGCCGGTCTGGACATGCCGCTTTTGTGGCCGCCGTTCACTGACGTTCCCGTGTCCAAGACCCTCGACGACCTCAAGCGGCTGACCGAGGAGATCATGCCGAAGGTCGATGCCGGTTGATCGGCGTGCGCCGGCGAGCGTGTCTCCGATGACCGGATAGGCGGCTGACCCCACGTAGACTCGGCATCCTGCGGGGTCGAGGAGAAGGGTGAGGCGGTGTCGCTGGCCGATCGGATCGACGACTTCCAGAACCGGCACCCGAAGACCGGCTTTCCACTCGCCGTCGCCTACAAGTTCTTCGACGATCAGGGCGGTTACCTCGCTGCCCTGATCACCTACTACGGCTTCATCTCGCTGTTCCCTCTGCTACTGGTCTTCACCTCCGTTCTCGGCCTCGTCCTCGAGGACAACCCCGAACTCCAGGAGCGCATCGTGGATTCGGCGCTCTCCCAGATCCCGGTCATCGGTGATCAATTGGGTCAGCCGGGCCAGCTGAGTGGCAGCACCCTGGCGGTGGTGATCGGTGTGGTGAGTGCGGTGTACGGCGCGCTGGGCGTCTCGGTTGCCATCCAGAACGCGATGAACATCGTCTGGACGGTCCCCCGCAACGAGCGGCCCAACCCGATTCAGGTGCGTGTCAAAGGCGCCCTGTTGCTGGCGACGGTCGGTCTGGTGATCATCGGCTTGACCGCGCTCAACGGGGTGTCCGCAGCGATCGACCTCGGCTCCGACGGCCGGGTGCTCGCGACCGTCGGCACCCTGTTGCTCTACATCGCGGTGTTCGTGTTCGGATTCCGCTTCGGCACGGCACGGGACGTGAGCATCCGCGACGTTCTGCCCGGCGCGGTGGGTGCTGCGGTCGGGTGGCAGATCCTGCAGACCTTCGGCACGGTCTTCATCCAGCGCGTCATCGCCAATTCCAGTGCCACGACCGGGGTTTTCGCTGTTGTCCTGGGTCTGCTGGCGTTTCTGTACATCGCAGCGGTGATGGTGGTCATCTGCCTGGAATGCAATGCCGTTCGTGTCGACAACCTGTATCCGCGATCGCTGCTGACGCCGTTCACCGACAACGTGACCCTCACCCCGGGTGATGAGGCGGCCTACTCCGCGCAGGCGCGTGCGCAGCGCACCAAGGGATTTCAGGAGATCGATGTCACCTTCGACACCGATCGCCACCACACGCAAGAGCAGGAAACCGGCCAGCACGACACCGGCCGGCACCGGAGATGACCGCCATACGCGGCGGCGTCGGGTGGGAAGGCGCTCAGCGTCGCACCTTTCAGCGTTCCTTCAGCATTGGTACCGCACACTGCCGTGGGGGGACAAGGGAGTTGGACGTCAAGGGAGTTGACATGGTGCGGTCTCATCGATCCGTAGCCGCGGGACTCGTGGTGATCGCCGCATTGTCGGCGCCTGCCCTTCTGGCAGCGCCCGCGTCGGCGCAACCGACGCCGGGGATGCCCGCGGGTGTGAGCGGGCAGCCGGCCCCGCCGCCAGGTGCCATCGCGTGGGCGATCGCCCGAAATCAGCTCACCTACTGTTCCCTCATCTGCCCGCACATCGTCGACGGCCTTGTCGAGGTGCCGGTCGCGCTGGTCCGGGCGCCCGGCGTCTATGCGCAGGCACGGGCACTGACGGGATCTGCCGATCGCGCGCTGGGTATCGCGTCGGCGTCGGTTACCGCCCCGGCACGATCGGCGATGACCGGGATCATCGACAACGATCTCCAGATCGTCCTGCCGCGCGCGCAGAACGCCTTGGAAGTGGCTGTCGTCGAGGTGCTCACCGTCAACGACACTCTGCAGGCCGGAGCGCCGCCGTCGGTCGTGCGCCGCGCCGTCGACGATGGACGAATCGCCATCCTCGACGCCCTCAACGCCCCGGTCGTCGCGGATCCGCCGCAGATCGCGCGGCCGTCGACGCCGGCACAGATCGCCGCGGTCGACGCCATCGAGGTGGGTTCGGCGGTCTTGTTCCAGGCGCCGGAGATCGTGATGGCCGGCGCCACCGAGTCGGCCGACATCGCCGCCGGACATCTGGCCGTCCACGGTGATCCGCTGGCGGCGCGCCGGGCCGGACTCGCCCATCTCGACCGCACGATCGCGCAGGCCGACCAGGTGATCGGCGATGCGTCGCGCAACCGGCACGCGCATCGCTGACCTCGTCAGCGGGCGAGCCGGGCGGCCAAACCGTAGCGTCGATCTGCGTGACGTTTCGCCGATGACGGCGGCTGGGTCGACGAGCCGTGCGTGTGCGCCGCTATCCTCAACCGGGTCGGGTCGAATCGCGGTAGCCAGGGGCGGGTGAAAATGAGCGCAGGCAGATGCGGTGACGACGATCGACGCGGTGACGACTCCCTACTGACCCCCGGGCGCAACTGCTATGGCATCGCGCGGGCCGAGCGCCTCGCCTGCATCATCGACGCGCAGGACTACTTCCGGTACGCCAAGACCGCCATGCTCAGCGCCCGGCACCGGATCATGTTGATCGGCTGGGACTTCGACACCCGCATCGAGTTCGAGCCGGACGGGCAGACGGTCGATGGACCCAACCAGCTCGGCGCCTTTCTCGATTGGCTGCCGGCTCAGCGGCCGGGTCTCGACATCCACCTGTTGAAATGGAGCGTCGGCGCCCTCACCGCCATCACCCGCGGCATGGCGCCGATCTTCCTGACCAATCTCCGCACCAACCGGCACCTGCACCTCGAGATCGACACACGGCACCCGCTTCGGGCCGCCCATCATCAGAAGATCGTCGTCATCGACGACCGCGTCGCCTTCTGTGGGGGCATCGACATGACGGTCGACCGCTGGGACACGCCGGCCCACCGCGACGACGAGCCGCACCGGACCGAACCAGGGGGCACGCCGTGCGGTCCGTGGCACGACGCCACCACAGCCGTCGACGGTGACGCCGCCCGGCTCGTCGGCGAGGTGGCGCGCGCCCGGTGGCGATCCGCCACCGGCGAAGATCTGCCGCCGGTCCCCGACGACGAGTACGATCCCTGGCCGGCACAGCTCAGCCCGACCCTGCGCGATGTGGATGTGGCTGTGGCGCGCACACTTCCGGAACTCGGTGACCAGTCCGAGGTGCGCGAGATCGAGCAGCTCTACCTCGACGTGATCCGCCGAGCACGCCGCCGGCTCTACGTCGAGAGCCAGTATCTGGCCGCGCGGTCACTCGCCGAGGCGATCGCCGAGCGACTGCGCGAACCCGACGGGCCGGAGGTCGTCGTGGTCCTCCCCCGCCACGCTGACGGCTGGCTGGAGCGCAAGGCCATGGACGGTGCCCGCAAGCGCCTGCTGCACATGCTCTGGGAGGCCGACCAGCACAACCGATTCCGTGCGTACTATCCCGTCACGTCGGCCGGTGAACCGATCTATGTGCACGCGAAAGTGCTTGTCATGGATGACGTCCTGCTACGCGTGGGGTCGTCGAATCTGAACAACCGCTCCCTCGGTCTCGACAGCGAATGTGACCTCGCCATCGAGGTCACCGACGCCGATCCACGCGCCGACGAGCACCGGGCGGGCGTGCTGGATGTGCGTGACACGCTCATCGCGGAGCACCTCGACGTGACCGACGAGGCGTGGCGCGCAGCGCTGGATCGCCGGGGCAGCCTGATCGCGGCGATCGAGGACCTCCGCGGATCAGGGAAAACCCTGGCCGCCTTCGACGCCGACACCGTCGAAGGTGAGTCGAGCCCGCTCGCGGAGAACGATCTGATGGACCCCGAAAGCGCACGCGGAAATCCGGTGCTGATGCGCACGATCCGCTTCTTGGCGGGCCGGCCGCTGCGGCGGTTGCGGGTGTGATCACCGCGGGCGAAGATCACGGAGGTCGCTGAGCCGCCACCGGGCGCCGGTGCGGACGTTAGGGTGGGGTGATGCCCTTGCTCCTCGGCCCGATCCTGCGCCACGTCGGAGAAACCACCGCCACCGTGTGGGTGCAGACCGAAGCGAAGGCCACGGTCGAGGTCCTCGGCTCGCGGGCCGACACCTTCGAGGTACAGGGAAATCACTACGCCCTCGTGGTCGTCGACGGACTCACCCCGGACACCACCGTCGAGTACGGCGTTCGGGTCAACGGGACCGATGCCTGGCCGCAACCGGATTCGCCGTTCCCGCCGAGTGTCATCGCAACCCGCGGTGCCGATGCGACCCGACATCAGCGCTGGGTGTTCGGCTCGTGCCGCTACCCCAAGACCGGTGACGAGGCCCTCGACGAGAAGCTGGGCATGGATGCCCTGGACTGCTATGCGACACGGCTGACGAGACGTCCGGTCGAGGAATTGCCCGACGCGCTGATCCTGCTCGGCGATCAGGTGTACGCCGATGAGCTGACCCCCGACACGCGTCGTCGACTCGCCGGACGACGACGCGGATCCACCCGCGTCAACCGCCCCCCGGACGAGGTGGTGAGCTTTTCCGAGTACGAGGAACTCTATCGGCACACCTGGAGCGATCCCGAGATCCGCTGGCTGATGTCGACGGTGCCGACGGCGATGATCTTCGATGACCACGACATCCGGGACGACTGGAACACCTCGGCGGCGTGGCGCGCGGAGATGGCCGCGGTTCCGTGGTGGCGGGACCGCATCCGCGCCGGACTCGGCGCGTACTGGGTGTACCAGCACCTCGGCAATCTCTCGCCGGCCGAACTCGCCGACGATCCCGACTACCGCACGGCGCTCGGCACCGAGGGCGATTGCTGGCCACTGCTGGTCGATCTCGCCGATCGCGCCGACGACGACACGTCCGGTCACAAGGGACTGCGCTTCAGTTTCCGATGGGATCTGGGGCGGACGCGCCTGATCATCGTCGACTCGCGCAATGGCCGCATCCTGTCCGGTGGGCAGCGAAAGATGTTGAGCGACGACGAGTTCGACTGGCTCGCCGATCAACTCGAGGATGACCCGGCCGGAGTCGACCATCTCGTCCTCGGGTCGTCGTTGCCGTGGCTGCTGCCGCCGGCACTCGGCGACCTGCAGTCGATCAACGAGATCGCCGCGGCGCGCCCCGGGCTGCGCGGCCGGTGTGGTGAGAAGATCCGGCAGGCCACCGATTTCGAGCACTGGCCGGCGTTCTTCGACTCCTTCCGTCGGCTCAGCCGCCTCATCACCGACGTGGCCGCGCGGCAAACGGATCCGCCGGCGTCGATCTCGGTGCTCTCCGGCGACGTCCACCACAGTTATGCGGCACGCGTGGACGGCGCGCACGGCACGCCCATCCATCAACTGGTCTGTTCACCGGTGCACAATCATGTTCCCGCGTATGTGAAACCTGCTCTGGCCCATGCCTGGTCACCGCGGGCGGCACGACTGACCCGGGCGTGGGCCCGTCGGTCCGGTGTGCCGGCACGTCCGGTGAACTGGACCAACGTCGCCGGTCCGATGTTCGGCAACACCATCGCCACCCTGATCGTCGACGGGCGTACCTCGCGAGTCACCTTCGAGCAGCCACGCGCCGACGGCAGCCTCGTCGAGCGTGCCGCGGTGCCCCTCACGTGAGTACTACGCTGCGACTATGAGCCCCTCACCTGAGTCCTCGACCACCAACGACGTGGACATCAAGCCCCGCAGCCGAGACGTCACCGACGGCCTCGAACGGACCGCGGCACGCGGCATGCTCCGCGCGGTCGGCATGGGTGACGACGACTGGGCCAAACCGCAGATCGGGATCGGGTCGTCGTGGAACGAGATCACCCCCTGCAACCTGTCGCTGGACCGGCTGGCCACCTCGGTCAAGGAAGGTGTCTTCGCCGCCGGTGGCTACCCTCTCGAATTCGGCACCATCTCGGTGTCCGACGGCATCTCGATGGGACACGAGGGTATGCATTTCTCGCTGGTCTCGCGCGAGGTGATCGCCGACAGCGTCGAGACGGTCATGAGTGCCGAACGGCTCGACGGGTCGGTGCTGCTCGCCGGTTGTGACAAGTCGCTGCCCGGAATGCTGATGGCGGCCGCCCGGCTCGATCTTGCGAATGTGTTCCTCTACGCCGGCTCGACGCTGCCCGGCTATGCCACGCTGTCCGACGGCTCGGAGCGGCAGGTC
The DNA here is from genome assembly GCF_000024785.1 of Gordonia bronchialis DSM 43247. Classification (NCBI taxonomy): domain Bacteria; kingdom Bacillati; phylum Actinomycetota; class Actinomycetes; order Mycobacteriales; family Gordoniaceae; genus Gordonia; species Gordonia bronchialis. The sequence continues at coordinate 2,712,461 of NC_013441.1, read as the reverse complement.
ACCATCATCGACGCCTTCGAGGCGGTCGGGGCGTGCTCGCGCGGGCTGATGAGCAGAGCCGACGTGGATACCATCGAACGCGCCATCTGTCCCGGTGAGGGCGCCTGCGGTGGCATGTACACGGCCAACACGATGGCCAGCGTCGCCGAGGCGCTGGGCATGTCGCTGCCGGGTAGTGCGGCGCCGCCCGCCCCGGACCGGCGACGCGACCAGTTCGCGCGCCGCAGCGGCGAGGCCGTCGTCGAACTCCTGCGTTGCGGCATCACCGCGCGCGACATCATGACCTTCGAGGCGTTCGAGAACGCGATCGCGGTGGTCATGGCCTTCGGCGGATCGACCAACGCCGTGCTGCATCTGCTGGCCATCGCCCACGAGGCCGACGTCGCGCTCAGCCTGGCCGACTTCTCCCGAATCGGTTCGTGCGTACCGCATCTGGCCGATGTCAAGCCGTTCGGTCAGCACGTGATGACCGATGTGGACCGGATCGGTGGCGTGCCGGTGGTGATGAAGGCGCTGCTCGACGCGGGCCTGCTCAACGGCGACTGCCTCACCGTCACCGGCAAGACGATGGCGGAGAATCTAGCCGACATCGCGCCGCCGGACCCGGACGGAAAAGTGTTGCGCGCCATGACAACACCGATCCACCCCACCGGGGGTATCACCATCCTGACCGGTTCGCTCGCGCCGGGCGGTGCGGTGGTGAAGTCGGCCGGCTTCGACTCCGACGTCTTCGAAGGTGTGGCGCGCGTGTTCGACCGGGAGCGTGCCGCGATGGACGCCCTCGAGGACGGCACCATCACCGCCGGTGACGTGGTGGTCATCAGGTACGAGGGGCCCAAGGGCGGTCCGGGTATGCGCGAGATGCTTGCCATCACCGGCGCCATCAAGGGTGCGGGTCTCGGCAAGGACGTGCTGCTGATGACCGACGGCCGGTTCTCCGGCGGCACCACCGGCCTGTGCGTGGGTCACATCGCGCCCGAGGCCGTCGACGGCGGGCCGATCGCCCTGGTACGCGACGGCGACCGGATTCGCCTCGACGTGGCGTCGGGCACGCTCGACATCCTCGTCGACGAAGATGAGATGGCTTCTCGGGCAAAGGGATTCACCCCGCTTCTGCCCCGGTACACGCGGGGTGTGCTGGCGAAGTACGCCAAACTCGTCACCTCCGCATCTCGCGGAGCGATCTGCGAATGACCCAGGTGGTCCGGATCCCGCCGGTCCCGCCGGGGGTGCGGTTGATCGTCAGCGACATGGATGGCACCCTGCTCGACGAGGCCAAACGGATTCCCGAGGGACTGTGGCCGGTGCTCGACGAGCTCGATCGTCGCGGAGTCGTCTTCTGTCCGGCGAGTGGGCGGCAGGCGGCGACGCTGCTGCACCAGCTCGGACATGCCGTGCCCGGTCTGGTGGTCATCGCCGAGAACGGCGCGGTGGTGGCGTGCGGTACGGAGAAGCTGAGCGTGACCGCACTCGACGACGATGTCGTCGCCGCAGTGCTCGACGCGGCACGCGAGTTGGAGTCGACGGCGTCATCGGACGTGGGTGTGGTGTTGTGCGGTCCCGACGTCGCCTTCGTCGAGCGTTGTGACACACCCTTTCTCGATCAGGTGCGGCCCTACTACTACGCACATGAGGTGGTCGAGGACCTCACCGCGGTGCCCGGACCGTTCGTGAAGGTCGCGATCTACGACTTCGGCGACGTCGAAGACGTGACGGCGCCCGCCTTGACGGCGTTGCCCGGTGCGATGGAGGTCGTGGTGTCGGGTCGCAACTGGCTCGATGTCATGGCGCCGGGTGTCGACAAATCGGTCGCGGTGCGGGCGGTGCAGAAGAGCCTGGGGATCGGTACCGGGGAGACCATGGTCTTCGGTGATTATCTCAACGACCTGGCGATGATCCGGGATGCCGAGTGGTCCTATGCGGTGGCCAATGCGCATCCCGAGATCCTCGCGGTCGCACGGTATCTGGCGCCATCCAACGCAGACAACGGGGTCGTCCGCACGATCCGCGCGGCGCTCGGCGAGCCCGCGAGCCGGTGAGGTCGCAAGCGGCGCAGGACCTCAAAGCCTGGATTGCGGAAGAGGATGCGGTTAGGGTCGCTAAGGGTCGGTGCAATAGCGCGCAGATCCGGAGAGTGCTCTGAGAACCGAAAGGGAAATCATGAAGCAGACCTTCCAGCGAGTCGTCGGCGTCGCCGCGGCCACCTCCATCGCCCTACTCGTCGTAGCCGGTTGTAGCAACGACGACAGCAGTGACTCGGCCGCCTCGTCGTCGACGGTGTCGATGGCCGAGAGCGCAACCACGTCGGGCAGCGCGGCCGCCGTTGCGCCCGTCGAACTCACGGCCGCGGACGGCTCCACCGTCCGGCTGACCGGCCCGATCGCCGCCAAGTACGCCGCGGCGACCGAGAAGCAGAAGACCGACCTCGGCAAGCCGTTGACCGGCGAGGGCGCGGCCGGAACCGGTGCGAACGGGGTCGTCTTCCAGCAGTTCGACGGTGGTGTCATCACCGCCAAGAACGCCGATGATGCCACCCCGGCCTACATCACCTGGGGCAAGATCCGCGACGCGTGGAACGTCAAGCGCGACGAGTCCGGGGCTCCCGCGGCCGACGGCAAGGGTGGCTCGCAGGGTCCGCTCGGCGTCGCGACCAGCGATGAGACCGAGGAGGGCACCGTCAAGACGTCCACCTTCGAGCACGGCAAGATCACCTGGGACTCGGCGACCAACAAGGTCGAGGTGACCGTCAACGGCAAGGTCGTGCCCACCGAGTGACCACGGACCGGTCCGCGCCCCCACCCGCGGTTCGCAGGTGGGGGCGCTGCACTCGGTGCGGGCTTCTCGCGAACACGCGTCAGTCGTCAGGTGCGGACTCACCGCGCGTGCGCCGAAGTCGCCTGCCCTCCTCGATGAGTTCTCGGTCCTTGGCGTCGTTCTTCTCCGAGGCAGTGGTGTCACGCGGCGGGGACTGCAGCGACCTCTCCGCCGGTAGCCCCGCCTGGAGCTGGCGCCCGCGCACCAGTTCGGCGTCGATCTCGGCGCCGAACAGCAAGGCCAGGTTGGTGATCCACAGCCAGAGCAGGAAGACGACCACACCGGCCAGCGCCCCGTAGGTCTTGTTGTAGCTGCTGAAGTTGGCAACGTAGAGACCGAACAGGACCGAAGCGAGGATCCACACCACGATCGCCACGGTGGCCCCGATGCTGATCCACCGGAACTTGGGTTGCTTCACATTGGGTGTCGAGTAGTAGAGGATCGCCACCACGAGAATCGCGAAGATCAGCACCAGTGGCCAGCGGGCGATGTTCCACACCGTGAGAGCCGCATCGCCGGCTCCGATGGCATCCCCCACCGCTTTCGCGACAGGTCCGCTGATCGCCAGCATCACTGCGATTGCACCCGCCATCAGCAACGCCACGGCGGTCACCAGCAGCATCTGGGGACGCAACTTCCAGATCGGCCGTCCCTCGTCGATCTCGTACATCCGGTTCATGGCGCGGCCGAACGCGCCGACATACCCCGACGCCGACCACAGCGCGCCGGCCAGACCGAGGACCAGCGCGAAACCCGCCGATGGCGCACTGACGAGTTGCTGGACCGGATCGCGCAATGTGTCGACAGCCGAGGACGGCCCGACGTCGTCGACCATCTGCAGAACGGCATCCACGGTGCGCTGCCCCTGACCGAAGACACCGAGCAGTGAGACCACGGCGAGCAGCGCCGGGAATAGCGACAGCACCGCGTAGTACGTCAGTGCGGCGGCGAGATCGGTGCACTGATCGCGGCTGAACTCGCGGGCGACCTTACGGGTGATGTACCACACCGACGGGCGGGTGAGATCTGTCGGGGAATCCGGCAGATCGTCGCTCTCGGGGTCGGGTGGGCGGGCATCGGTGGTCGACATGGCATAGCTGTACCCGCTCGGCCGTCGTTCAAACCCGCCGTGATCCGCCGGCCCCTTGCCGCCGGTTCAGGTTGCCGCCCGGTCAGTGCGCGAGGCCGGCGTCCTTGCTGCCGTAGGCGTCGCGTAGTCGTGGCTTGACCACCTTGCCGCCGGCGTTGCGTGGGAGCTCGTCGATGATGACCAGATCCTTGGGGTGCTTGAAACGCGCGAGGTTCTCGTTGAGGTACGGCTCGAGTTCACTCAGGGTGAGATCGTCGGCACCGGGCGCGAGTACGACGACGGCGACCGGCACCTCACCCCACTTCTCGTCGGCGCGACCGATGATCGCGGCCTCGGCGATCTTCTCGTGCCCGAAGAGCACGTTCTCCACCTCGGCGCAGTAGATGTTCTCCCCGCCCGAGATGATCATGTCCTTGGCACGGTCGACGACGTAGAGAAAACCTTCCTCGTCCTGGCGGACGAGGTCGCCGGAGTGGAACCACCCCCCGCGGAAGGCGTCCGCGGTGGCTTGCGGGTTCTCCCAGTAGCCGGCCATCAGATTGGGGCCGCGATAGACGATCTCGCCGACCTCACCCGGCTTGACGTCGTTCATCAGCGGGTCGACGATGCGTGCGGTCACCGCGGGCACCACCTTGCCGACCGAACCGATCTTGCGCATGGCGTCGCGGCCCTCGAGCACACACGTCACCGGCGACATCTCGGTCTGCCCGAACGCGGTCATGTTGAGGGCGTCGGGGAAGGACTGATTCATCGCGGTGAGGACACTGTCGGAGGCGGGTGCGGCGCCCCAGCTGATGTTGCGTAGCCGCAGTGTCCGCGGCCGGGCCTGCTGAGCCGCGCACACCGCTTGCCACTGCGCGGGCACCATGAACACCGACGTGGTCCCCTCGCGTTCGAGGGTGTCGAGCATCGCGTCGGGATCGAAGGCGCCCAGCGGGTGGATCACCACGCGCACCCCGCGATAGAACGCCGGCGCGAAGTTGCCGATCCCGGCGATGTGGAACAGCGGCGGCACGATCGAGGCGATGTCCTCGGAATCACCGTGGGCGGTGGCGATCGTGGTGACCGCCTGTGCCTGCAGGTTGGTGTGGGTGAGCATGGCGCCCTTGGGCTTTCCCGTGGTGCCAGACGTGTACATGATCAACGCGACGGTGTCCTCTGGGACATCGACCTCCGGTAGATCCGACGAGCCTTCGCTCAGCAGGGTCTCGTAGTCCAGCGCCTCGGGGGTGTCGTCGGCGTCGACGACGATCAACGTGTCGATGGACCCGGTCGATGCGCTCACGGCGCCGGCGAGTGGTGCGAGCATCTTCTCGGTGACGATCACCCGGGCACCACTGTTGTCCACCAGATAGGCGACCTCGGCCGGACTCATCCGGATGTTGACCGGGACCGGGATGGCGCCGATCAGGTTCGCACCGAGGATGGCTTCGATGTACTCGGTCCGGTTCAGCAGAGCCATCAGCACCCGATCACCGAACTTCACGCCGTTGCGGTGCAGTGCGGCACCGAAGGCCCGCGACCGTTCGTCGAGCTGCCGCCACGTCGTCGAGGTGTCGAGATACCGAATGGCGATCGCGTCGGGCTGCATGAAAGCATGCCGGCGGACCTGGTTGTTCCAGTGGTTGCGTCGCGAGCGCAGCGGCTCGGTCACCAGATTGCTGGTCGGATCCACGGCAGCGGTCATACTTCTCCCCCTCACACTTGGGACACCTACGTCGTTCTGTGTCCTCGCTCACACAGTAGAGCCAATGTGAGGTGTGTTGGGCAATTCCGACGTCAGAGGAGCGGAGTGGGAGTCCAGCGTCGGCTCCCCTACGACCAGCCATCGCCCGACGGGGCACCGACCAAGCCGCCGCCGCTGAAGAACTGACGTTCAGGGATGTCAATCAGCAGGGGCGGCCGGTTTGATCAGCAGGGATCAGGAACTCGTCACACGCGAGCCGCGATCGGACCAGGCCGCGCTGTTCTCGATGGCACCGATGATGCGGGGGCGGAGTTCGGCGGCCTTGATGACCGCGTCCACCGAACCGACCTCGACGGCACGCTGGATGCTGTGCACCGCATCGAATTCGGCGGCCACCTCACCGATCTTCTCGGCTCGCACCGTCTGCCGCGTGTCGGCGAGTTCGGCGGCCAGCGCCGAGCGGTCGACACCGGAGGCCCCGCCGAGCTTGGCTTCGAGGTCCCGCACACGGGGGTCGGCCGAGACACGCTTGCCGACCTCGCCGGCGAAGACCACCGCGGCCGCGGGCGCACCACCGAGAACCGAGGCGAAGGATCCCTCGATCGCGAGCACGGTCATGTTGGGGTTCAACGCCTTCGAGAACACCACGAAGGCGCCGCCGTGATACCGCGAGATCACGCAGAACACGATGGGGCCACGGAAGTTCACGATCGCCCGGCCGATCTCGGCGCCGTATTCGAGCTGCAGCTTACGCAGCGACTCCGGCGACCCGTCGAAGCCCGATAGATTGGCCAGCACCACCAGTGGACGGTTGCCGCTGGCCACGTTGATGGCGCGGGCCGCCTTCTTGGACGACTGCGGGAACAGGGTGCCCGCGGTGTAGGTGTCCGGACCGTCGGTCGGCGTGTAGCCGCGCCGCTGCACCTCGCGGGACTCGATACCCAAGAGACACACCGGGATTCCGCCGAGGTGCACGTCTTGCACGACGGCGGTCTCGGCGTCGGCCATACCCGCCCAGCGTTCCAGCACGGGCAGATCCTGATCGGCGACGGCCCGCATCACCGTGCGGATGTCGAACGGCTTCTTGCGATCCGGGTTGGTGGCGCTGGAGAAGACGTCACCGACCGTGGTGAAGTCGCTGTCGGCGAGCACATGCGGGAAGTCCGAGATGTCCCGGTCGACCGGGTCGGCGGTGTCCGACCGGCGCGGGGTCTGCTCCCCCGGCAGCACGTAGGTGTGGTCGTAGTGCGACATCAGGATATCGCGTGCCGCACCGAGATTCGGCGCCCAGTACTGCGCCTGGCCGTTGGGGCCCATGACGCGGTCGTAGCCGCCGATGCCGAAGTTGTCCTCCGCCGACACGCCACCGGAGAAGTCCAGTGACTGCTTGCCGGTCAGCACCATCGCCGAGTCCGGGGTCATCACCAGGACGCCCTTGGTGTGCATCAGCATCGTCGCTTCGGCGTTCCAGTACGGCTGCGCGCCGACGTTGATACCCGCGACCACGATGTTGATCTCGCCGCCGGCCTGGGTGAACTCGACTACCCGCTTGAGGGCACGCGCCACCGAGTCCATGTTCTCGGTACCCGAATCCATCGAGATCCGTGCACCCGAGGACAGGGCGTACCATTCCAGCGGCACCTGCATCGACTCCGCGAGGTCCAGGGCGCCGATCACCCGGCTGCATTCCGGCTCCGACAGCGCGCCAAGCGATTTCGTCGGATCGCCGAGCAGGACGACGCGGGTGACACCCTCCGGGTACTTGTCGGTCGCGGTGGTGACGATACCGGCGACGATCGCGGCGGTGTTGCGCCCCTTCGGCCGGTCCACCGGAACCAGACGCTGTTCGGCGTCGAGGTCGTATTCGGCGAAATCGCCCAGCAGCGTGGCCAACTCGTAGGGGTAGACGGTGTTGCGCCGGGCCGCCCGCAGGACTTTCTGCCGATACTCGTCGACCGGCTCGATGGGCTCGCCGGTGGAGTCACCGACCGTAACCTCGATACCGCCGGTCGCGTTCAGCGTGAACCGCACCGAGACCTTCTTCAGCTCACCGGATTCCGAGTCGCGGCGGCGGGCGATGAGCTGGATCTCCTCGAGGCCCACACCGGAGGTCATGCCGCGGATGTGTGAGGCGATCGTGTACAGGTCGTGATCGCTGACCTCCATCGGCGGCCAGATGTACATGACGACCCGGTTGGTGTTGGCCGTCCGGTTGCCCTGCCGCTGTGCGCGACGGATGGAATCGACGCAGGAGGCCAGGGTGGTCTCCGCCGACGGGATGGTCAGCAGCCGGCCGTCGTTGTCGCGCATGGCGGTCAGGTCACGGACCTGCGCGAAGGCGATCAGCCGATCATCGGACGGATTCTCCTTGGCCACGCAGCGGAACAGGTACACCTCTTCGTCGTCGGCCGAGGGCAGGCGCGTGAGATCGAACTTGTGCAGACGCTCGAGCTGCATGCGCTGCGCGATGTAGGGATGCAGACCTCGGATCAGCCGTTCCTCGGCCATACCGGTGGCCGACGGGCGGAATGTGAAGTGGTGATGCATACGGGCGTCGCCGCTGCCGGCCACCGTGACGGTGACGCGATGGACCTGATTGGGCAGTGCATTGGCCGCGATGATCTCGTGCAGCGTCTGCGCCATGGTGTCGAACTCGTCGGGCTGCTGTTCCCAGCTGAGGTAGATGTCGGCGTCGATGGACGCCGAGTCCCGGGCGAGTTCGGCGAGCCCGCTCATCGTGTCGCCGAGCCGCTCGAAACTGACCGCCGCCGACACCAGACGTGACCCGTTGCGGTCGGCGATGACAAAGGTGGCTCCCCCGGCTTCTTGGATCCGGACGCCGGACAACCCCTTGTTGCCGTAGTAGCGACGGGTGAGAACCTCGAGCATCACCGTGTTGTCGGTGTTGCCGCGGACGATCCGCTGGCCGAGGATGCGCACCAGCGGTTCGGTGGATCCGACCATCTCGGCGATGCGTTCGGCCCGATCGGGGGTCTGCGGATTCTCGTCGAGGTAGCGCAGTTGCTTGCGGACGTCGTTGTAGACACGCGCCCGGCTGCGCCGCAGCAGTGGCTGGCCGTACCAGGCGTAGACGACGCCACGCGCCAGATCGGCGACGGCCGGGAACCGGACCTGGGTGGCCGCCACGAGACGGTCGAGGGCACTGCCGACCGGTCCGCGAAGCTCTTCGCGCGGAGTCGGTTCGGTGAGCCACTCGCGCAGCAGGGTGGTGATCACGGCTGCCGAATCCGCCGGATTCTGCAGTGCGAGGAAGATCCGGAAGACCGCGCTCTCCAGCTCCGGCGTCCGATCGAGTTCGGTGACGCCGTAATGTCCGAGCGCCCGCCCGAGCTGCGTGTGGAAGGACTCCGGCAGCCCGTCCCGCTCGACGTCGAGGCTCTGCAGGTAGGTGTGGAAGTTCTCGCGTGCGCTGTGCACGTGCTCGACGCCGAGATCCTCACCGGTCGGCCGATTCTGGCTCAGCTCGGCCAGATCGGCGAAGACGGTGATGAGTTCCAGCTCGTCGGCCAGCGGCCGGCGCCCACTCTCCAGCGCGGCATGCCGCACGGTGAGGTAGTCGTCGAGCGGGCGGGTGCGGTGCTGCGGGTCGACGTCGTACCCCAGGAGCTGACTGCGCAGATCCTCCTGGGTGCGGGTGGTCCGCTCGTGCGGTTCGACGTGTGTGGGCTCGGCGGGGAGTTCGAGTTCGACGGCGTCGGTGGTGTCGGTTGCCGCGTCGTCATCGTCATCGTCGTCGTCGGCGAGGGGTTCCAGGCGCAACAGGGTCGCGCCGGTCTCCACCTGCGTGCCCACCGACACCAGGCACTCATTGAGCCGAGAGCGCACCGGAGCGCGCAGCACGGTCTCCATCTTCATGCTCTCCAGAACGAGAACCGGTGCGCCGGCCTCGATTTCGTCGCCGACCTCGAGGGGGGTCGCGACCACGAGCGCCGGTGCGGGCGATCGCACCACACCACCCTCGTCACGGCTCACCCGGTGCGTGATGCCGTCGACGTCGATGAGATGGACAGGGCCGTGGGTGTCGGTGACCAGGCGATAGCGCACCCGGTTGACCACCATCTGGGCGGCGTGGTCGTCGAACCGCTCGAGGTCGACATCGGCGGTGTGCGTCTGGGTGCCGGCCTCGATGGCGATGCGGAACCGGTGGGCGCCGATGCGCGCCACCCGGACCCGGTAGGCAACTCCGCGCAGCTTGAGATCGAGGGGCGCACCGCTGTCGTGCTGGACCTGCGGCCGGCCACCGGCCGCGGTGGACAGCAGGCGCTGCCGCTCGACGGCCTCGCCTTCCTCATAGGCGTCGATGGCGGCGGCGGCCAGCGCGATCGCGGAGTGCTGGTGGGCCACGAGCCCGCCTTCGGCGCGGACCCGGTCGATCCAGCCGGTGTCGGCGCTGCCGTCGATGACCTCGGGCTGGTTGAGCAGCTCGAGGACGAAGCTCTTGTTGGTGGAGCCGCCCTCGATGATGACGCGGGTCTGCGCCATCGCCCGGCGCAGCCGGCCCAGTGCTTCGTCGCGGTCGCTGCCGTAGGCGATGATCTTGGCGATCATCGAGTCGAAGTCGGCGGGGATGGTGTCACCCTCGCTGACCCCCGTGTCGACGCGGATACCCGGGCCGGCAGGCAGATCGAGCAGGGCGATGCGGCCCGGCGACGGAGCGAAGTCGCGATCGGGATCCTCGGCGTTGAGCCGTGCCTCGATGGCGTGCCCTCGCTCGACCGGCGGCTGTCCCTCGAGACGCCCGCCGGAAGCGACATGCAGCTGGGCACGCACCAGGTCGAAGCCGTTGGTGATCTCGGTGATGGGGTGCTCGACCTGCAGGCGGGTGTTGACCTCGAGGAAGGCGAACAGCTTCTCGCCGGGGTGGTACAGGAATTCGACGGTCGCCGCCCCGCGGTAGCCGACGGCGACCGCGAGCCGCTCGGCGGAACCCTTCAACTCGGCCACCTGCTCGGGTGCGAGCACCGGCGACGCCGATTCCTCGATGATCTTCTGATTGCGGCGCTGCACCGAGCAGTCACGCACACCGAGCGCCCAGGCGGTGCCCTGACCGTCGGCGATCACCTGGACCTCGACGTGGCGGGCGCCGGTCACGAGGCGTTCGAGGAACACGATGCCGCTACCGAAGGCGCGGGCGGCCTCGTCCCGGGTGCGTTCGTAGGCGTCGACGAGATCGGCGTCGTTGGTGACGACGCGGATGCCGCGACCGCCGCCGCCCGCGGTGGCCTTGAGCATCAGCGGGTAGCCGATCTCGGCGGCTGCGGCCTTGGCCTCGTCGACGGTGTCGACCGCCCCGCGGCTCCAGGGAGCGACCGGGACGCCGACCTCCTCGGCGATGAGCTTGGCGCCGATCTTGTCGCCCAGCTTGCGCATGGCCTCCGGCGACGGTCCGACGAAGGTGATCCCGATCCGCTCGCAGAGCTCGGCGAAGAGCGGATCCTCGGCGACGAAGCCCCAGCCGACCCAGGCGGCGTCGGCGCCGGTCTCGAGGAGTGCGCGTTCGAGGACCTTGAGGTTCAGGTAGGGCCGCGCGGCGGCGGGTCCGAGGTCGAAGGCGATGTCGGCTTCACGCACGAACGTGGCGTCGCGGTCCACATCCGTGTGGAGTGCGACAACCTCGATCGGCTCTCCGGTCTCGGCAGACAATCCCCGAACGGCGTGGATGAGTCGCATGGCGGCCTCACCGCGGTTCACGATGGCAATGCGGGTGAACATCACCGAGTCCCTTCTCTCGTCAGATCGGCATGCGCCGAGTGCGGACCCGGATGATTGTTTCGGAAGTTTTTCGTACGCGCGAGTACGCTCCCCGAAACCACCCCCGGGATCTGCTGGTCGCGCCGGCGGTGACGTCGGGAGGCAGGGACCGGAGGTGGTTTCGTCGAAGGCTCACGCGGCGAGAAAGACGTCGATCTGGTTGATCGCCTCGGTGGCACCTTCGATCATTCCCATGTCCAGGACCTGCTGCAGCGCCTCGGCGGTGGCATAGGTGCTGGTGTAGGTCACCAGTGTGCGCCCGTCGCGCTCGGTGAACGTGTACACGCTGCTCGACTCGGGCATCGACTCGATGGGCGTGAAATCCTGATCGGCGAAGCCGTCGACGAACCGGAAGCTGTGGGGTTCGTCGACCTCCTGGATCTTCCAGTAGCCCGGATACTTCTCGCCCTCGGGGCTGGTCATGAAATATGTCACTCGCCCGCCCGGACGGAATTCGTGGTCGACGACGGTGGCCGGGTAGGTGGGCGGTCCCCAGATCTTCTCGAGCTGACGTGGGTCGGCATAGATCTGCCAGACACGGTTCACCGGGGCGGCGAATTCGGCCGTGATGGTCAGGGTGCGGGTGTCGGCGTCGTGGGTGACGTTGGTGACGGGCATTGCTCAGTCCTCCGGGATCGGATTATTCGGATTGTCGGTTGCGGTGTCGCTGGCGAGCAGTTCGTCGATGCGCGCGATGCGGCCACGCCAGACCTGTTCGAGATCGGTCAGCATGCTCGACACCGCTCGCACGGCGTCCACGTCGCCACTGGCGATCTGCTCGCGGCCGTTGCGCCGTTTGGTGAGCAGCCCCGCCCGCTGGAGAACGGCGACGTGCTTCTGGACCGCGGCGAAGCTCATGTCGTAGCGTGCCGCGAGTGCGGTGACCGAATGCTCGCCGGCGAGCACGCGCCGCATGATGTCGCGGCGGGTGCGGTCGGCGAGCGCGTGGAAGAGGGCGTCTGCCCTGTCCTCATCCGTCTCGGCCACGTCCCAAATATACAACCAAATGGTTGTACGTTGTCAACCCCTCCGCGCTCGCCGGTGTCCGGCTCGGCACCCCGGTCGGAGACGTCGCGCCGCGGGCTATCGTGACTGTGTGACGGGTCGTGGGCTCCTCGGCAGGATCGAGATCATCGGTGCCTGATCACCGAATGCCTCATTACTGACGGGTAGGACCCCAACGTTCGGCGCAACCCCACCCACGACGCGATACTGGTAGCGCTGAAACGCTCGACCCATGCGATCCATGTGGTGAGTGACGAGAAACCGGAAACGAAGGCGGGTTATGAACGCGAAGCAGCCGACCATCATCTACACACTGACCGACGAGGCGCCCATGCTGGCGACGCACGCGTTTCTGCCGGTCATCCGGGCGTTCGCGGATGCCGCCGACATCAATGTGGAGACCAGCGACATCTCCGTGGCCGCACGCGTGCTCGCGGAGTTCGACGACTACCTCACCGAGGAACAGCGCGTTCCCGACAATCTCGGTGAATTGGGACGGCTGACCCAGAATCCGGACACCAACATCATCAAGCTGCCCAACATCAGCGCCTCGGTGCCGCAGCTCGTCGCCACCATCAAGGAATTGCAGGACAAGGGATACAAGATCCCCGATTTCCCCGGTAACCCCAAGACCGACGAGGAATCGCAGATTCGCGATCGCTACACCAAGTGTCTCGGCAGCGCAGTGAATCCCGTTCTGCGCGAGGGCAACTCCGATCGTCGCGCACCGCGGGCGGTGAAGGAGTACGCCCGAAAGCACCCGCACAGCATGGGCAAGTGGTCGATGGCGTCGCGCACCCACGTCGCGCACATGACCCACGGCGACTTCTACCACGGCGAGAAGTCCACGACGGTCTCCGGCGACCGCGAGGTGCGGATGCAGCTCACCACCGCCGACGGCGAGACCATCGTGCTCAAGCCCAAGGTGTCACTCACCGACGGCGATGTCATCGACTCGATGTTCATGAGTCGCAAGGCCCTCATCGAGTTCTACGAAGAGCAGATGCAGGACGCCTATGAGACCGGCGTGATGTTCTCCCTGCACGTCAAGGCCACGATGATGCGTGTCAGCCACCCCATCGTGTTCGGTCACGCCGTGAAGGTCTTCTACAAGGACGCCTTCGCCAAACACGGCGAGCTCTTCGACGAGCTGGGCGTGAACGTCAACAACGGCCTGTCGGATCTGTACAGCAAGATCGAATCGCTGCCGAGCGCGAAGCGCGAGGAGATCATCGACGACCTGCACAAGTGCCACGAGCATCGGCCCGAGCTGGCGATGGTGGACTCCGCCCGCGGGATCACGAACTTCCACTCCCCCTCCGACGTCATCGTCGACGCCTCGATGCCCGCGATGATTCGCGCCGGCGGCAAGATGTACGGCGCCGACGGCCGACTCAAGGACACCAAGGCGGTCAACCCGGAGTCGACCTTCTCCCGGATCTATCAGGAGATGATCAACTTCTGTAAGACCAACGGCGCCTTCGATCCCACGACGATGGGCACGGTCCCCAATGTCGGGCTGATGGCGCAGAAGGCCGAGGAGTACGGCTCGCACGACAAGACCTTCGAGGTACCCAAGGACGGTGTGGCCGACATCGTCGACAACGCCACCGGCGAGGTGCTGCTCACCCAGAACGTCGAAGAGGGTGACATCTGGCGTCTGTGCATCGTCAAGGACGCCCCCATCCAGGACTGGGTGAAGCTGGCCGTCACGCGGGCCCGCGACTCCGGGATGCCGGTGGTGTTCTGGCTCGATCCGTACCGCCCGCATGAGAACGAGCTCATCGCGAAGGTCCACAAGTACCTCAAGGACCACGACACCGACGGTCTCGACATCCAGATCATGTCGCAGGTCCGGGCGATCCGGTACACGATGGAGCGCCTGATCCGCGGGATGGACACCATCTCCGCGACCGGAAACATCCTGCGCGACTACCTCACCGACCTGTTCCCCATCCTGGAACTGGGCACCAGCGCCAAGATGCTGTCCATCGTGCCGCTGATGGCCGGTGGCGGTCTGTACGAGACGGGCGCCGGCGGGTCGGCACCCAAGCACGTCAAGCAGCTTCTTGAGGAGAATCACCTGCGCTGGGACTCGCTCGGTGAGTTCCTGGCCCTGGCGGTGAGTCTGGAGGACCTGGGCAAGAAGCAGGACAACCCGAAGGCCCAGATCCTGGCGAAGACCCTGGACGCGGCGACCGGCAAGCTGCTCGAGAACGACAAGGGCCCCTCACGCAAGGTCGGCGAGCTCGACAACCGTGGCAGCCAGTTCTACCTCGCCCTGTACTGGGCGAAGGAACTGGCCGCGCAGACCGACGATGCCGATCTGCAGAAGCATTTCGCGCCGCTGGCCGAAGCGCTGGAGGCCAACGAGGACGCGATCGTGGCCGAACTCAACGGTGTCCAGGGCGAACCGGTCGATATCGGTGGCTACTACGCGCCCGACAACGAACTGCTCGCCAAGGTGATGCGCCCGAGTGAGACGTTCAACAAGGCTCTGGAGGACGTGCAGAAGTAGCACGGGACCAGACGCGCCAGACGGGCGGCGGGGCGCAGGAAGCCCCGTCGCCCGTCTGGGTTGACGCGTAGGATCGGCCCAGGGCCTGAAGCAGTCCGGGTCGTCGTGACAGCCCATCAAGCTTCAACATGCTCGGAGGCACCATGACCGAGAGCAATTCCGTGTACACAACCCGTGATTCGGGCGCCCCGGCCGGAAGTGACGAACACTCCCTCACCGTCGGGGCCGGCGGACCGATCGTCCTGCACGATCACTATCTGATCGAGCAGATGGCGCAGTTCAACCGTGAGCGCATCCCCGAACGCCAACCGCACGCCAAGGGCAGCGGGGCATTCGGCACCTTCGAGACCACCGAGGACGTCTCCGCGTACACCTGCGCCGCGCTGTTTGCGCCAGGTGTCAAGACCGACATGGTAGTTCGGTTCTCGACGGTCGCCGGCGAGCGCGGCAGCCCCGATACCTGGCGCGACCCAAGGGGTTTCGCGCTGAAGTTCTACACCACCGAAGGCATCTACGACATGGTCGGCAACAACACGCCGGTCTTCTTCGTCAAGGATCCGATGAAGTTCCAGCACTTCATCCGATCGCAGAAACGCCGCGCAGACAACAACCTTCGCGATCACGACATGCAGTGGGATTTCTGGACGCTATCGCCGGAGTCGGCTCACCAGGTGACCTGGCTGATGGGAGATCGTGGCATCCCCAAGACGTGGCGTCACATGAACGGTTACAGCTCGCACACCTATCTCTGGGTGAACGCGCAGGGGGTCAAGCACTGGGTGAAGTACCACTTCATCACCGACCAGGGAGTGGAGTGTTTCACCCAGCACGAGGCCGATCAGATGGCGGCGGCGGACACCGACTTCCACACCCGCGACCTGTTCGAGACGATCGCGGGCGGCGGAACGCCGAGCTGGACGCTGAAGGTGCAACTGATGCCCTACGACGACGCGGTGTCCTACCGGTTCAATCCCTTTGACCTCACCAAGGTGTGGCCGCACGGCGACTACCCGCTGCACGAGGTCGGGAAGATGACGCTGCACACCAATCCGACCGACAACCACGCCCAAATCGAGCAGGTGGCCTTCGAGCCGAACAACGTGGTGCCGGGGATCGGGTTCAGCCCGGACCGGATGCTCCTCGGCCGCGTATTCTCCTACGCCGACGCTCACCGTGCCCGGCTCGGCTCGAATTACAAGGAGATCCCGGTCAACCGGCCGCGCAACGAGGTGCACAGCTACACCAAGGACGGTCACATGCGCATCCACCCGGTCACCGACCCGGTGTACGCGCCGAACTCCAAAGGTGGTCCCGCAGCGGTCTATTCCGGCCCCGACGAGCCCCAGTGGGCCGCCGACGGCGAGATCATCCGCTCGGCGTACGTGGATCATCCCGAGGACGACGACTGGGGTCAGGCCGGCACGATGGTGCGCGAGGTCTTCGACGACGCCGCGCGAGAACGTTTCGTGGACAACGTCGTCGGGCATCTCCTCAACGGGGTGTCCGAGCCGGTGCTGACGCGCGCCTTCGACTACTGGAGCCGCGTGGATCCGGACATCGGCGCACGCATCAAGTCGGGTGTGAGCGAGAAGCGGGATCAACCGGATCCGAAGGTCGACGATCAGGGCAACCCGGCCCGGACGTCGATGCAGGAGAAGGTCCGCTCTTCCTGACCGTCTCCCCGCAGAACACCCCAGGTGGTCGCGCACTACGCATCGGTGCGCGACCACCTGCGTGTTCTGGCGGCATCGCGTCGTCGCAAACGCGTAGTCGGCTACGCATGCCCCTGGTCCCCTGGGTTCGCACACTGATTGCACGGTGACATCCGCCATCGGCAGTGCGATCCCAGGGAGTCCGTCATGCCCAGCCCCGTCATGCCCAGCGCCATCATGCGCCACCCCGACGTGTGCCGGCCGGCGCCGGCGATCCCGTCATGACGATCATCGCGCTCGCCGGCGAGCTGGAGCCCGAGGGCGAGGACCGAGCCCAACAGCGGGCGGCGCAGGCGCGGGTCGCCGAACGGGCGGCTGCGCGCAACGCCACCGAGAGCGTCCTCGGTTTCGAGGGCGGGGTTGCCGCGGCCAACACCCCCGAACGCGTCGCCCGACGCCTCGACCGGCTCTCCCGCTACTATCTCGACGGCTCCACCGACGGCGTCGACGCAGCGGCCCCGGTGGACAGCCATCGCGTCCTCGCCCGGGCCGGCGCACTCACCGGCGAGAACGAATCCGCCGGGCGCGCAGTCGAAGCCATAATCAACACCAGCGACTTCATCGGGGTCCGCTACCTCGACGCCGGGGTTGCCGCGGCCCGCTCGGTGGGCCGGATCAACATCTCCCACGGCCGCGGCTACGGGACCGGGTTCCTGGTCAGCCCGACACTGCTGCTCACCAACCACCATGTCCTGCCCACCGCGGACAAGGCACACACGAGCACCGTCGAATTCGACTATCAGGACGACGTGGACGGGTCCCCCCGGCCGGTACGCGCCTTCGAACTCGACCCGGATACCTTCTACGTCGGTGACCGTGATCTCGACTTCGCGCTGACCGCTGTCAAGGGCACCCCGGAACAGTTGCAGCCGTTCGGTTTTCGATCACTGACCGAGGCGCAGGGCACCGTCGTGATCGGCGAGTTCACCACCATCGTCCAGCACCCGCGCGGCGACAAGAAGATGATCGCACTGCGGGAGAACACGCTGGTCGACATCCTCGACCGATACCTCCACTACTGCGCCGACACCGAACCCGGCTCGTCGGGCTCTCCGGTCTTCAACGACCAGTGGGAGGTGGTCGCGCTCCATCACGCCAGCGTGCCCGCCCCCGATCACGCGGAGTTCGGTGGGATCGTCAACGAGGGCATCCGGATCAGCCAGATCATCGCGATGCTGCGCGCCCGGACGCTCTCGGTACGTGAGCGCGAGTTGCTGACCCCGCTGATCGGTCCGGCCTCCCGGACCGCGATGGCCGTGCCGACGACACCGGACTTCGAAGACGCGGAGATCGAATCCGGCGCAACAGAACTCGCCGACACTCCGGAGACCGACCTACGGAATCGTCGGTGTCCCGTCACCGTCACGGTCACCATCGACACCGCAGCCCAACCCATGTCATCTGAACAGAAAGTGACAGAACAATGATCGACGACGACCAGCCCACCAGTTCGCATCCCGCCCAGCAGACCGGGCGGCGACTCATCACCTTCACCGACGACAGTTCTCACGAGGAGCGGGTGGCCGCCCTGCAGGCTGTCGAGGGTGTCGACACCGTGGCCTCGAGCGCGGATGTCACGACCGAGTCCGTCGGTCCCGAGATCTTCGAGACCGCCGACGCGACCATCTTCGAACGACTCGGCATCGCGGTGGCCGACGTGGGGCCGGTGGCCCTCGAATCGCTCGACGCCGAAGCCGAGCAGAACCCGGTCATCGTCGCGGTGGAACCCGAGCACGTGGTGCGCGCGCTGACCACCGTGGCCCACGCCGCACACACTCACCTGCGGGACGGCCGCTTGAGCACGTGGGGGCTGCAGGCGACCAAGGTCACCACCTGTCCCCTCGATGGCAGCGGAATCCGGGTTGCCGTGCTGGACACCGGATTCGACCTCACGCATCCGGATTTCGCCGGCCGGGCCATCGTCAGCCGATCCTTTGTCGCGGGTGAGGATGTGCAGGACGGTCACGGGCACGGCACCCACTGTGTCGGCACCTCGTGCGGGCCGAAGGCGCCGGCGACCCAATGTCGATACGGGGTGGCCTCGGGTGCCTCGATCTATGTGGGCAAGGTACTCAGCAATGCCGGCAGCGGATCGGATGCGAATATCCTGGCGGCGATGGAGTGGGCGATCGCAAACGGCTGTGCGGTCATCTCGATGTCGCTGGGCGCCGATGTCGCAACGCCGGTGGCCGCCTACGAGGCCGTCGGCCGGCGTGCGCTGGCTGCGGGCACCCTGGTGATCGCGGCGGCCGGCAACAACGCACGACGTCCGGGAGACCCCGGATTCGTCGGCAGCCCGGCCAACTCGACGTCCATCCTCGCTGTCGGGGCACTCGCGCCGGATCTGCGGATGGCGCCGTTCTCCGCACGCGCCACCCCCGTCGACGGCGGCTCTATCGACATCGCCGCCCCTGGCCTGGATGTGTACTCCAGCTGGCCGATGCCCACCCGCTACCACATCATCAGCGGAACCTCCATGGCCACACCGCATGTAGCCGGCATCGCGGCGCTGTATGCACAGAGCACCGGCAAGCGGGGCCGTGATCTCTGGGAGGCACTGATCGCGGGTACGCAAGGCCTGGCCCTCCCCGTCGAGGACGTGGGTGCCGGACTGGCCACCGCGCCCTGAACCACCCCGTGGCCGGGGTGCGGCCGGTAGCGATTCCCGAGTTACCCGGAGTGCTCGCGTGTCGGTGTTCCCGCCCTTCTGCGGTGTCGAAGACAGGGTTGACCCAACGATGTGACGAGATGTGTCACCGATCGGCCGGGCAGTCAGGCGGGCCGTCGATCGGCGCGGGCCGCGGCGTCGGGCCACATCGGTGGACACGGGAGGCCGCGTATGGTGACGACCTCGAAGTGCCACCACTCGTTGACGAAGGTGCGGCACAGACCCCAGCGATACCCGTGGGTCTGCAGCCAGCGCGCGCCGGCGCGGGGCCCGACGTCGACGGCGTGGCCGGTGACGTGGGTGGACTGCTCGGGCGGCAACACCCAGCGGCGTGCCGCCTGCGGGCTGCCGTAGGTGGCGATCGCCGAGCGCCACAGCCGGCGTTGCTCAGCCACCGACCGGCGACCCGACGTGATGTCCAGCGCCACCCCCTGGGCATGGGCGGTGGCCGCCGCCTGGCGGTAGGCCGTGGCGAGCACCGGATCGAGGCCTGACGTCGCGGGTGCCGCTTGGGCTTTCGGGGCCGAGAACGGCGTGACGACTGCGGCGGTCACCGCGAGAGCGGCGAGGACGGTGACCCAGGCCGGGCCGGACGGACGGGTGCTCATCGCACCAGTCAACCGTGCCCGGCGAGCGGCCGTGCGGAAACCGAGACCCCCGGGGTCATACGGGGAGGCGGGCGCCGCTGGTGCGTCGCAGATCCGAGAACGCCTGGATCGACGTCGACATCGCCGTGGCGACCGGACGGGCGCTGGTGCCCTCGCTCGTGGACACCGTGCCCTCGGTCTTCGACACCATGATCACATTGTCGATGTAGGGCTGGATGGTGCTGGTGTTCTGCACAGTGGCCACGATGACGAGCTGGAAGCCGAACTTCCGGAAGGCCGAGAGGGCCTGCTGGGCGAACTGCGGATCCGATTTGGAGAACGCCTCGTCGAGCATCAGCTGCGCGAAGATGGGCCGGTTGTCGTCGCCGCTCGGGCTGGCCAGGTTGAAGCTGAGTGCGCCGGCGAGGCAGAACGCCATCAGCTTCTCCTGCTCGCCGCCGGAGTTGTCGCCGGCATTGCTGTAGGTGCGGATGGTCTCCCCGGTCTCGGCGTCGTGCTCCTCGCAGTAGAAGTCGAAGCGGTTGCGGACGTCGAGCGCATCCCGTGTCCAGGCCCGATCCTCCGGCGTGGCACCCGCCAGGCGTTCGCGCAGCAGCAGGATGTCGGCGTACTGCTCGAGGATGGCCTGTTCGTCGCCGAAGCTCACCGGGGCGGCTCGGCCCGAGATATGCTTGGCCTTCTCGGTGAGTTCGGCGACCGCCGCGAGGTTCTTGCGACCCGGATGCAGTCGAAGCCGGGTACCGCGGTTGAAGGCGACGGCGCCCAGTCCGCTGTTGACCCGCTCGATCTGTTCGATGATGCGCCGCTCCTCGGCGTCGGCCGCCATATGCAGGTTGAGGATGGCGCCCGGTGCCTGCTCGGTGATGAGCCGGCGCATCCGGTCATAGGCCGACGGCAGTTCCCGCTCGTCGATCCGCCGGCACAGCGACACGTAGTCATGGGTGCGCTCGTCGAAGTCGTCGCTGTCGTTGGGGATCGCGTCGGGGAACTCCTCGTCGTAGCGATCGAGGATGCGGGCGAGTTCGTCGCGTGAGCGACGGGTGTCCGACCGCATACGGTCTCGATCGCGGACGACCGCCTTCATGAGATCGGTTCGAAAGGCGTCCGGCGCCAACACGTCGAGGGTGGCTGCCAGTTCTTCACGGAAACCGTCGAGGGTGCTCTGTGCCTGTGCGGGAACACTTTCCGGCTTCAGACGGTCCATGAGGTCGAGGAGCGCGGTGCGCCGTTGGTCATGGGTGGCCATCTTGTCGCGCACCAGCGCGGCCTGTGAGATCGCCCCGCGCACCTGCTCCCACAGATCCTCCGCCTTGCGCTGCAGCGCCTCGATGTCGGGGTGCTCCTCCATCAGCAGGTCGTACTGCTCGGACAGCTGATCGACGCGATCGTCGGCGGAGTCGAGATCGATCTCGCTCCACTGTGTGAACTGTTCACACAGGCGCCGGTAGGCGTCGCGCCGCTGTTCACGCTCGGTGCGTTCGCGGTCCAGGGTGGCGCTCGCCTCCCGCGCCTCGTCGTAGGCGCGCTGTTCCTCGTCGAGCTCGTCCTGCAGAGCGGCGATCTTGGCGTCGACGTTGCCGACGAAGATGTACTGGGACGGACGCAGCGGAGCCCGGTCGTCCTTGACGGCGAGTTTCGCGGAGTCCTTCCGAAGTCCCTTGTCGGTCAAGGCTTTCGGATGGTCGCCGAACTCCGCTGTCGAGTCCACGCATACGTAGTTGCCGAGCCGGGTCAGGATCGAGACGGCCTCGGCCGAACACGGGTGGCCGGGATCCACCGGGCGCAGGGTGGCGCCGAGGGTGCCGGCCTGCGGGGTCGGCGCCGGACGGTCCTCGGCGTGATGCAGCTGGATCCGTCCACGCATGTCGTTGTTGTTCACAAAACGCAAGGCAACGCGAAAATGCCTGTCGGGGACCAGGAGTCGCAGTCCCGCCGGCCGCAGCACCTTCTCGACGGCCAGTCGCCACCGCTCTTCGTCGGGGTCGAGTTCCACCATCTCGGCGACGTAGCGCAGCTCCGATTCGTCGACCTGCAGCGCATTGGCGATGACGCGCCGCATGTCGTGTTCGGCGCGCGGTAACGCCGATCCGGCCTGGCGCACGCGCTGCAGTTCCTCTGCGACGGTGTCGCGTTGGGTTCGGGCGGCGACCTCGCGCGCCAGGGTCTCGGCGAAATGTGCCTTACCCGCCTCGAGCTGGCCGTCGATATGGGTGGCGTCGGAGATCAGGGTCTCGCGCAGGGTCCAGAACTCCTCGGCGTCGTTCGGGGGTGAGAAGCCGAGTGCGGTGACCTTGTGCTCGTAGCTCGCGCGCCGGATGGACGCCTCGTTACTCACCTTCTGCGCGCCGGCCAGCTGCTCCTGCAGCGGTGCGAGGTCACCGGTGGAGGTCGCGATCCTGGACAGAAGATGCGAATGATCTTGGCGCAGTTGATCATGCTGCGCGGTGAGCGCGGCGAGGTCACCGTCGAGGCGAGCTATCTGATCGTCGAGGTCGGCGACCTCCGGCACGGCGTTGTGCAACCCGAGGTTGTTGACGTAGGCACGGACCGTCGAGGAGTCGATCGTGTCGAGCACACTGAAGGTGGCGGACTCGCTCACGTAGCGTTCCTGTACCGCTTCGATGTTGCCGAGGATGGCTCGCTTACGTCGCGCCACGTCGAGCAGTTCACGCGCCTCGACCAGTGGATCGATCTGCTCGAGGGCGTCCTTGATGCCGGCGATGCTGGTGGGTTCGTCGAGCATGAACTCCCGGACGAACTGGGCCAGACCGCCGACGCTCTTGAGCGACTTGGCCTTCCCGAGGAGTTGCTGGGCCGCCTCGGAGGCGCGGATGCCGATCAGCGAGTAGAGCGTGGCGAGGTAGCGGCCCTCCCCCGGCCCGCCGCGCCAGCCGGCCTCCCGCAGGCGTGCCGAGTTGTGGTTGCTGGTGGCCCAGGCGTTACAGACGTCGGCGATGTCGGCGTCGCCGTCGTGGATGAAGTAGGAGCTGTGCGCGTCGGTCATCTTGCCCGCGGCAAGCCATTTGAGCACCAGGCCGGTGATCGACGAGCCGGATGTGGAGGTGTAGGTGACGGCGATGGCCGCCCAGGCCGGGCCGGTGCCGCGCAGGTACATGATCTCGCGCGCGGCGTTGGCGCCGTCGCGACGCTCACCCCACGCGCCGCGCACATACTTGCCCACGGTCCGCTTGCCGCTCGACGATCCGGCGGCGGTGGCGTCACCGGAGGCGTTGAAGTTGCGCCGGTTGTCGGGCAGGAAGGCCAGTGAGATCGCGTCCAGGAGTGATGATTTGCCACTTCCCGACGAGCCGGTGATGAGCGAACCGTTGGGACTGAACGGAATCGAGTGATAGCCGTCGAAGACACCCCAGTTGATCAGCTGCAATCGGGACAGCGAGTACTGGTCGACGTGCGCGCTCACCAATCGTCTCCTTCGTCGTCCCCGTCGAGATCCCGCTCGTCGGGTTCGTGGTGGTCAGGGTCTTGGTGGTCGAGATCGTGGTGGTCGGCTTCGCCGCTGGTCGGGGCCGGGGTGTCGGGGCCGTCTGCCTCCTCGCCCGAGGAGATGAACTGGTCGAACTGTCGTTGTAGATCGGTGATCACCGATGCGGTCATGACCGCCGAGATCGCCGGGCTCACGGTGAAGGTGTCCGGGTCGTCGCGTTGCCTGCGGACGAACTCGAGTTCCTCGAGTTTGTCGATGGCGCGCTCGATGCGCTTGTCGAACAGGGCGAGGTCGCGGTCGATGGTGTTGCTGACCCCGGCGAACAGTTCGTGGATCTCCTCGCGGGTGATCAGCACATGCTCCTCGCGGGATGCCCGTGCGTACTTTGCCAGGTGCAGCGCCAGGATCGCGTCGTAGGTCTGGATCGTTTCCCGCTTGAGAATTCTTCTGCCCCAACGGGAGTCGTAGCCGGCCTGTTCGACGAAGGCCACCTGCAGTTCGTCGGCGATCCGCAGTCGCAGGTCGAGCTCGGACAGTCGCACCCGCAGCACGTCCTGATACTCGCTCACCCACGACCACAGCTGCGGGTGCCGGTCGCCGCTGACGTAGCGGCGCGCCACGAGATTCTGCAGGGCCCAGCACGCCCGATCGGGCAACTCGCTGACGTCGCCGTCGAATCGGGGGCCCGTGGGCCGCTGATTCACCGTGGCGGTGCTGACCGCGGGCAGGTCGTCGTACCCGGCGAACTCGTCCGGTTCGGTTTCGGTGCTCATAGCGCGTCGACCTCCACGGTCGGGATGGGTTCGGTGAACGTCAGGGCGGGGATCTCGATGGACTGGTCCTCACCCTGCAGCGAGCGGAACCGGATTCGGGTGGACTCGCCTGCGGTGTTGCCGGGCTGACGCAACGCCCAGGACCACAACACGATCACGTGGGCGAGGTAAGGCTCCTCGATGTGCGCGATCACCTCGGTGAGCGGCACCGGACCGGCCTCGACGGCCGCGTTGACCGCCTCGGTCAGCTCCACGGTGTCGACCTGTCCGGCCAGCGACGCGAAGGAGGAGAGGTCGGTATCACCGTCGGCGGGCAGTGCCGGCGCAGGTGGTGCCGGGTCGCGGATCTCGAAGGCCAGCCGCCCGATGGACGCCAGGGACGGGGTGGCCGTCGGCAACTCGTAGCCGATGCGCCGGTCCGCGAGCGATGTCTTGAGCAGTTCGTTCGCGGTCGCAAGCGCATCGTTGAGTTGTCGGGCGATACCGCGGCTCTGCTCCAGCGTGCCCGACGCGACGAAGCGCCGGATGCGACGCGCACACCGTTGGCGGGTCCGGCCCACCTCACCCATCTGCTGGGTGACGAGGCCGAAGAAGTTCTCCATCACCGTCCGCAGCCCGGTGTCGATGCCCGGCAGTTGCGCGGTCACCGTCTCGATGTCGGCGATGAGCCGGGCCCGCTGCTGCGGGTCCCCGATCATGTGGCTGAAGGCGTGATACGAGGCGCTCTGTGACGATTCGAGCAGCGCCTCGTAATCGTCGAACAGCCGGCGCTGCCGGTCGCGGTAGGCCAGGTCGGAATCGTGCGGATCGTCGAGCAACTGGGTGGTGATCCGGTCGAGCATCGTCCCGTACTGGCCGATGTCGGTGATGATCTGTTCCATCTGGTAGGCGATCGCGCGGGCCTCGTCCTCGGCGGTCCGCAGATCCGGGGCAGGTCGACGACCGGCGTCGAGATCGGCGAGTTCGGCGTCGAGTTCGGTGAGCTGCTGGGTGATCTCCTCGCGGATCTGCTCGGGATCGTTGGTCACCTGCCCGGCCACTCGCCGCAACCCGGCCGCGACACCGTTGATCGATCCGCCGGTCGCAACGCTGTCCTCGCGGCGCTGCCGACGAACGTAGTCCAGGACGGATCGGGCATCGGAGGTCAGGTAGCAGATGTTGGGAGCCGCATCTCCCGCGGAGTCGGTGACCCGGTGCAGCCAGCCCTGTTTGGCCCACAACTTGATCAACTCGAGACCGTTCGGTTCTTCGGCGGCGCCGAGTTCGGCGATGTCGCGTTCGAGCCGGACGGCGAGATCCGTCTCGGGGAGTCGCACGCCGAAGTCGAGGTGCTGTTCCATCAGGGTGACGTAGAGCGCCGAGTTGGCGGCGGCGAACAGTCGTACCGCGGCCGACCGGTGGATTGCCCGGTTGGCCTCCCACGCGTCGGCGAGCGACGAGCGGCCGACGGCGGCGTCTCCCAGACCGTTGTGCCCCAGACCGTTGTGCCCCAGACCGTTCTGCCCCAGACCGTTCTGCACCGAACTCCTCATGCGCTCCTCGGAAATCGTTGCCCGGTGAACACGTCGGCGTCACCGGAGGAAAGGACCCGAGGTAGTCTGCCACGTCCACGCATCGGGCGGGCGAGGGGATCCACAACCGGAAACGGCATGGCCTCCCACTGTTGGACGCGCGTTCGCGTCAACCGGTGAACTCGGCCATCGCCGCGCCTGCGATCCCCGGGCCGTCGGTGCCGTCGCGGAAATCCCGGCGACGACGCGTGGCCCCGTTTCCGCGGGAACCGAGACTGCGTCGGGCCGCCGTCACCAGGTCGGCATCGCCGGCGGCGTCCAGGGCGTCGGATATGTCGTCGACGAGCCGGCCGACCAGGTCGAGGGCCGGCACCGATTCTCCGGTGAGTACATCGATGCCCGCGCCGTCGATGCCGTCGTGCGCGGCCTTCCACATCGCGGCGTCGAGGATGGCGGTGTCGATCTCGGGAGCGGCGATGCCGGCGTCGATGTCGCGGAGTGCGGTGAGGGTCAGCCCACGCACGATGGCGGCAAAGGCGGCCGCCTCGGATGCCGTTGGCTGCACATCGCCGACGCGGACCTCGATGGTGGGTAGATGATCCGACGGCCGGACGTCCCAATAAACCATGTGGTCGTCGAGGATCGCGCCGCTCGCCACGAACATCGTCACCAGGCTTTCGAAGTGCTCGCGTGAGCGCAGGTGCGGTGGTGGCCCGGCCGCCGGCCACCGAGACCAGAGCACCCACCGCCAACTCGCATGTCCGGTGTCGGCGTCTCGGTAGACCGGTGAATTGGCCGACAGCGCAAGCAGAACCGGCAACCGATGCCGCAGGTGGTTGCTCACCTCGATCGCGGTCTCGCGATCTGGCACCGCGACGTGCACGTGGCATCCGCAGACGCCCTGCTCGTGGGCAAGCATGCCGAAACGTTCGCCGATCCGGCGGTACCGCGCGGTGTCGGTGATGGGGAATGCAACGGGCACCGTCGGCGGCGCCCCGGCCGCGATCACCCCGACGCCCACCTCGGCGGCGGCCGCGGCGACCACCGACCGCAGCCGGGTCAGCTCGTCGAGGAGGTCGGCCACCGCGTGGTGGGGCGCGGTGGCGGTCTCGACCTGACAGGACGTGAGTTCCAGCTCGAGGTCGACACCGCGCCGTGACGCGGCGGCGGCCACCTCTCCATTACGTGCCACCGGATGCTCGGTGGCGGGGTCGACGAGGATGAACTCTTCCTCCACCCCGACTGTCGGGGCCACCACGAGCGCGTCGGGGCCGTGTTCGGCACCATCTGACATCACCTTGTCATCGTAGGACCGACCCAGCGGCGCGGACCGATTGACGTTTCTTGTATGTCAGGCAGATCCGCCGTCGCATAGTCGCAGTACTCGGCGTTGTCGGAGCGTTGTCGACGGAATGTGCCGACGGTGAACGGTCGTGGGCGGGCACGACCACGGTGTCGACGACGCGTGCCCTGGCGTGACATCACCGACCTGCGCAAGCCGGGGATGGCGGAGATCCTTGTCGGCTGGGCTGAACACGATCGCGGGTGGGTGTAACGCCCGGCCGGCCCGCATCGATGTACCGATCGGTTTCCCGGCCGGTCGGTCAGACCCCGACCCGACTGAGCGCCGGGAACCTTCTTCCGGTCAGGTCGTCTTCACCCGCTCCCCTTCCCGTCTGCCGGAGATCTTTCCTGTTTTCCGGCCGCTCAGCGCGGTGGCGACCCCGGCCGCTCGATCGCGCCGGCAGCACGCGAGCGCTCTACAGTTGAGTCATGGTCATGGCAGATCGCCCCGAGGTGAGAACCGCGTCCGGTCCGGTCACGGCGCTCGCCGTCGTCGGGCTGGCGGAGAACATGCTGAACGGGCTCGCGCGTGTCCCGTTCCGCCGACCGTGGCAGGGTCCCGGTGGTCTCCTGGACAACCTCGGGCAGTCGGTCACCCGGCAGGCGGTCCGCTCGTTCATGGGCTACTCGATGGGCTTGCCGATCGACGAGTTCCGCTCGATGGAGAAGATCCTCGACGACGTCTGCAAGGCGGTCATGCCGCCGTTCATCGCGCTGACCGACGGCGTCGAGATCACCAGTGACGTCGTCGGCGGCATCCACGGCCTGTGGTGCCGTGCCCGGGCCAGCTCGGAGAACTACGTCGACGACCCCGCCGAACGGCAGGAGATCGGGGCGACCATTCTGTATCTGCACGGCGGGGGCTATATCGGGACCTCGCCCATCATGTACTCGGCATTCACCGCCTCGCTGGTCAACACGACCGGCCACGAGGTGTTCATCGCCGACTATCGGATGGCTCCCGAATTTCCCTTTCCCGCAGGCGTATTGGATGCAGCCGACGCCTATCAGGGGTTGCTCGACCGCGGTGTCTCACCGGATCACCTGGTGATCGCCGGGGATTCTGGCGGCGGTGGTCTGGCCACCTCGCTGGTGTCCTATCTCCACAGCAGATCCATGCCGATGCCTGCTGCGGTCGCCTTGTTCTCACCCGAGGTGGACCTCGATCTCGATCATCCCTCCGTCACCGAGAACGCCGATCTCGATATCCTGCCCTGGAATGTGCCGGTGACCCCGTACCTGCAGGGTGTGCAACCCAATGACGCCCGGGTGTCGATCGTCGACGGCGATCTGGATCCCGAGTGGTTCCCGCCGACCTTCGTCTGCTGGGGTGCCGACGAGATGTTCCGCGACGGCATCCGGCAGTTCGTCGAACGTCTCGAGTCGGCCGGCGTGGAGGTGTACGCGATGGAGGAATTCGGGATGTTCCACGTCTTCCCGATCCTGATGCCGTGGGCCGAATCCTCCAAGCAGGTGTTCCGTGCGTTGCAGGAACTGTCCGGGCGGGTGGTCAAACCCGACCCGAACGCCGAGCAGACCCACTGATGGCCCACGACGGCTGCGACGTGGCCAGCGTGGTCGTGGCCTCGGCGAGCGCCAATCGGAACGCGCCGACGGCGGGATGACCGGCGCGGCCGGTCCGGACCGCCGTGTACAGGATCCGTTCCGGATCACCGGGCAGTCCACCGAACGCGACACCGGCCACCGCGGCGGCGATCAGAGCGGGGATGAACGCCACGGCATGACCGCCGCGGACCAGATGCGAGTGCATCAACGGGTCCGGACTCTCGAAACGCACCCAGGGTTCGAACCCGGCGGTGCGGCAGACACCCCGGGCCCAGGTACCGGTCGCGCTGTGCGCCGGGTCCATCGCCCATGGTGCGTCGGCGAGCTCGGCGAGCGTGACCGGGCGTGCTGCCCAGCGACCGGACAGCGGCAGCGCGATGCGCAGCGGATCGTTGACGAGGTCGGACCGGTCGATGCCGGGGCGGATCGGCTCGGGTAGTCCCGGGTACTCCTCGCCCAGGATGACGTCGAATCGCTGCGAGTGCAGGCCGTCGTAGGCCTCGTCGACCTGCAGCTGGCTGAAATCGACGTGCAGGTCGGGATGTCGCGCCGCGAGCAGGTCGAGGACCTGCGGGATGATCGCGAAGACCACTGTCTGAAACGACGCCACCCGCAGCGCTCCGCCGACGGTCGACTGCACGGCCGCGAGATCGGACTCGGCCAGTTCCAGTTGGGTGAGCACGGCTTCGGCGTGCGCGACCAGCGTCACCGCGGCACCGGTCAGTCGCACGCCTCGCCCGACACGTTCGAGCAGCGGCACGCCCGCTTCCCGTTCGAGTAACGACAACTGCTGCGAGACCGCCGACGGCGTGTACGACAAGGCCTCGGCAACCTGGGCGAGCGTGCCTCGCCGATGTAGTTCGACGAGGAGCCGCAACCGCGACACACTGAGCATGATCAACCCTTACGTAAGTAATACTTACGATAACTCGCAAGAAGGAGTTGCTGGACTGACGTAATGCGCGGGTGGAATCTGGGTGTCATGTCACTGATCCACCGGCGTCGGCCGTGATGACCGGCCAGGTCCTGTCTCGCACACGAATCCCGTTGCATCGCAACGGGATCGGTACGCCTCTCGCGATGATCCTCGGCTCCTGCCTCTCCCTGCAGTTCGGCGCCGCGCTGGCGGTTGCCCTGTTCCCGATCGCCGGGGTGCTGGGTACGACGACCCTGCGGCTGGCGTTTGCGGCCCTGATCCTGGTCGTCGCCATCCGGCCGCGTGTCGGCGGGTGGACGACGGCGCAGTGGCGAGCCGCGGGTGCCTACGGGGTGGCACTGGCCGCGATGAACACCGCCTTCTATGCCGCGATCGACCGGATTCCGCTCGGGACCGCGGTCGCCATCGAGTTCCTCGGGCCGCTGGGGCTGGCCGCGATCCTGTCCCGTCGACGACTCGATCTGGTGTGGGTCGCCGTGGCGCCCTGTGGCATGGGCATCCTCGGCGCCGAGAGCCTGTTCGGTCTCGCCCATCTCGACCCGGTCGGGGTGGCCTTCGCCTGCATAGCCGGATTATGTTGGGCCGGTTATATTCTCACCAGCGCGCGGCTCGGGGCCGCGGTGCCCGGGCACGGCGGACTCGCCGTCGGGCTGGTCATCGCCGCTCTCGCCGTGGCACCGATGGGCGTCCGCGGCGCGGCCGTCGCGCTGTCCGACGCGACCACCGTGGCTCTCGCCGTCGGGACAGCGGTACTCGCGTCGGTGATCCCCTACTGCCTGGAACTGTCGGCACTTCGCCGGTTGCCCCGGCACGTCTTCGGCGTCCTGCTCAGTCTCGAACCGATCGTCGCGACATTCGCCGGGTGGGTGATGTTGCATCAGTCGGTCGGACCCCTGCGTCTCGCCGCGATCACGCTGGTCATCATCGCAAGCATCGGGACCACGATCACCGCGGCGCGTCCTCCCCGTGCCGGGGCCCCGTCGCAGGCCTGACGGCGGTTCGCGGCTTGTCTGGAAGCGCACATACTTCTAGGCTTTGGTCAACAAATTGACCAGGAGGCAGCGATGCGCGCATTTCGAGACGCCGTGGCGAAGCGGGACACCGAGGCGATGGCCGATCTTCTCGCCGACGATGTCGTGTTCACCAGCCCGGTCGCCTTCGCGCCCTATGAGGGCAAGGCGATCACCGCGGCGATCCTGCGTGGGGTTCTGCGCGTGTTCACCGACTTCCGTTACGTCCGCGAGATCGGTGACCCCGAGGGACGCGATCATGCACTGGTCTTCGAAGCGAAGGTCGGCGGCCGCAGCATCACCGGCTGCGACTTCCTGCATCTCGACGACGAGGGCAAGATCGACGACTTCATGGTGATGGTGCGGCCGCTGTCCGGCGCCACCGCCCTCGCCGAGGCGATGGGCGCACAGTTCGACCAGATCTCGGCGGAAGCGGCCGAGGAGATCACTCGTCCGGCGACGTGACGGTCGAGCCCGTGGTGGCGCTGCGGTCATCGAGCACATACGCGGTTCGACGACACCAGGCCGCGTTCTCACGCTCGAAGGCGATCCCGCGCAATCCCGTGAGATAGGGCCCGATTCGGGGACTCTCGGCGAGGAATCGATCTTCGGAGCGATCGCCACGCAGCTTGCGCAACAGCCCCTCGATGAACTCGGCCTTCGTGATGGCCTGGTCGGCCCGGGCGCGCAGGTCCTCGATCAACCGGCCGGTGTCGCCCGCGTCGCACGCATACACCCGCACCAGCAGTTCGTCGCGCATGAAGGTCGGCTTGGAACCCGCGTCGAGGAAGGCCTCGAGTTCGCGATGGCCGTCGTCGGTGAGGGTGAACTGGCGCTTGTTGGGCCGTCGGTCCTGGATGATCTCCCGGCCCGCGATCAGCCCGGCGGCCTCGAGGCGGCCGAGTTCGGCGTAGAGCTGCTGTGGCGTCGCGAACCAGTAACTGGCCACCGACACGTCGAAGTTCTTCGCGAGTTGATATCCGGACGCGCCACCGTCGAGCAGGGCGGCCAGGATCGCGTGGCGCAAGGACATGGGCGAGACCTCCCGGGCTGCACGTCAGAACGGCATGATCAGATAGGCAACAATATGACTACTCGGCTCTTGATTGGCAACGCTGCGCCGCGTAGTTTCACACCAGCGATACCGGCCATCGGAGGATGATGATGAAATTCGGTCTGCAACTCGGATACTGGGGCGCGCAGCCGCCGTCGAATCACGCCGAACTGGTCACGGCGGCCGAGGGCGCCGGCTTCGACAGTGTCTTCACGGCCGAGGCATGGGGATCGGACGCCTACACCCCGTTGGCCTGGTGGGGATCATCGACGAGCCACGTGCGATTGGGGACGTCTGTTCTACAACTGTCGGCACGCACGCCCACGGCGTGTGCCATGGCGGCACTGACGCTCGACCATCTGTCCGGTGGACGGCACATCGTCGGGCTCGGGGTCTCGGGTCCGCAGGTGGTCGAGGGCTGGTACGGACAAACCTTCGGCAAACCGCTGGCCCGCACCCGCGAGTACATCGACATCATGCGGCAGGTCTGGGCCCGCGAAGCACCGGTGACCAGCGCCGGACCGCACTACCCGCTCCCGCTGACCGGTGCGAACAGCAGCGGACTGGGCAAGCCACTCAAGCCGATCACTCACCCACGCCGCGCCGACATCCCGGTGATGCTGGGCGCCGAGGGTCCCAAGAACATCGCCCTTGCCGCCGAGATCGCCGACGGCTGGTTGCCCTTGTTCTACACGCCGCGCATGGCCGATCAGTACAACGAATGGCTCGACGACGGCTTCGGCCGCCCCGGGGCGCGTCGCAGCCGCGCCGATTTCGAGATCTGTGCCACCGCCCAGATCGTGATCACCGACGATCGCGCCGGCACCTTCGAGGCGATCAAGCCCTTCCTGGCCCTGTACATGGGTGGAATGGGCAGCGAGGACACCAACTTTCACGCCGAGGTCTACCGGCGGATGGGGTATGGCGACGTCGTCGACGAGGTGACCGCATTGTTCCGTAGCGACCGCAAAGACGAAGCCGCACGGGTCATCCCCGACGAGGTCGTCGAGGACTCCGCGATCGTCGGCGACCTCGACCACGTGCGCACGCAGATCGGGATCTGGGAGGCCGCCGGTGTCACGACGATGCTCGTCTCCCCCGGCAGCGTCGAGCAGGTGGAACAACTCGCCGCGCTTCTGGACTGAGTGCCGCCCGCCGGCGTCGCATCAGCGGCGCCGGAAGTCGATCGGCAGTCCGTCGGCGGGCGTCGGTCCGGTCCCGTATTCGAGTTCGGGGAAGTAGCCGGCGGGCACGGACCACTCGAAGCGCTGCAGCATCTGGTGCATGATGGCCTTGACTTCCATGCCCCCGAAATAGAGCCCGATGCATTTGTGCGCCCCGCCGCCGAACGGCGCCCACGCGAATCGGTGGACCTTGTCCTCCCGACGTTCGGGGGAGAAACGCTCGGGATCCCAATGCGTCGGATTCGGCCACCATTCCTCGCGCAGCATCGTCGCCCACGGGTGAATGGCGACAAGTGTCCCGGCCGGGACGTAGTGCCCGAGTATGTCGGTGTCGCGCACTGCTTTTCGGAAGAGCATGCCCACCGGTGCGTTGATCCGGATTGTCTCCTTGAAGGCCAGATCGAGACTGGTCAGGGCGTCGATGTCCTCGTAGTCGAGGGTGTCCTTGCCGAGGGCGAGCGACTCGGCCCGCAAGCGGTCCTGCCATTCGGGATGGCGCCCCAAGAAGTAGGTGAGCATCGACAGCGCGATCGTGCTGGTGTCGTGGGCAGCCATCATCACGAAGATCATGTGGTTGACCACGTCTTCGTCGGTGAACGTATCGCCCTCGGGGCTCTCGCTGTGACACAACACGCTGAAGAGGTCGTCACCGTCGCCGGCCCGTCGCGCGGCGATCTCCGAGCGGAAATAGCGTTGGAGGGCTTCCCGACCGCGCAGGCCGCGCGCCCAGGTGCCGAACTTCACGTCCGCACGGATGATCGCCTGCCCGCCACGCACCGCGGCCTCGAACGCGGTTTCCAGGCGATGTGCCTCGGCCTCGTTGAGGGACGCTCCGACGAAGACCTCGGTGGCCAGTGACAGGGTGAGGTCCTTGGTGCGGCTGTACATCGGAAAGCCTTCGCCCACTGGCCAATTGGCGAGTGTCTTCTCGATATGCGGCGTCATCATGCCGAGGTAGCCCTTGAGACGATTGGTGGTGAAGGCCTGCTGCAGGATGCGCCGATGGTGCATGTGCTCCTCGAAATCCATCAGCATGACGCCGCGCCGGAAGAAGGGCCCGATCATCGGCTCCCAGCCCTGCTCGCTGGAGAATGCCTTCTCGCGGTTCATCCACGCGCACTCGATGGCCTCCGGCCCGACGAGCGTGACGATGTTCATCCCCAACGATCCCGACCAGGTCACCGGACCGTAGCGCTCGTAGCGTTGCATCGCGCTGCGCAGCGGGTCGGCCAGTGCCTCGAGGGTGTTGCCCAGCAACGGAAGTCCGGGGTCGCCCAGCACCGGCTTCAGCCCGGAACCGGCGGGAGGTTCGGCCAGCGGCCGTGGCGAACTGGGGTAAGCCTTGCTGATCGCGCCCAAGCCCGACTGCATGGTCCGCTTCGGATGATCGAACACCGTCCTGCCCAACAGATTCTTGCCCAACACCGTCGTTCCACCTCCCGGATGCCGCGCGTACACCCGTCGCGCGATGACACGAAACTCACAAGCTGTTCCAACAGCGAGTGTACGGCGGGGTGGGAACCGGCGTCAGTGGATCGCCGATATCTGGCGCACCCGTGTATCTGATCGCGCGACGTCGGCGGGCAGGCGGGGCGCGAGCACACCCAGCACGGCCAACGCGACCAGCCCCCAGATCAGGAACGACGAACCGATGATGTGCTGGGTGAACGTCCAGTCCAGCTCAGCCTCGAACCGGCGGGGAACCCGTTGATGCGGCATCACCACGAAGATCACGAAACCCGACACCAGCAGCGCCGTCCAGGCGATCGGAGCCCGGGTTCGCACACTCCACACCGTCATCACCATCAGCAGCGGCGCTACCCACACCCAGTGCTGGTCCCAGGACAGCGGCGAACAGTAGAGCGCGGAGAATGCCACCGCCAGAAGGGCACCCACCTCGCTGCCGGCCTGGATCAACCGCCAGGCGACCCACGCGATGAACAAGCCGACGAGCAGGGCCAGAACCAGCCAGACGGCCGTCGAGTCGATCCCGAGACGGTGCAACTCGCCGTTGATCGACTGGTTGTTGGAGAAGATCGGGCTGCCGATGCGATCGGTGTCGAACAGCGAATCGGTCCAGTACTTGACGGAATCGGTGGGCGCCAACAGGAATCCGATGCCGTGCAGGGCCAGCGCCGCAGCGACGCTGACTATGGCCGCACGTCGGTCGCGCCGCAGGACGAAGAACAGCACGAAGACGAGCGGGGTCAGTTTCACGGCGATCGCCAGGCCGGTGAGCAGACCGCGCCACCACCGCCCGCGCCCCACCAGGGCATCGACCACGACTAGGGTCATCAACGCGATGTTCACCTGACCGAAGTTGAGGGTGTCGCGAACCGGACCCAGGCACAGTGCCAGCGCGGTGAACGGCAGCATCAACCACGCGATGTCGGTGGCCGGGCGGTCGATCACCCGTGCCAGCACCACGTACAGCGTGACCATCAGCAGCCCGATGGACCCGGCGGTGAGGATCGCCGACCCCGCCCATCCCGGCACGATGGTGAAGACGGTGAACAGCACGGCCGCGATCGGCGGATAGGTGAAGGGCAGATGCGTGCCCTCGGAGAGGGCCGGCAGGTTCTCGTAGAGCCGGTGGCCGTCGAGGAAGGCCTGGGCACCGGTGCGGTAGACGTCGAAGTCGATGCGGAACGGCCAGGGCGGCTGATTCGGGTAGACGAAGACGTAGAGTGCCGCTCCGGTGGCGACGATCACCAGCGCAACCCACCGCGCCACGGCGCTCCGCAGGTACATGTTCACCAAACCAGCAGCCACGACCGCCCTCTCTTCCGAGTCGGGATCGTATCGTGGCCGCCGGTACCCGGCCTCGTCAGGCGGGACTCAGTACGGCGGCGCCGACGTAGTCGGCGAGGTGGCGGCCGGTCAGGGTGGAGCGATCGGCGACGATCTGCGTCGGCGTTCCTTGGAAGACGACCTGTCCGCCGTCGTGGCCGGCACCCGGACCGAGGTCGATGATCCAATCGGCGTGTGCCATCACCGCCTGGTGGTGCTCGATGACGATCACCGACTTTCCGGAGTCGACGAGTCGGTCGAGAAGTCCGAGCAGTTGCTCGACGTCGGCGAGGTGCAGGCCCGTGGTGGGCTCGTCGAGCACGTAGATGTCGCCCTTCTCCCCCATCTGCGCGGCCAGCTTGAGGCGCTGGCGCTCGCCGCCGGACAGGGTGGTGAGCGGCTGACCGACCTTGAGGTAACCGAGGCCGACATCGCGTAGTCGTAGGAGGATCTTGTGTGCGGCGGGGATACGAGCTGCTCCGGCGGAGAAGAACTCCTCGGCGTCGGCGACCGACATCTCGAGGACCTCGCTGATGTCGCGGCCCCCGAGGGTGTAGTCGAGGACTTCGGCCAGGAAGCGTTTGCCCTCGCAGACCTCACAGACGGTGGCGACGCCGGCCATCATGGCCAGGTCGGAGTAGATGACACCGGCGCCGTTGCAGTTGGGGCGCGCCCCTTCCGAATTGGCGCTGAAGAGCGCAGGTTTGACCCCATTGGCCTTCGCGAAGGCCTTCCGGATGGGCTCGAGCAGGCCCGTGTAGGTGGCCGGGTTGCTGCGGCGCGATCCCTTGATCGGCGTCTGGTCGATCGACACCACTGAGTCGGTGCGGGTGACCGATCCCTCGATGAGCGAACTCTTGCCGGAACCGGCGACACCGGTGACGACCACCAGGATGCCGAGCGGGATGTCGACGTCGACGTCACGCAGATTGTGGGTGTCGGCACCGCGTATCGGCAGCGTGCCGGACGGTTCGCGGGTACTCTCCTTGAGCTGGGCGCGATCGTCGAGATGACGACCGGTGAGTGTCGCACTGGCACGCAGACCCGCCACCGATCCCTCGAAAACCACCTCGCCACCGTCGGATCCGGCTCGCGGCCCGAGGTCGACGACGTGATCTGCGATCGCGATCACCTCGGGCTTGTGTTCGACCACGAGCACCGTATTGCCCTTGTCGCGGAGCGCGAGGAGAAGCTCGTTCATCCGGGCGATGTCGTGTGGATGCAATCCGATCGACGGCTCGTCGAAGACGTAGGTGACGTCGGTGAGCGACGACCCGAGATGGCGGATCAGCTTGGTGCGCTGCGCTTCTCCCCCGGACAAGGTGCCCGCGGGCCGGTCCAGCGACAGATACCCGAGTCCGATGTCGACGAAGGAGTCCAGGGTGTCGCGCAGGGTCGCGAGCAGGGGTGCCGCGGACGGCTCGTCGAGTCCGCGCACCCATCCGGCGAGATCACTGATCTGCA
Source organism: Gordonia bronchialis DSM 43247 (assembly GCF_000024785.1). Lineage (NCBI taxonomy): Bacteria > Bacillati > Actinomycetota > Actinomycetes > Mycobacteriales > Gordoniaceae > Gordonia > Gordonia bronchialis. The sequence continues at coordinate 2,675,509 of NC_013441.1, read as the reverse complement.
TCGCACACACATCGGCGATGCTCTTGCCGTCGATCCTCGACGAGCGTGCCTGTGCCGAGAGCCGGGTGCCGTCGCAATCGGGGCAGGTGGCGAAGGTGATGGCACGGTCGACGAAGGCACGGATGTGCGGTTGCATCGCGTCGCGGTCCTTGGACAGCATCGACTTCTGGATGCGCGGGATCAGGCCCTCGTAGGTGACGTTGATGCCCTCGACCTTGATCTTGGTGGGTTCCTTGTAGAGCAGGTCGCTGAGTTGGTTCTTGGTGTACTTGGCGATCGGCTTGTCCGGGTCGAAGTATCCGCAGCCGCGGAAGATCCGGCCGTACCACCCGTCCATGGAGTAGCCGGGGATGGTCAGTGCGCCCTCGTTGAGCGACTTGGAGGCGTCGTAGAGCGCGGTCAGATCGAAATCGGAGACGGCCCCGCGTCCCTCGCACCGCGGGCACATGCCGCCGGTGATGCTGAACTCGCGGCGCTCCTTCACCTTCTGCCCGCCTCGTTCGACGGTGACCGCACCGGCTCCGCTGATCGAGGCGACGTTGAACGAGAATGCCTGCGGGGAGCCGATATGGGGATCGCCGAGACGGCTGAAGAGGATTCGGAGCAGCGCGTTCGCGTCGGTGGCGGTGCCCACGGTAGACCGCACATTGGCGCCCATCCGTTCTTGGTCGACGATGATTGCCGTGGTCAGCCCCCCGAGGACGTCGACGTCGGGCCGCGACAGGGTCGGCATGAAGCCCTGTACGAACGCGCTGTAGGTCTCGTTGATCATGCGCTGGGATTCGGCGGCGATGGTCGCGAAAACCAGCGAGCTCTTCCCGGACCCGGACACCCCGGTGAACACGGTCAGCCGTCGCTTGGGCAGTTCGACGTCGATGTTGCGGAGGTTGTTCTCGCGGGCGCCGTGCACGCGGATGCGGTCGTGGGTGTCGGCGACGTGGACTGTTCGGTCTGCGGAGTCGGATGTCGGGGGACGCGACTTCGGGGGCATGTGGCGGGTTCCTTGTCGGGTGTGGTGACGTGGACGGGTCAGGGACGCTGCTGGATGCGGATGAGGTTGCCCGCCGGATCGCGAAAGGCGCAGTCCCGCACGCCATAATCCTGGTCGGTCGGCTCCTGGACGACTTCGGCGTCGGCGCCGGCGACACGCTCGAAGGCGGCGTCGACGTCGGCGGAGGCCAGGAGCAGACTGCCGTAGGTGCCCTTGGCCATCATCTCCCCGATGACGCGCTGCTCCTCGTCGGTGAGTCCGGGGGTCGCGGTCGGCGGATACAGCACGATCGAGGTGTCCGGCTGCCCGGGCGGCCCGACGGTGATCCACCGTAAGTCGTTGTAGCCGACGTCCATTCGCACCTCGAATCCGAGGGTGTCACGGTAGAACGCGATCGCCGCGTCGGGATCGTTCTGCGGAAGGAAGCTGGAATGAATGGTGATGTCCATGCGGCCAACGTTATCGACCGGTCGACGTGGGTGCTTCTCGATTCCTGATCGGTCTGGTGACCTGTTTGGCAACGCAGGCCGGCATACCCGCAATGCCGTCTCGGGGATCAGATGCGCGGCTGTGCTCGCGCCGGTAGGCGCTGGGCGGCATGCCGACGAGCTCGGTGAACCGGGTGCTGAACGTTCCGAGCGAGGAGCAACCCACCGCGAAGCAGATCTCGGTGACGCTCAACTCCGCTCGCCGCAGCAGGACCATCGCCCGCTCGATCCGTCGGGTCATGAGATACGAGTAGGGCGATTCGCCATAGGCCTGCCGGAACAGCCGGCTGAGATGGCCCCCGGACATGTGCACGCCGCGCGCGAGGGCCTCGACGTCAAGTGGCTCGGCGAAGTGCGAGTCGATCCGGTCCCGGACTGACCGCATCGCCGCCAGGTCACGCAGACGCTGCTCGGCGGCGGTCGGCACCTCGCGACGGGTCACCCCTCGATGGTCCCACACACCGCGGCCGAAACGTCGCGGCGCAGTTCGTCGAGGCGGTCGCGCGCGGCGGCATGCGGGACAACGTCTCCTGTGCAGGGCGCCACCACCTCGAGATAGCACTTGAGTTTGGGTTCGGTGCCCGAGGGCCGGATGATCACCCGGTCGTCGGCGTCGGTGAGCAGTATCAAGCCGTCGGTCGGGGGTAGCGTCGCGCTGCCGTGCGCCAGGTCGGTCGTCTCCACCACTCGCGCACCGGTCAGGCGCCCGATGCCGGTGACCCGCAGCCGGTCCATCGTCGCGGCGATATCCGCGGGATCGGACATCCGGAAGCTCAGCGGTGCGGTCGCGTGCAGGCCGTGACGCCGGGCGAGGTCGTCGAGCAGATCGTCGAGCGTGCGTCCGAGTTCCTTCGCACGCTCCACGAGGGTCACCACCCGGATCATCGTCCCGATGCCGTCCTTGTCGCGCACGGCGCTCGGGTCGGTGCAGTAGCCGATGGCCTCCTCGTACCCGAAACGCAGATCGGGCACGCGGGCGATCCACTTGAACCCAGTGAGCGTGACCACCGACCGCAGTCCATGGTGGGCGGCGATCCGGCCGAGCAGCCGGCTCGAGACGATCGAACAGGCCAGGGTGTCGCCGAGGCGAGTGGGATCGGTCGCGGCCTGCTCGCCGAGCAGGGCGCCGAGCTCGTCACCGGTCAATTGTCGCCAGCTACCGTCGCGCCGTGGCACGGCGACCGCACACCGGTCGGCATCGGGGTCCAGCGCGATCAGCACGTCGGCCGCCACCTGCGTCGCCACCGCCACGGCCGCGTCGAGTGCGCCGGGTTCCTCGGGATTGGGGAATCCGACGGTCGGGAAGTCGGGGTCGGGTTCGAACTGGGTGGGCACCACGTGGACGTCGGGCACGCCGGCGCGCCGGAGAACCCGGATCGCCGTGTGTCCGCCGACACCGTGCATCGGTGTCAGGACGACCCGAATGCTCGCGGGTGCGGTCGCCGTCCGCAACGCCGCGGCCCGTTCGACATAGGAGTCGGCCACCGCGCCGGACTCGGTGGGTACGGTTCCGGCGGGGGTAACAGGGATGTCGGTGGCCGGTGCTGCCCGCCGGATGTGTGCGGCGATCCGCGCATCGGCGGGCGGAACGATCTGCACCCCGCGGCCGGCGGCATCGGTCGCGCGCCCACCGAGGTACACCTTGTAGCCGTTGTCGCCGGGCGGATTGTGCGACGCGGTGATCATGATCCCGGCGTCGCAGCGCAATGCGCGCGTCGCGTAGGCGGTCACCGGGGTCGGGAGCCGACGCGGGAGGGCGACGACGTCGAGTCCGGCGCCGTCGAAGACACCGACGGCCGCGTCGTAGAAGGCATCCGAGCCATGTCGGGCATCGCAGCCCACGACCACGCGCGCGTCGTCGCCGACCATCTCCCGTAGGAATGCGGCCACCCCCGCCGACGCCCGGGTGACCACGGCGATGTTCATGCGCGACTCACCGGCTCCGACTGCGCCGCGCAGGCCCGCGGTGCCGAACTCCAGCGGACCGGAGAACCTCGAGGACAGATCGTCGAGCGCGCCTTCGGCGCCGTGCCGGGCGGCGTCGATGAGTGCGGTCAGTTCCGCGCGCGTGCTCAGGTCCGGATCATGTCGGCACCAGACCTGCGCGCGCTCGACGACGTCGTCCACTCGACCACCTTCTCTGCACAATTGCTCCCGGGCGCCATGCGCACTCGCCGCGCCGACCGTACCAATCGCCCACCGAAACATCAGTGAACACCTGTACACTCAGCGACATGGTCGGACAACCCACCACGCGACGCGACGAGGTGCGTGAGCTAGGTCGGCTCGGACTCACCGAACTGGCCCGGGCCACCCGTGGGATCGCCGCCGTGCACAGATCGGTGTCCGGGACCGTCTTCGGCGGCCTCGCCCGGACGCCGCTGCGTCCCTGGACCGAACCGTCACACACCACCCACGAAACGATCAGCGAGGGCATCTACGACGCGCTGGCCTCCGGTCTCGACAACGCTGCCCGGGTCGCCGAGAGCGTACTCGACGCACCCGGCCGCGCCCCGTCGTCGACATCGCGGGGTGCGCAGGCGATCGGCGTGCTCAACGGCCTGATCGGCGACGAGCTGGAAGCCACGGGTTCGGTGCTCGCCGGCCGGATGGGCATTCGGGTGGAGGGCGACGACGTGCCCGTCACCAGCGCCGGACTCGCCACGGCCTTCCCCGATGCCACCGGTCACGTCGTGGTCTTCCTGCACGGATTGATGGAGACCGAATACGCCTGGCGTCGCAAGGATCGCGCCACCTATGGCCGGCGGTTGCAGAGCGACATCGGAGCGACACCGGTACTTCTGCGCTACAACACCGGCCGCCACATCAGCGACAACGGTCGGGAACTGTCCGCACTGCTGACGCGGGTCGTGCTGTTGTGGCCGACGCCGGTCACCTCGCTGACCCTGATCGGCCACTCGATGGGGGGTCTCGTGATCCGCAGCGCCTGCTACGCGGCCGAGGAGAACGGCGCGCCCTGGCTCTCGAAACTGCGCCACACGGTGAGCCTGGGGACGCCGCACCTCGGGGCGCCCCTGGCGCGCGGTGTGCACATGTCGACGGCGGCGTTGCGGTTCACCCCGGTGACCCGGCCGTTCGGCGAGTTCCTTCGCCGGCGCAGTGTCGGTGTCCGGGATCTGTTCCACGGCAACCTGATCGACGACGACTGGCGGTGGGCCGAGCCGGATGTCCTGCGGCAGAAGCCGAGTGCGGCCATCCCGCTGGTCGAGGGTGTCCGCCACCTCTATGCCACGGCCTCGGTCACCCGGGATCCGCGGCATCCGCTGGGCCGCATCGTCGGCGACGGTTTGGTGCTCACGCCGAGCGGTCGCGGTGAGGGGCGGGCCCGCCGGGTCGGGTTCCGCGTCGACGACGGGTTGCACCTCGGCGGTGCGCACCACTTCACGCTGCTCAACAGCGAGGTGATCTACCGCTGGCTGTGTGAACACCTCAGGCCGCGGCCGCAGTTGCCGGTGGGACGCAGCGCCTGACATTCTCGGGTGGTGGAACAGGTCGACACCCTGGTCATCGGCGCGGGCGTCGTCGGGCTGGCCCTTGCACGCCTGCTCGCCCGATCGGACCGCGAGGTGGTGGTGCTCGAGGAGCAGGACGCCGTCGGCACCGCGACCAGTTCACGCAACTCCGGGGTCATTCATGCCGGGATCTACTACCCGGCGGGCAGCCGCAAGGCCCGTCTGTGCGTCCGCGGACGCGAGTTGCTCTACGCGTACTGCGCCGATCGTGGCGTTGGTCACCGGCGGATCGGAAAGCTCATCGTCGCGGTCACGGCGGCACAGATCGATCAGCTCGAATCCGTCCGGCGCCGCGGTATCGCCAACGGTGTCCATGATCTCCGCCGGCTCGACGAGCGTGCCCTGGGTGAGTACGAACCCGAAGTCTGTGGGGTGGCCGCGATCCTGTCGCCGTCCACCGGCATCGTCGACACCACAGGACTGATGCATGCACTGCACCGCGACGTGCTGGACGCGGGCGGGGTAGTCGCGTTACGGACCGCTCTTGCGAGCGCCGAGGCCGTCTCGGCAGGGTTCGTCGTCGAACTGTCCGACGGCACCCGCCTGCGCTGCCGCGAACTGATCAACTGCGCCGGTCTCGGGGCATGGTCGGTGGCCCGGTCGGTGTCGGGCCACGACGCGAGAACACCCGGTCGTCATCTGGCCAAGGGCAACTACTTCACCGTCGCGTCGGGGCGTGTTCCCTTCTCGCGGTTGGTGTATCCGCTCCCCGTCGATGGTGGCCTCGGGATGCACTACACCGTCGACCTCGACGGCCGCGGACGATTCGGACCCGACGTCGAATGGGTCGATCGGGTGGACTACCGCGTCGACGAGACCCGAGCGGCCGCCTTCGAGGCCGAGATCGGGCAGTACTGGCCCGCACTCCCCCGCCGATCCCTCGTCCCGGACTATGCCGGTATCCGGCCCAAGATCAGTGGACCGGGTGAAGCGGCGGCCGACTTCGTCATCGACGGTCCGGCGGCGCACGGCATCCCCGGCCTCGTCCATCTGTTCGGCATCGAGTCGCCGGGGCTCACGTCCTGCCTCGCGATCGCCGAGGAGGTCGAGCGCGAGTTGCGCGGCACCGATCGCTGAGCGCTCAGCCGGCCAGCGTGATCCGGACGGTCACCTGTCCCTTCTCGTCCCGACCGCTGACCGCGTGGCCGGTGCGTTCGCGGCCGTCGAGGGTGAGTGCGACCGGCGCGCCCGCACCGGTGAAGTTTCGCCACCAGGTCTTCCGATCGGCCATGGCGACCCCGACCGTCACCTCGTCGCCGGAGCGCCGATAGGCCACCGGGACGCGGACGGACTTTCCCGACTTGCGTCCGGTGTAGGTGAGAACGGTGATCGAGCGGGCAGCCAGGTCACGGATGACGGGCAGACGCAGAATCGGCAGGGTGATGGCGTTGTTGACGCGGGCGATGTGCTGAAACAGGGTCACGCCCGGATCCAATCACGGGTGCGGGCAGGTGGCGCCGGTTGCACTCGGCTTGATGTAGGCGGCGCCCTTGGCCTCGCGACGTTTCATCGCCTGGATCGCGGCATGCTGACGGCGCGCGTGGTAGGCCAGCGGAAAGTACGTCAGGCGTTCCGGGAGCACCTTGTAGGACCCCCGCAGCACGGTGTGCATCCGCTCGAGCTGCTTGCGTTCCCGGTTACTCCAGGTCAGACCCAGGATCTCCCGCACGCGCGGGTCCATCACGCCGACGGTGGTGAGGTAGTTGAACTTCTGCAGGGGTACGGCGGCCTTGGCGGCGGCCGCCTTGACGGCCGGGCGGATGGCCTTGGGCACCTCGCGGGGAACCGGCGGGGCGGCCTGCATCTGTTCGATCAGTTCGACGGCAACCGGGTGGCGGGTCAGTTTGTTCTCGATGAAATCGTCGAAGTACTCGTCGAACTCCTCGATGGTCTCCGGATAGCCGCGCATGGGAACCTGCACGATCTTGGCGATGCGACGGTTGTCGACGAGGAGCTCACGCTGTTCGTCGCGGTCGAACTCGCGACCCACGAGCAGCGGCGCTGCCGACAGCAGGGTGGGGAACGCGGTCGCGATCACCCACTGGTAGGCCTCCGGGTTCAGCGCGCTGATGTGTTTGCCCGCCGCGTTGCGCATCTGTAGCGGCTGGTGGAGCTTGCGCAGCCGGTGTCCCTCGGCGATCGCTTCCTGGCCGCCGTAGATCCACCGCATCACCGAATCGGTCGAGCGGATGGCCCGCCCCATCGGGTCGGTGCGGAAGACCGAGTACTTGTCCACCACATCGCCGATGACCGGGTGCATCACCTGCATCACGAAGGCTGCACCGTTGACGGGCAGGAAGGTGAGGTGGCCGGCGAGTTCGGCGGTGAGCGAGTCGGCCGGTACCAGTTCGATTTCGTCGTCGCGGTTGTTGATGAGCCGGTCGCCACCGGCGAGCTGCTCGTTCACGTCGTCGGGCGACCCGCTTGCCGTCGCCTTCTCCTGGATCACGGTCATGGTGCCCCCTCCGGGGATAATCGGACAACGAATGTAGTCAGATTATCTCACGGCGGGACGAATGAGAACAGATTCTCGTTTTCGACGTGTCGGCGGCCGCCGCGAACGGCCGACGGATCAGACGTCGGGCCCGATGATGACGGTGCGAGTCGCGAGGTCGGGCCCATTTCGCACCGTGGCGATGCGGGTCCCGGGTTTGCGTCCGGCGCGGATCGGCGTGACCGAGAGGCCGGCGTCGAGGAGTCGGGTGCGGGTCCGTTCGAGGTCGGGGCTGTGCCAGGCGATACCCCACAACTCCACCGGTGCGGCGTCGGCGGGGCGCGGAGCCCCCGCGACGACCTCGAAGATGATCTCGCCGCCGCGGAAGAACATCTGGTGGACGTCGGTTGCGGGCTCGCCCGACTCGGGCGTCTCGGGCCCAGGCGCACCGACGTCGGGGATTCGGCGGTCGAGCCGAAAATCCAGGCCGAGGGTGGCCCCGAAGAGGGCCACCGCCTGATCACGGTCATTGCACATGAAGACGAGATGGTCGATGCCGGTGATGTCGGTGTCCGACGACCCGAACGACTCCGCAGGCCTGCGCGCGGCGCAGATACCCAGCGGCACCGACGATGCGGTCCGCACGTCGTCGCCGGTGAGCCCGGGCGGTGCGGCCTCGGTCGGCCCAGCGACCGGCAACCCGCGCCGACCCAGCAGGCGAGCGGCCCCGTTGACGTCGTCGACCTCGAAGAGCACACGATGGGCCGGGCCCGGACCCGCCACGATGTGCGCGTTGGGACGCTCGAGGCGTCGCGCATCGGCCGACAACAGGGCCGCGTAGGCGGCGCGGAGTGGGGCCTCTGGAGCACTCAGTTCCACCCGGACCCCGGTGACAGCCAACGGATTCACCGTTTCTTCTTCCCTTTCCGGCGAACGCGCCCGGACCGGGCGGTGGCCGACGAGCCCGGCTCGTCGAATCCGGGCCGTGGCGCCGAGCTCGTGATATGCCATGCGCCGCAAGCGCATCGATAGCTTCGCAGCTGCGGGGCGCGGGGGCGGTGCAGACGGGAGTACGCGATCGCGTCGAGAGCGGCGGCGTGGGTGCCGAAGGCGCTTTTGTCCGGTGTCGGGCACGGCTGGGCCGGCTCGAGGCGGGAGCCGGTTCGTCGACGTGGCCGTCCCGTGGCGGTGCGTCCCTCGATCTCGCGGTAGAACTCGGCGAGTTCGTCGTCGGAGAACGGGGTCACGCTGCCGAGATTACTCGTCCGAGGTGACTCAGCGCGCCATCCACAGGCGTCGCCGGATGACTTCACGCATGCGGCGAAGTTCGGCTCTGCTCAACGCTTCTGGCGGGTCCGTGTCGACGAGCCGATCGACTTCGGAGAAGAAGTCACGATCGGACAGACCGAACTGTTCGATGATCTGACGCGACGACCCGCCACCGAGGGAGTACCAGCTGGTCTCGAATTGCAGCATCTCCTGCTGCTTGCTGTTGATTGCCACGCGATGCCACCACCAAGTTGTTCTGACCGAAGGTCGTTCGAATGTTGTTCGGGCCGGGGCGCTCCGGCTCTCGAGAGCGAGGCGCCCACCACCGCCGAGGCCCTGTCGAGGTCCTTTGTACACCGGTCGCGCGACAGATAACAGCGTGCTATCCACAATGATCGCAATCGTGTCATGCGGTGTGCGAACACGAGCCGAACGCGGGGCGTGATCAGTCCGAATAGCGGGGAATGACCGAGTAGACCTCGAGGTCGGCGGGCACCCCTTTGGCCTTGAACCGGCGCCGGCGCCGGACGTACCGATCGGCCTCGGCGACGTCGAGCGTGTCGGCGCTCGCGAGCAACTCCCCCGGGCCGGCGGCCGCGGCGACCCGCGCCGCGATGTTCACGTCGACACCGAGGTAGTCGTCGCCGACCGCGCGCGGGGTTCCGGTGTGCACGCCCGCCCGGAGTTGCGGACGGTAGCCGTCGATGGTGAGCGCGCTCACCGCGCAGATCGTCTCGTACCCCGCCTCGATCGCCTCGGTTCCGTCGGTGAACACGGCCATGGCCCCGTCCCCGAGGTGTTTGACGATGGTGCCGCCGCGGCGGACCACCACGGTCCGCGTGACGTCGTTGACCTCGGCGAGCAGCCGGAGCACTTGTTCGTCACCGACGCGCAGCGCCCACGTGAAGAAGTTCACCAGATCGGTGAACAGGATGGTCGCCGGGACCGGCCGGTCGGTGCGTGGACCGCGCCGGACCAGCGACTGCCAGACCTGCACCGTCGCGAGCCCGAGTTCGCGGACGGCACTGGGCCGCTCGGACCCGGCCTCTCCGATCAACCGCGCCAGGCGTGCCGAGGCGCGGTCGCCCGCGGTGGGTGGCGGGGCCTCGGGCAGGAGCCGCCGGGCGGCCCGGGCGGCCTTGACGGCACCATCGCTGGCATTGGTCCGCGCCAGGAACTCCGATGCGCGGCGCGCCGGCGTGACGTCCGCGCCGGCGCGGTCCTCGGGGGACGCCGGTGGATCTGAACCGGCCGGATCTGAACCCTTGTGGGCGCTCACGCCTGGGAGCCTAGTCGTACGACGTTCGCGCGGGAGTCACGTCGATTGGCCCGGATGCTGCTCAGCAGTGCGGCGCCGATGAAGGCGACGCCGATCAGGCCGGTGATGATCTCGGGGATGTGCACCTTGACGCTGGTCAGCAGGATCACCGCGAGTGCACCGATGGCCCAGTGCGCACCGTGTTCGAGGTAGCGATACTCCGCCAGGGTGCCCTTGCGGACGAGGAAGATCGTGATGGACCGGACGAACATCGCGCCGATGAAGCCGAGGCCGAGTGCGATGATGATCGGGTCCGGTGTGATCGCGAAGGCACCGATCACGCCGTCGAAGGAGAACGACGCGTCGAGTACCTCGAGGTAGAGGAACAGGAAGAACCCGGCTTTGCCGGTTGCCCTGGTGACCGCCGTCGGACCGGTCGCACCGCCGGATCCGTCGCCGGATCCGGCGGCACGGTCGTGGCCCTGCCCGGCGAACAGGGAACTCAGGCCGTCGACCAGGATGTAGGTGATGATGCCGAGCAGGCCGGCGACGAGGACCGTCGCCCGCTTGTCCTCGGCGGCGAGGAACTGGGCCACCGCCAGCAACGCCGCGGCCGCGATGACGACCGCGAGCTGATCGAGTTTGCCGAGCGCGGCGAGCGGACGTTCGAACCAGGTCAGCCAGGTGTTCTCGCGGTCGCTCAGCACGAAGTTGAGGAACAGCAAGAGCAGGAACATCCCACCGAACGCCGCGATCTGCGGGTTCGCGTCGTGCAGGATCGTCTCGTAGCTGGGACTGCCGTCGGCGAAGTACTCGCTGCCGTCGGCGGGCGGATTCATCGCGAGCCGGAAGGCATCGGCCGGATCGAGACCCGCGGTCACCCAGACAATGGCGAGCGGGAAGAACAGGCGCATCCCGAAGACGGCGATGATGACGCCGACGGTGAGGAACATGCGCTGCCAGAACTCGCTCATCCGCTCGAGGATCGTCGCGTTGATCACGGCGTTGTCGAAGGACAGCGACACCTCGAGGACACCGAGGATGGCGCACAGTGCGAGCCCGGTCCATCCCCGATAGGCGAAGGCGACGGCCAGCGCGAGCAGTGTCACGACCGCGGACAATCCGAAGATGCGGATCGTCAACGCAACTTCTCGGCTTCCCGGGCCAGGGAGACCACCTCGGCGGCGAGTTCGGTCAGCGTCGCGGTGTCGGCCTGTTCGGCGAGCGCGGTGTCGAGGTCCTCGGCCGCGCACCGCAGGGCGAACAATCGATCGCCGAGGTCGGCCGCCTCGGCTGCGGAGAGGATGATCGCGTCGGCGGGAATAGCCGTGCCCTCGACCAGCGTTCTCTGCTCGTAGGCGCGCTGCCGGCACGATCGTTTGCAGTACTTTCGACGCCGGCCGAGCTCGGAGTCCACCATGGTCCGCCCACACCACGCGCACGCGTACGGGCGCTGACGACGGCGGGTGGATTCCACATGGCAAACCTACCGCGCCGTATGTGCGTGCGCGTGCAGCGTCCGGCGGGTGTCGGGCGGGTAGCATGGGTCTGTTGACGACACTGTCGCCGGTCGTGAGCACCAGGCCGAGCAGTGCCGCCGAGACAATCGAGATCGAGATTTCAGTCGACGAAAGCTGGAGGACATTTCCATGGCAGATCGAGTACTTCGGGGTAGCCGCCTCGGTGCGGTGAGCTACGAGACCGATCGCGACCACGACCTCGCGCCCCGTCGCATCGTCCAGTACCGCACCGACAACGGTGAGATCTTCGACGTCCCCTTCGCCGACGAGGCCGAGGTGCCGTCGAAGTGGCCGTGCAAGAATGGCATGGAGGGCACCATCCTCGAGGGCGCCGAGCCCGAGGAGAAGAAGGTCAAGCCGCCGCGTACCCACTGGGACATGCTGCTCGAACGCCGCAGCGAGGAGGAGCTCGAGGTGCTGCTCAACGAGCGTCTCGACCTGCTCAAGCAGCGCCGTAAGGGCGTCACCAACTAGTGGTGGTGTAGGTCGCTCGCGCTCTCAGCGCGAGCGACCGATTCCCCATTTCTCCAGCCGGCCGGCGATACCCCACCGCGCGACCATCGTGAAGGCCTCGGTCATCACGCCGCCGCTCATCTTGGATTCACCGACTTCGCGTTCGGTGAAGGTGATGGGCACCTCACGCACGTCGAAACCGGCGCGCACGGTTCGCCATGCCAGGTCGATCTGGAAGCAGTAGCCCGCCGACTCGATCGTGTCGAGCGCGATCTTCTCCAACACGATCCGCCGATAGGCGCGATAACCTGCGGTGATGTCGTGGACTTGGGCTCCCAGAGCCAGCCGCGCGTAGGTGTTGGCCCCGCGCGACAGGAACTCGCGTCGTTTGGGCCAGTTCACGAGTCTGCCACCGGGCACGTAGCGCGATCCGATGACGAGGTCGGCACCCTCGTTGATGCCGTTGAGCAGGCGGTGGAGTTGCTCGGGGGCGTGACTGCCGTCGGCGTCCATCTCGATGATGACCTGATAGTCGCGCGCCAGCCCCCAGGCGAATCCGGCGAGGTAGGCCCGGCCGAGGCCGTCCTTCTCGACCCGGTGCAGGACGTGGATGCGGGCCGCATCGTCGGCGGCGGCGAGTTCGTCGGCGACCCGGCCGGTACCGTCCGGGCTGGAATCGTCGACTACCAGGACATGGGTGCCCGGGAGAGCTGTGTGCAGACGTTTGATGATCGCCGGCAGGTTGTCGCGCTCGTTGAACGTGGGCACCACGACAAGCGCCCCGGCGCCGTCGTCGGCGACGATCCGCTGCCGTGCATCGTCGGGATGTCCCGTCCCGGACGTAGCGTCACTCCCCGATGCCATCGAGCTCCTTTGTCTCACCGGAGGGCCTCACCGTGGCGGGCTGCGTTGCCGCCGGTGGGACCCGTGGTCCGTCTGTGAACCTAGTACGCCGCCTGATCGCAACCAAAAGCCCCACCAGTGCAACGACCACGGCGACGGTCTGCGGCCAGTCCCCGAGCCGGGTCGCCAACGTGCGGCCCTCGTGCAGTGGTAGGCGATTGGCCAGCACCGCGGAGGTGAACACGCCCGACTGTGACGTCATTGTGCCATCGGGTTCGACGATGGCACTGACGCCGCTCGTTGCGGCGACCACCACGGCCCGCCCGTGCTCGACGGCCCGCACCTGCGACATGGCCAGCTGCTGGTAGGTCATGGTGGACCGGCCGAAGGTGGCGTTGTTGGTCGGGACGAACAGGATCTGTGCGCCGTCGTCCACGGCATCGCGCGCGGCCCGGTCGAAGGCCACCTCCCAGCAGGTCGCGATACCGACGTCGACATTCCCGGATCGAGTGGGCACCATCACGGCCGAACTGCCGGTCCCGGGCGCGAAGTTACCGGCCATGTCCGCATACGAGGAGAACATCCGGAAGAAGGGTCGCCACGGTAGATACTCACCGAACGGCTGCACGATGTGTTTGTCGTAGCGGTCGATCGGTCCACGCTGCCCGTCCCACACCAGAACGGTGTTGGTGGGCCGTCCGTCCGCGTTGCGCACCAGGGTGCCGACGAGGATCGGCGCCCCGACGGCGATGGACGCCGCGGTGATCACGGCTGCGGCGTCGGCGTTGGTCAGCGGCGAGATGTCCGAGGCGTTCTCTGGCCAGAAGACGATGTCGGGGCGTTCGGCGGTACCGGCGTCCACCGCGGCGGCGAGCGCATATGTCGTGCGTACATGGTTGTCGAGGACCGCGCGACGCTGCGCATTGAATTCGAGACCGAGCCGGGGCACGTTGCCCTGGATCGCCGCGACCTTGGTCGAGGAGGACGACACGGTCTTCTCCAGCGTCGACGGGGTGAGCGCGATCGCGGACATCGGCGCGAGCAGGGCCACGACGACAGCCAGGAACGCCACCCGGACACCGGGACCGCCGGGTTGCCCGCTGGTCCGGTAGGCGCGGTAGAGCACCGCGAGCAACCAGACGACGCCCGAGCCGAAGAGCGCGACGCCGGCCGACACCCCCGGTGCGCCGAAGGCGGACGCCAGTGGCAGCAGCGGCCCGTCGACCTGACTGAATGCTGCTCTCCCCCACGGGAATCCACCAAACGGGAAACCCGATCGCAGTGCTTCGACGAATACCCAGGACACGGTGAACCACAGTGGCGGGCAGCCCAGCCGCATGGTGATGACGGCGATGACCCCGAACAGTGCCTGATAGACGGCGAGGACGACGGCCAGTGCCAGCCAGGGCAGTGGACCGACGTAGACGCCGATCCACGGCAGCAGCGGAACGAAGAAACCGAGACCGAACACGAAGCCCAGCCAGGCTCCGGTACGCGCCCGCGGTCGCCCGATGCTGAGCACACCGAACAGCAATCCGGTGCCGATGACCGCACAGAACCACCAGGTGTGCGGCGGGAACGCCGCCCACATCGCGATCCCGGCGACCGCCGCGACCGCGGTGCGCAGCACCCAGATTCGGCTCACAGTTCGCCCCGGTCGAAGACGATGCGATCGCGGTGCACCGTCCGCACACAGGTGGGCAGGGATGCGTCGGGAGCGACGTCGGGCAGGGCGGGCACACGTGAGCGAGGGTCGGTGGACCACCGCGCGACGCCGGCATGCGACCCGGCGACCACCATGTCCTCGACGTTCCAGATGGCGTAGGCGGCCCGGGCGCCCGGTTCCAGGGTTCCGGTCAGGCCGTCGTTGATGCCGCCGGCCCGCCAGCCACCCCGGGTGCAGGCGGCGAACGCGCCGCGCGCGGAGATGGCGTTGCGTGGCCGATGGTGGTGCACCGCCGCGCGGATGGTGGCCCACGGGTCGATGTCGGTCACCGGGGCGTCCGACGAGAAGGACAGCGCCACACCGGCTTTGGCCAGCATGGCGAAGTCGTTGAGGCCGGGAGCACGGTGGTCGCCCAGACGCTGGGAGTAGAGCTCACCGGGACCGCCCCAGGCCGCATCGAACAGCGGTTGCATGCTCGCGATGACGCCGCAGCGGGCCAAGACGTCGGCCTGTGCGGCCGACACCATCTCGGCGTGCTCGAGGCGATGGGCGCAGCGTGCCAGGGCGGGCGTACCGAGTTCGGTGGCGAGCTCGTCGAAGACGCTCACCACCGCCTCGGTACCGGCGTCGCCGATGACGTGGAAACCTGCCTGGATGCCGGCCTGGGTGCAGGCGCGCACATGGGTGCGGATCGCCTCGCGGTCGAGGTAGCAGATGCCGATGCTCTGTGGGTCGTCGGCGTACGGCTCGGTGAGCCACGCGGTGTGCGATCCGATGGCGCCGTCGATGAAAAGGTCACCCCCGAGCGCGTCGGCCCGGGTGATCGCGGCCAGTTCGGCGGCGTGGTCGGCGTCGCTGACCGCCTGTCCCCAGTAGCGACGCACCTCGACCGGGTGGGCGAGGTCGGCGAGGGCCAGGAAGTCGTCGAGCCCACTGATGTCGGGGCCGCCGTTCTCGTGCACGGCCACCACACCCCGGGAGGCGGCGAGGTCGAGCGCGCGCCGCTGGGCGCGGGCGCGGTGTGCCGGGGTGAGCAGCTGCCGGGCCGCGCCCCGGACCAGGTGGTGGGCCTCGGCGGTCAGCGGCTCCTCCGGGTGATAGCCGGCAGCCTGCTCCAGGTCCGGGACCAGCCGGCGCAGCGCGGTGGAGGCCACCGCGGAATGCTCGTCGATGCGGGCCAGATAGACCGGGCGGTTGTCGGCCACCGCGTCGAGTTCCGAGGTCGTCGGGAACCGCCGGTCGTCGGCATCGGGCCCCGACCAGGTGGAATCGTCCCACCCGAGTCCCCAGAGGACCTCGCCGTCGTCGAGGCCGGGTACCGCAGCGCCGACCCGGGCCAGACAGTCCCGACGACCGGTGGCGTCGTTGAGGGTCAGCCCCAGGAGCGCGAGCCCGGTCGAGGTGAGGTGGACGTGGGAGTCGACGAAGGCGGGTGCCACGAACCGGCCGCCCAGGTCGGTGACGTGCGCGTCGGGGTGCAACGCCCGTCCGACGTCGTCACTACCGACCCACACCACCATGCCGTCGGTGACGGCAATCGCGGTCCCATGGGGCACGGTTGCGGAGTACACGGCTCCGCCGAGGAGCAGTTCGGTCGGCACGGTGGTCAAGTCTGCCCTGCGCGGGCGCGGTGATCCTCAGCGGCCCTGCGGCAGCTGCCCGGCGACACCCGACGGCGGCGAGGTCCGCGAAGTCCGGGCCGGGTCCGAGTCGACGACGGTCCCGTCGATCACGTCACCACCTGCGACGCCGCCCCGATAGACACCGGTCGCGTACACCCCCGCCCGATCCATCGCGGTCGCCACGCGCCGCGCACCCACCGCGACGATGGCCGGACGGGCCAGTGTGCGGACCGGTGGGGCCAGCATCAGGACGCCGACGGCGGTCGACACCACTCCGGGCACGATCAGCAACACGGTCGCCACGGCGAACAGGGCGCTGTCGGCCAATGGTCCGGCCGGGTCGACCTCGTTGCGCGACGCGCTGCGCAGCTGACCGAACACCTTGCGGCCCTGCCATTGCAGGATCACGAGTCCGAGCAACCCGGCGGCCAGACTGATGAGAATGGCCCAACCGAAGCCCAGGGTCATCCCGATGGCGACGAAGGCGGCCAACTCCGCCACCACATAGACGAAGAACATGTGACGCAGGCGCATGGCTTCCTGCCTTTCTGCGAGGTCCGCGCACCGGCACGTCTGCGTCCGGGGGAACCTCATCGAAGTCTCCCCCGTGCAACGAACCGGACCCCTCAGTCGGTTCCCCGGCCCTCGATCTCGCCTTCGGCCTGCAGGTACACCGAGCGCAACGCATCGAGCATCGCGGTGGGCGGCGCCTCCCACAGGTCGCGTTCGGCGGCTTCCAGCAGGCGTTCGGCGATGCCGTGCAGCGCCCACGGATTCGACTGCTGCATGAACTGCTGATTCGCCTCGTCCAGCACGTAGGCCTCGGTCAGCTTCTCGTACATCCAGTCCGCGACCACACCGGTGGTGGCGTCGTAGCCGAAGAGATAGTCGACGGTGGCCGCCATCTCGAAGGCACCCTTGTAGCCGTGGCGCTGCATCGCCGAGATCCAGCGCGGATTGACCACCCGGGCCCGGAAGACCCGGCTGGTCTCCTCCGACAGGGTGCGGGTGCGCACCGCGTCGGGGCGGGTGCTGTCGCCGATGTAGGCATCCGGGGCGGTGCCGGTCAGCGCGCGCACGGTGGCGACCATGCCGCCGTGGTACTGGAAGTAGTCGTCGGAGTCGGCGATGTCGTGTTCACGGGTGTCGGTGTTCTTGGCCGCGACCGCGATCCGACGGTAGGCCGAGCGCATGTCGTCGACGGCGGGCACACCCGCGAGGTCGCGGCCGTAGGCGTAACCGCCCCATTCGGTGTAGACGCGGGCGAGGTCCTCGTCGCTGCGCCAGTCGCGCGAGTCGATCAGCTGCAGCAGGCCCGCCCCGTAGGTTCCGGGTTTGGACCCGAAGACGCGCGTGATGGCCCGCCGGTGGTCGCCGTGGTCGGCGAGCGATGCCCGGACATGCGCGGCGACGAAGTTCTGGTCGTCGGGCTCGTCAGCGGCCGCGGCGAGCGCCACCGCGTCGTCGAGCATCGTCACGACATGCGGGAACGCATCCCGGAAGAAGCCGGAGATGCGGACGGTGACGTCGATGCGGGGCCGGCCGAGTTCGGCGAGGTCGATGAGTTCCAGACTGGTCACCCGTCGTGATGCCTCGTCCCAGACGGGCATCACGCCGAGCAGCGCGAGCACTTCGGCGACGTCGTCGCCGGAGGTCCGCATGGCGCTCGTTCCCCACACCGACAATCCGACCGACGCCGGATGGTGGCCGTGGTCGGTCAGGTAGCGCTCGAGCAGCGAGTCGGCCATCGCGCGGCCGGTCTCCCAGGCGAGTCGCGACGGAACCGCCTTGGGGTCCACCGAGTAGAAGTTGCGGCCGGTGGGCAGCACGTTGATCAGTCCGCGCAGCGGCGATCCGCTCGGTCCGGCCGGGATGAACCCGCCATCGAGAGCGTGCAGTACCCGCGGGATCTCCCCGGTCGTCTGGCGCAGTCTCGGCACCACTTCCCGGGCGGCGAAGCCCAGCACATCGGCCACGGCGGCCGGATGGCCGTCGGCGGCCCGGGCCACCGCATCCTCGCTCCACTCCCCCTTGGCGCACGCGGCCACGAGTTCACGCGCCAGTGTCTCGACGGCATCGACATCGCCACGTGCCTGCGCGCCGTCCTCGACGAGGCCGAGCGCCTCACGCAGACCCGGCAACGCGCTGGTTCCGCCCCACAGCTGGCGGGCCCGCAACATCGCCAGCACCAGGTCGACCTCCGCGTCGTCGCGGGGCGGCTCACCCAGCACGTGCAGCCCGTCGCGGATCTGCACGTCCTTGATCTCGCAGAGCCAGCCGTCGACGTGCAACAACATGTCGTCGAAGACGTCTTCGTCGGGTCGTTCGGCCAGACCGAGGTCGTGGTCCATCTTGGCCGCGGTCAGCAGAGTCCAGATCTGCTGGCGGATTGCGGGCAGCTTGGCCGGGTCCAGCGCGGAGATGTTGGCGTGCTCATCGAGCAGCTGCTCGAGTCGAGCGATGTCACCGTAGGACTCGGCACGCGCCATCGGCGGGATCAGATGATCGACCAGCACGGCGTGCGCACGTCGCTTGGCCTGCGTGCCCTCGCCGGGATCGTTGACCAGGAAGGAATAGATCAGCGGCAGATCACCGAGCGCGGCATCGGTGCCGCACTCGGCGGACATGCCGAGAGTCTTCCCGGGCAGCCACTCGAGGTTGCCGTGTTTGCCGACGTGGACGACGGCGTCGGCGTTGAACCCGGTCTGCGCGGCCAGCCACCGGTAACTCGCGAGGTAGTGATGCGACGGCGGGAGGTCGGGGTCGTGATAGATCGCGACCGGATTCTCGCCGAAGCCGCGCGGCGGCTGCACCATGATGACGATGTTGCCGAAAGTCAGGGCAGCTATCACGATGTCGCCGTCGGGATTTCGGGAACGATCCACGAACAGCTCGCCGGGTGCGGGACCCCAGTGCTCCTCCATTCCCGACCGCAGCGCGGCGGGCAGCGTCGCATACCAGTCCCGATAGTCGGCGGCCGGCATCCGGATCGGGTTGGCGGCCAGGGCTTCCTCGGTGAGCCAGTCCGGATCCTGCCCACCGGCATCGATGACGGCGTGAATGAGCGCGTCCGAATCATCTTCGGCGACACCGGGAATGGGTGTCTCACCGAGGTGGTACCCGGCGTCGCGCAGGGCTTCGAGGAGCCGCAACAGGCTCCGCGGGGTGTCGAGGCCGACGGCGTTGCCGATGCGCGCGTGTTTGGTGGGATACGCCGAGAGCATGATCGCGATACGACGCTCGGCGGGCGCGATCGTCCGCAGGCGGGCATGGGCCACCGCGATACCGGCCACCCGCGCGCAGCGTTCCGGGTCGGGCTGGTACCAGGGCAACCCGTCGTCGTCGAACTCCTTGAACGAGAACGGAACCGTGATGATGCGGCCGTCGAATTCGGGCACCGCCACCTGGGTGGCCACGTCGAGCGGAGAGAGCCCGTCGTCACTACTCGCCCAGTCCTCCCGTGAGCCGGTCAGGCAGAGTCCCTGCAGGATCGGGATGTCCAGGGCGGCAAGGCGTTCGATGTTCCAGGCCTCGTCGTCGCCGCCGGCCGACGCGGTGGCCGGGGTGGCACCACCGGCGGCGAGCACCGTCACCACCAGGGCGTCGGCGGTACCGAGGAGTTCGATGAGGTCGTCGGGCGCGGTTCGCAGCGATGCGCAGAACACCGGCAGCGCTCGGGCGCCGCGGTCCTCGATGGCGGCGCAGAGGGCGTCGACGTAGCGGGTGTTCCCGGCGAGGTGCTGGGCGCGGTAGTAGAGCACAGCGATCGTGGGTGCGGAGACGGGCAGATCGTCGCGTCCGCGCCGTTCGAGTGTCCCCCATGCGGGTGTCTGCACCGGCGGATCGAAACCGAGGCCGGTCAGCAACACGGTGTCGGACAGAAAGTTGTGCAGGGCGACCAGGTTGGCGACGCCGCCCGCGGCCAGATAGTTGTGGGCCTGCGCCACGACTCCCGCCGGGACCGTCGAGTGCGCCATCAGGTCCGGATCGGGCTGTTGCTCACCGGAGCAGACGACGAGCGGTTTGCCGGTGGCGGCCACCGCCGCCAGCCCGTCCTCCCACGCCCGGGTGCCACCCAGGATGCGCACCACGACGATGTCGGCGGAGTCGGCGAGTCCGGGGATGTCGTCGACGAGGATGCGCGACGGGTTGGCGCCGGTGAGCTCGACCCCGTCGCGTTCGGCGGCCGCCGCTGCGGTGAGCAGGTCGGTGTCGGAGGTCGAGAGCAGCAGGATCATGGTTCTCCTCGCCGGGATGTCGCGCCCGGATGTCGTGGCGTGCCGTGGATGACGTCGGTGCCGGGGGCGCAGGTCTGGCTTCGGTACCCCGGGGTTCCGGTTCGGGGCGCCGTCACAGTGGCGCGACCGCGCCGGACTCGCACCGGCTTCTGTCGCTCTCGGTGCGTCAAGCCTAGGGCATCGCGTTTCTGGTCCCGCCGTACCCTGAACAGGTGAGCCAGTCCCCTGGTCGATCTGTCACCGATCGCTGCCCCGGCGTGTTCAGCACGCACGCGGCGGCCGACGGGCACCTGGCCCGGATTCGGCTGCCCGGTGGGGAGATCACCGGCCCGCAGCTCGCCCATCTCGCTCGTGCCGCCGCCGAGTTCGGCGACGGCCATCTCGAGCTGACGGCCCGCGCGAACATCCAGCTGCGCGGGATCACCGACGTGGACGCGGTTGCGGAGATCGTCCTCGAGGCGGGGCTGGTGCCGAGTGCAACCCATGAGAAGGTGCGCAACATCGCGGCCGGCCCGCTCAGCGGACGCATTGGTGGCATCGGCGACGTCCGCGCCCTGATCGCACCGCTCGACGAGGCCTTGCGGGCCGACGATCGGCTCGCCTCGCTGTCGGGCCGGTTCCTGTTCGGCCTCGACGACGGCCGCGGCGACATCCTGCGGCGGGATCCCGACGTGTGCGCGGTTGCCCGCATGACCACCGAGCGTGGTCCGGCGGTCGACATCGTGGTGGCCGGAGAGACGTGGGGGTCGGCCGTCGGGACCGATGCCGTGGTCGCCGCGATGCTCGGCGTCGCGCGCGAGTTCGCGGCTGTGGCGGGCACGGCGTGGCGGATATCCGATCTCGACGCCGAGACGCTGGCCGGGCTCGGTGAGAGAGCACGGGCCGGCCTGAACGAGCCCATTCGTCGCGATCTCGACCTCGGCGACGCCGCGGGACCGGTGGTCGGCTGGTTCGACCAGGACGACGGCGCCGTCATGCTCGGTGCAGTGGTCGAACTCGCTCGGATCCCGTCGCGACTGGCCGAGTTCCTCGCC
Source organism: Gordonia bronchialis DSM 43247 (assembly GCF_000024785.1). NCBI lineage: Bacteria > Bacillati > Actinomycetota > Actinomycetes > Mycobacteriales > Gordoniaceae > Gordonia > Gordonia bronchialis. The sequence goes on along the minus strand of NC_013441.1, from coordinate 2,654,160 downwards.
GCGATCGACACGCCGATCATCATCACCCCGGACCGGGAGATCCTCATCTGCGATCTCTCCGAAGCAGTCGCGGAAACCGTTGTGCGCGTGCTCGCTCCGATGGGACTCATCTTCGACGCCGCGTCCCCGTGGGCGCTGGTGAGCTGCTGCGCCGGGGCCCCGGGGTGCGCCAGCGGCCTCGCACCGGTTCGTGACGATCTGCTCGCCCGGGTTCGCGACGGCGCCCCGGTCACCGTACGCGAGCACTGGGTGGGGTGCGGCCGCGGTTGCGGATCACCTGCCACACAGCATCTTCGCGTGGAGGCCGAACCCGACGGATACCGAACCCACCCACGACCCGGCTCCACCACCGCGGGTTGAACCGCCCTATCCGCCGGTCGAGCAGTTTTCGTGCCTACCCCACCTACCCATGCACGCGACGATCGGGTCAGAAGGCGGCGCTGGCTACACTGACGCCACCATGACTGACTACCTGCGTGACGGTGCCGCGATCTACCGGCAGTCCTTCGCAACCATCCGCGATGAGGCGGACCTCTCGGCATTCGCCCCGGACGTGGCAACCGTCGTTGTACGGATGATCCATGCCTGCGGACAGACGGATCTGCCGGCTGATGTGGTCGCCACCGACGGGGTCGTTGTCGCCGCACGTGCGGCACTCGCCGCGCGGGCCCCGATCCTGTGCGACGCCTCGATGGTCGCTGCCGGCGTGACCCGCAAGCGACTGCCGGCCGACAATGACGTCGTGTGCTACCTCGGCGAGCCGGGATTGCCGGCGCTCGCCGACGAGATGGGCACCACGAGAACTGCTGCGGCCCTCCAGTATTGGTTGCCGCGACTCGAGGGCTCCGTGGTGGCGATCGGTAACGCGCCGACGGCGCTGTTCGCCCTGCTCGACCTCATCGACGAGGGTGCGCCGCGTCCGGCAGCAATAGTGGGTGCCCCGGTCGGTTTCGTCGGGGCCGCGGAATCCTGTGCGGCTCTGGCTGAGCGGACCGATCTCGAGTTCATCACCGTCACCGGACGCCGGGGCGGTTCGGCGATCACGGCAGCCGCTCTCAACGCCCTCGCGAATGCGAGCGAGGTATGACCGGAAAACTGTGGGGCGTCGGCCTGGGACCCGGGGACAGCGAATTGGTCACGGTGAAGGCGGCACGAGCCATTGCCGAGGCCGATGTGATCGCCTATCACTGTGCGCGGCACGGGAACAGCATCGCGCGCTCGGTCGCCGAGCCCTATCTGACGGGCGGGCAGAGCGAGGAACGCCTGATGTATCCGGTGACCACCGAGACCACCGATCATCCGCGTGGCTATCAGGGCGCGCTGGACGACTTCTACGCCGAGAGCGCCCGGACGCTCGCCGCCCATCTGCGAGCGGGTCGCGATGTAGCGCTGCTCGCCGAGGGTGATCCGCTCTTCTACAGCTCGTATATGCACATGCACAAACGGCTCGCGGACGAGTTCGAGGCCGAGATCATTCCCGGGGTCACCTCGGTGAGTGCCGCGTCGGCAGCCACCGGTGTGCCACTGGTCGAAGGCGACGAGACCCTCACGGTGGTACCCGGCACCGCGTCGGCGGAGGAACTGCGGTTCCGTTTCGCCTCCGCGGACGCGATCGTGGTTATTAAGCTCGGCAGAACCTTCGACCGGGTACGCGAGGCGCTGCGGGCCACCGGTCGGCTCGACGAGGCATGGTACGTCGAACGAGCGTCCACCACCGTGCAGCGAGTGGAGCCGGCCGCGGAGGTGGATTCGACCCGGGTGCCGTACTTCTCGATCGTCGTCGTAGCCGGCCGCCGCAACAATCCCCGTTTCGCCGAACAGGATCCTGCGGTCGGCGACTCGACGGGCGAGGTGGTCGTCGTCGGATTGGGACCTGGTCACGATCTGTGGACGACGCCGCAGGTTCGCGCCGAACTCGCCGCCGCGACCGATCTCGTCGGCTACACGACCTACTTGCGCCGGGTGACGACGCGACCGGGTCAACGGGTGCATGCGAGCGATAACCGGGTGGAGGCCGAGCGGGCCGAGTTCGCGCTCGATCTGGCCGCCCACGGCGCGCGGGTTGCGGTGGTCTCCTCCGGTGACCCCGGGGTGTTCGCGATGGCGGCGGCGGTCGCCGAGGTGGCCGCCGAGCCACGCTGGCACGACGTTCCCGTTCGCGTGGTGCCGGGTATGACCGCCGCGACGGCGGTGGCCTCCACCGTCGGCGCCCCACTGGGTCACGACTTCGCGGTCATCTCGCTCTCCGACCGCCTCAAGCCATGGGAGCTGATCGAACGCCGTATCATCGCCGCGCTCGACGCCGACCTCGTCATCGCCGTCTACAATCCCGGGTCGTCGGCCCGTGGCTGGCAGGTTGGTGCGCTGAAAATGCTTCTGCTGGAACGGATCTCCGAGGACCGTGTGGTGGTGGTGGGACGCGACGTCGGCGGTCCGACCCAATCGGTGCTCACCACCACAGTCGGCGAACTCGATCCGGCGAGCGTCGACATGCGCACCCTGCTGATCATCGGATCGTCGGCGACCACCGCGGTGGGACGTACCGCCGGCGCGCTGGTCTATACGCCGCGGCATGCACCGGGCTGATGGCGGTGCGATACCCGGTCCACCAGGGTCACCGCTGAGGACACCGGCCTGCATCGGTCCACCTCGGACGGCTCAGCAGTGACCTCTCTGGACACCGGAAGTCAGCTGGTCAACCACGACATCGCTTGTGCCGCATTCGATACCACGCGGATTCCCGGCGGTTCGGGCGGGCGCTCGACCATGATCACCTCGACGCCGAGCTCACGTGCGGCGACGAGTTTCGAGTGGGTCAGTCCGCCCCCGCTGTTCTTGGTCACCAGGACATCGATACGGTTGTCGCGCAGCAGGTTCCGCTCATCGTCGAGGTGGTACGGTCCCCGTGATCGCAGGATCTGATGGTGGGGCGGCAACGACGCCTCCGGTGGGTCGACGACGCGGATGAGGAACCATGCCGAGTCGATCCCGGCGAAGGCACCGACGTCCTGGCGGCCGGTCGTCAGCAGGACGCGTGCTCGACGACCGGCGATCTCATCTGCTGCCGCGGCGATGTCGGGGACGCACGACCAGTCGTCGGCGGGATCCGGTGTCCAGGGTGGTCGGCGCAGGCGGAGGAACGGCACGTCGGTTGCGGACGTCGCGGCGACCGCGTTGCCGGTGATCCGCGTGGCAAAGGGATGGGTGGCGTCGACGACGGCGTGGATCATGTTGTCGCCGATCCACGTTCGCAATCCGTCGACTCCCCCGAAGCCGCCGATCCGAACCTCGCCGACGGGTAGCCGTGGGTCGCGGACGCGGCCGGCCAGGGAACTGATGACGTCCATCCCCGCGGCCTGGGCCCGCGCGGCGAGATCCCGTGCCTCGCCGGTGCCACCGAGGATGAGAACACGCCCGCTCACTGCACGGACCCCGGATCCGACCGGAGCTTACCCATCCGGGCGTGGGAGTACAGGTAACTGTCGGTGACACCGGGGTGGGTGTGCGGATCGAGGACGCGGCCGACAAAGATCACCGCGGTCCGGCGAATCCCGGCCTCAGCGAGGGCTGCGGGTAGCTCCCGCAGCGCACAGCGGATCACCTGCTGATCGGGTCGGCTGGCGAAGGCGACTGTGGCCGTAGGACATTCGGCACCGTAATGCGGGGCGAGGGCATCGACGATCTGTTCGGCCCGATGAGCGGCGAGGTGCAGCGCGAGGGTGACTCCGGTTGCTGCGAGGCGCGAGAGCTCCTCGCCGGGTGGCATGTCGGTCGACAGGGTGGACACCCGGGTGATGAGCAGGCTCTGCCCGACCCCGGGTGTCGTGAGCTCCACGTCCAGGGCGGCGGCGGCGGCCGCGAACGCCGGTACGCCGGGCACGATCTCGTAACCGATACCACGCGCCCTCAGTTCCCGCTGTTGCTCGGTGAGCGCCGAGTACAGGGAGAGATCGCCGGAATGCAGCCGCGCGATGTCGTGGCCAGAGGAATCCGCGTCGACGATCCGGGAGATGATGTCACCCAGCGGCATTCGTGCGGTGTTGACGAGGGTCGCATCGGGTGGACACAGATCGAGCAGTTCGGGCGGCACGAGCGAGCCCGCATAGAGGCAGGTGCGGCATCGACCCAGGATTCGGGCGCCGCGCACGGTGATCAGATCGGGCGCACCCGGTCCGGCGCCGATGAAGTAGACCGTCATTGCGCCCCGCCGTCGACGTGTTTGTGCAGAATCCATTGCACGATGGGAAGCGCTGGGCGCCAGGTGTTCATCGACCCCAGGGGTTCGACGGACTCGATCATCACCCTGCGCGTCGTTCCGCCGTGCCGTCGATGCCAGCCGAGCACCAGGGCCTGACTCTCCACCGTCACCGCGTTCACCACCAGAGGTCCGCCGGGACGCAGGGCCTCGAAGGCGGCGGCAAGGACGGTCTCGGTGAGGCCGCCGCCGATGAACACCGCGTCGGGTCGGGGCGCGGTGGCCAGCGCGTCGGGGGCGCCACCGAGAACGGTGATGGCCGACGCGACACCGTGCTGTCTCGCGTTCTCCCGGATCCGCCCGGCTCGGTGTGGATCGCGCTCGAAGGCCACCGCATGCCCGCGCCCAGCGGCCCGCAACCATTCCACACTGATGCTGCCGGAGCCGGCACCGATGTCCCAGAGTGTCTGTCCCCCAGCAGGTTCCAGAGCACAGATGGTGAGGGCGCGGTGGGCGGACTTGGTGATCTGACCGTCGTGCAGGTAGTCGGCGTCGGCGCGGCCGGGAGCCCGGGTGCGATACGGCCCGACGCAATCGACGGCGACGATGTTCAATCGGTCACCGGGGGGATGTGACCAGGTGCCGGCGACACCGGACACCACCTTCTCGCGTGGACCACCGAGCTGTTCGAGAACGGTGATCGTGGACTCGCCGAACCCGGCGGCCCCGAGGACGCCGATCACAGCGCCAGGACTGTGCTGATCGCGGCTGAGCACCAGGAGCCTGCGCCCATGGGATGCCTCCGCGAGGACGGCCGACTCGTCGTCGGTGACCAGGCTGACGATCCCGACGCCGGTGAGGTCCCACCCCAGGCGTGCACATGCCAGGCTCACGCTCGATACCGCGGGGATGATGCGGGTGCGCGCGGCACCGACCGCATTGACGACAGTGGTGCCGACGCCATGGAACATCGGGTCCCCGCTGGCCAGGATGTGGATCTGCCGGTGGCCGGGATCGTCGAGTACCCGGACGAGATGTTCCGACATCGGCGACTCCCACGGCACGGTCTCGGCCCGGACCGTGTCGTCCGGCACCGGCCGGAGGAGATCGAGTTGCCGCCGGGCGCCGAAGATGACCTCCGCGGAACACAATTCGTCGCGGGCGCGCTGCGACAGGCCCGGCCATCCGTCGGCCCCGATGCCCACGACCACGAACTGCGGGGTCCCTCCGCTGTCGATCACCGGGGCAGCCTTCGCCAGACCGCTCGTGGCAGCAGACGCATCCCCACGAACAGCGGACGCAACGACCACGGAATCCACACCTCGGCGCGCCCCTTGCGGTAGGCGCGGGCCACCGCGTCGGCCACCTGTTCGGCGTTGACCGACAGCGGCGCCGGCTTGGTTCCCGACGCCATCAGCTCGGCCGTCATGGCGCCGACCACGAATCCCGGCCGGGCCAGCAACAGGCGAACACCGCTGCCGTGCAGCGCATCTGCGAGCCCACTGGCAAAACCGTCGAGTCCGGCCTTGGTGGAACCGTAGACATAGTTGGCGCGCCGAACCCGGATTCCGGCGACCGACGAGAACACCACGATGGTGCCCGACCCCTGTGCTCGCAGGGCACTGGCGAGTGGGGTCAGCACACTGATCTGGGCGAGGTAGTCGGTATGCGCGATCTGCAGGGCATGCTGCACGTCGCGTTCGGCACGCGCCTGATCCCCGAGGATGCCGAAGGCGACGATGGCGGCCTCGATCGGCCCGTGCTCGACGAACAGGGAGTCGACGAGGTCGGGGTGGGACGCGGTGTCGTCGGCGTCGAAGGCGACCGTGTGGACGGCCGTCGCGCCGGCATCGAGCAGAGCCCGGGTCTGCTCGGCGAGGTCATCGGGACGGCGGGCGGCGAGCACCACGGTACGGCCCGCGGCGAGCCGCCGCGCGAGGGCGACACCGATCTCACTACGACCGCCGAAGAGCAGGATGGTGCGGGTTGCGGGCATGCCAGCAGTATTCCATCCGGAGCAATCGGTTCCGGGCCGGGCCATTACGGTGAGGTCATGACGTCACCGAGCCACCGGAACCCGATCAGCGCACCGACTCTCGCCCCGGAGGCACTCGACTTCCTCGCCGAGCGGCACCTGGCCACGATGAGCACGGTCCGCACCGACGGCACGCCCCACGTCGTCGCGGTCGGTTTCACCTACGACGAGGCGAGCGGGTTGGCCCGGGTCATCACCGTCGACGGAAGCCAGAAGGTGCGCAATGTGGAGCGTGCCGGCTACGCGGCGCTGTCCCACGTCGACGGGCCGCGCTGGATCACGCTGGAGGGCACCGCGACCGTGAGCCGCGACCGCACCCGCGTGGCCGAGGCGGAACGACGCTACGCGGCGCGCTACCGCGAGCCGAAGCCGAATCCGCGACGCGTCGTGATCGAGGTCGAGGTCCGTCGGGTTCTCGGATCGAAGACGCTGCTCGGCTGAGCGGTCGGGTCGCTCAGAGCACGGTGAGTTCGTGCGGCCGTAGGTTGAGCGGCTCGCAACCGTCATCGGTGACGGTGACGATGTCCTCGATCCGCGCACCCCACCGTCCGGGGAAGTACACGCCCGGTTCGACGCTGAAGGCCATCCCGGGCCGTAGTTCGATGGTGTTGCCCGCCACGATGTAGGGCTCCTCGTGCACCGACAGGCCGATGCCGTGCCCGGTGCGGTGGATGAAGTGGTCGGCGAGGCCACGCTCACCCAGGACGTCACGGGCGGCCGCGTCCACCGATTCCGCCCGCACCCCCGGCCGGACGGCTGCCACCGCCGCTGCCTGCGCCTCCTGCAACGCCGCATAGGTCTCGGCGATCTCCGCGGGCGGTTCGGTGAAGCAGTAGGTGCGGGTGGAATCAGAGTTGTATCCGGGTTCCATCGGCCCGCCGATGTCGATGACGACGATGTCAGCGGCGGTGATCTCGCGATCGGAGTGTTCGTGATGCGGGTCGGCACCGTTGGGTCCGGAGCCGACGATGACGAATTCGGCACCCGAGTGCCCCTCGGCGAGGATCGCGTCGGCGATGTCGGCGGCGACATCCCGTTCGGTGCGCCCCGGCCGCAACCACTCACCCATCCGGGCATGCACCCTGTCGATGGCCGCGCCGGCCCGCCGCAGGACGTCGATCTCGTTGCCGTCCTTGATCATTCGCAGCTCGCGCAGCACCGGGGTGGCCAGCGACGGGGTGGCGCCACTGCGCTGCGCGAGGGGCACCACGTGCAGCGCGGGCATGGCGTCGGAGATGGCGATGCGAGGTTGGCGGCCGAGCCCGGCGAGCGCGATCGCATGGGCGTCCTGCCCGTCGGTCCAGTCGGCGACCTCGATACCCAGGTCGCCGACCGCCGAGGCACTCAGCGACGGCACCTCTAGGCGCGCCACCACGATTCGCGGCGACCCGGCCGCCGGAATGACCAGCGCGGTCAACCGTTCGAAGGTATTGGCACGGGAGCCCACCAGGTATTGCAGATCGGGGCCCGGACTCACCACAAGCGCGTCGAATCCGTTCTCGGAGGCCAGGTCGGCGGCCCGCTGCACGCGGCGTCGGTAGACGTCGGACGGAAATCGTGTCTCTCCGGTCGTGGACATGGGTGCGAGCCTACGCGTACGTCGATCGGTATCTTTGGCACAGTGTGGGGGTGACCGATTCGTTGATGCTCCTCGACGGTGCGAGCCTGTGGTTCCGTTCCTTCTACGCACTGCCGGAGAAGATGACCGCACCGGATGGACGTCCGGTCAACGCCGTACGCGGTTTCCTCGACACCATCGCCAATCTCGTGACCCGGGAGCGGCCGACGCGGCTGGTGGTCTGTCTGGACCTGGACTGGCGACCGTCCTTCCGAACCGATCTGATCCCGTCCTACAAGGCACACCGGGTGGCGACCCCGGCGGCATCGGGGACCGGCGATTCCGAGATCGATGTCGAGGAGGTTCCCGATACCCTGACGCCGCAGGTGGACATGATCATGCGGGTCCTCGAGTGTGCGGGGATAGCGAGGTCGGGGGCCGTCGGTTGCGAGGCAGACGACGTGATCGGGACGCTGGCCTACGAGGAGGCACAGGATCCGGTGGTGGTGGTCAGCGGCGACCGCGACCTGCTGCAGGTGGTCGCCGACGACCCGGTGCCGGTGCGGGTCCTCTACGTCGGTCGCGGCTTGGCCAAGGCGGAGATGATGGGTCCCGACGAAGTGGCGGCCCGCTACGGGGTACCGGCGGATCGCGCCGGGATGGCCTACGCCGAGATGTCGATGCTGCGCGGCGATCCATCCGACGGGTTGCCCGGCGTCCCGGGGGTCGGCGAGAAGACCGCTGCGACCCTGATCTCCGAGTTCGGCAGTCTCGACAACCTGGAGGCGGCGGCCGCCGACCCGTCATCGTCGGTGCCGACCCGCGCGCGCAAGGCGATCCTCGCCTCCGCCGATTATCTGGACGCCGCCCGCACCGTCGTGCTGGTGCGCACCGACGCCGACACCATCGACAGCTGGACCGCGGACGAGGACGCCGCGGGCACCGACCGCCTGCCGGCACAACCGGCCGATCCGGATGGACTCGCCCGGCTCATCGAGGAACTCGGGATCGGCACATCGGTGGCCCGCCTCGCCAAGGCGCTCGGCTGGGAGTTCAGCGGGTCCTGAACGCCCGGAACGTCACTCCTTGGGGCTCGGCCGGGAGACCTCGTACTTGCCGTCGTCATCGAGGATGGTGACGGTCACCTGCTGATCGGCTCCGCCGGCGTTGAGCGTGCATGTGAACGTCGCACCCTGCTTGATCCGCTGACCGGACGGGCAGGAGACGTCCTTGACGTCCTGGGCCTGATAGTCGGTGGTGAGCACCTGCTTGACCCCGTCTTCGACGGCCGACTGATCCAAATTCTTGGGCGCCCAGCCGGGCAACCAGAAAGCGGTCACCACGACCGCGATCGCGGCGACGAACAGAACGACGCCACCGGCGAGCATCGCCCGACGCAGGCCCTTGCCCGACGAGCCGGTGTTCGCCATCGCCGCGAACTGGTCGTACTGACCCGGCTGACCTGGCTGACCCGGCTGGCCGGACTGCCCGTAGGGCTGCTGCTGCTCGCCGAAGGGAGTGGTCCCATACCCCGGCTGTCCGTACTGCTGCTGGGCTGAACCGAACTGGCCTGAACCGAACTGCTGGCCGGAGGGCGGTCCGGGTTGCTGACCGTACGATCCGGACGCCTGACGCGTCGCATTCGGATCACCCGCGGGCGGAGCACCGAACTGTCCACCGGGAGCACCGAACTGGCCGTGGACCTGCGTCGGGTTGAACTGACCGGGCTGCCCGCCTTGCGGGTACTGGCCGGGTTGTGGCGAACTGGGCTGCTGCTGGCCGGGCGGCGGGGTCGCCGGTCCGCCGTAGCCGGGCTGGGATGGGTACCCCGGCTGGCCGGATTGATGGCCGGGCTGCGAGGGATATCCGGGCGGCGGCGTCGGTGCCGCGGTGGTCGGAGGAGCCTGCTGCGGCTGCGGTGTCGAACCCTGCCCTCCCCGAACGTTCACGACCTCGGTCTTGCCCTCACCGGACCCCGCATCCCCACCCCCGGGCGGTTGATTGTTGCCAGGCACGTTGTTGCCGCCCGCCGGTGGGTTGTTCGGCTGGCTCATGAGTTATCTCCCCGCTCGCCTTGCGTCCTTCGACGCGCACATGGATGACAATCGTCGTCGCGACCCGTACACCAGACCCCGGCGAAACGGACCGTGAAGAACGTTACCCCAGGGACATCACCCGATCAGGCAACGACGTCAGGTCGATGGTGCCGAATCGACGATCCGTCGGACGTTCGGTGGACCTCAGCCCAGTTCGGCGGCAACCACACCGCGCCGGATGGACCCGACGGCCGACCTCACCACCGATCCCAGCGGCGAATCGGGACCGGCACCCAGCCTGATCTGTTCCAGCAGATCGACGACCTGCCGGTTCCACCGGACGAAGTCACCCGGGGAGAGCAGCTGTCCGCGCTCCCCGGCCGCGGCGAGGGCCTCGGTCAGTGACCTCCCGGACGCCCACAACGACACCGCCACACTGAACCCGGTGTCCGGCTCCCGGGTGGGCGTCACCTGATGGCGCCGTTCCACCTCGGTCACCTCGGTCCACACCGCCGCGGTGGCAGCCATCGCAGCCCGCACCCCGGCGTTCCCGGGCATCGCATCGACACCGCGGTAGCTGTCGCGGCGGCTCTCGTACACCAGCGACGCGACGACGGCGGCGAGTTCCGGGGGCGCGAGCCCTTCCCACACACCCGCGCGCAGACATTCGGTGACCACCAGATCGCTCTCGCTGTAGATGCGGCCGAGCAGGCGGCCGGCGTCGGTGACGGTGACCGTGTCGCCCGCGTGCTCGAGGTAGCCCAGTTCGGTGAGGACGCCGACGATGTGACCGAAGGTGACCCCGAGCGTCGAGGTGCGCGCGTCGATCGCCCGTTCGGCGTTCCCGATGTCACGGACCAGCCGGTTGCGGCGCTCGGCCAGCCGGAACAGATCGTCGCCCGGCGGAAGCTGGTGGGCGGGATGGGCTTTGAGGGCTCGGCGCATCTGCGCGAGTTCGGTGTCGTCGGCCGCCTCCGACCGTCGCTTCTGACGCCCGCGAGGTGCTTCGATCCCGGTGGACCGCAGGGCCGAGGCGAGGTCGCGGCGACCACGGCCGGTCCGCCGGTCCGCATTCTTCGGGAGCCGCATGTTGCCCAGTACGTCGGGCGGATTGACGAAGTCACGGATCCCCACCCGGCCACACCAGGCGTCCTCACTCAGGACGAGCGGCTTGGGGTCCGCCGGCTGCGACGCGGGTTCGAGCACCACCGCCAGACCCCGGTGCCGGCCACCGGGCACCCCGATCACATGGCCCCGTTTGAGGGTGGCCAGATCCGCGGCGATCGCATCGTGCGTGCTCACCCGCCGTCGGAACTTGAGCTCACGTTCGCGGCGCCGGATGTCCTCGCGCAGCGTCATATAGCCGAGGAACCCGGTGGGATCGTCGGTCGCGCCCGGCTCCCCCGGTTCGATCCCGCGGTTGGCCGCAGCCCCCGCGAGTTCGACGTCGAGTTTGCGCAGGGCCCGATAGCCGTCGTCGAGCTTGCGAGCCTGGCCGACCACCGAACGGTCGGCCTGGAACTGGGCGAAGGAGCGGTTCAGGAGTTCCCGGGAGCCGGCCATCCCGAGCCGGCCGATCAGGTTGACGGCCATGTTGTACTCGGGCGCAAACGAACTGCGCAGCGGGAAGGTCCGTGCACCGGCGAGACCCGCCACCTCCTCGGGGGCCACCTCGGGTGTCCACACCACCACCGCGTGCCCCTCGACGTCGATTCCCCGTCGACCGGCGCGCCCGGTCAGCTGGGTGAACTCGCCCGGCGTGAGATCCACGTGCGATTCGCCGTTGTACTTGACCAGACGCTCGAGAACCACGGACCGGGCTGGCATGTTGATGCCGAGTGCCAGTGTCTCGGTGGCGAAGACCATGCGCACCAGTCCCCGCACGAACAACTCCTCGACGGCATGCCGGAAGGTCGGCAGCAGCCCGGCGTGATGGGCGGCGAAACCCCGTCGCAGACCGGCCCGCCACTCGTCGACGCCGAGCACCTCGGCATCCGACGGCGACAGTTCGCTGAGATGCCGATCGACCACCTCGTCGACCAGGGCGGCTTCCGGCGGGTCGAGTAGCGACAGACCCGAGCGCAGGCACTGGGCCAGCGCACCGTCGCAGCCGGCGCGGGAGAAGATGAATCCGATGGCCGGGAGCAGACCCTCACGGTCGAGCCGGGCGACCATGTTGGGCCGTGACAACGCCCCCGAGCCGCGGCGTTGCCGTGTTCGTGGACTGTGTGCCCGCCCGCGGCCACCCCGCTGACCACGGTGCCGCCCATCGCCACCGCTGCGATCACGGGCCGGGCTCTCCTCGTCGGCGAACAGCATGCGATGGCGGATGAAGCTCTTCAGTTCCGGATTCACCCGGGGCCGGTCATCCGGTCCGCCCGGGGCGAACAGATCGAACAAGCGCGAACCCACCAGCATGTGCTGGGATAGCGGTACCGGCCGGTGCTCGTCGACGATGACCGACGTGTCGCCGCGCACCGTCTGGATCCAGTCACCGAACTCCTCGGCATTGCTGACCGTCGCCGACAAGCTGACCACCCGCACCGACGGTTCGAGGTGCAGGATCACCTCCTCCCACACCGCACCGCGGAAGCGGTCGGCGAGGAAGTGCACCTCATCCATCACCACATGCGAGAGACCGTTCAGCGCACGGGAATTCGCGTAGATCATGTTGCGGACCACCTCGGTGGTCATGACCACGACCGGCGCGTCGGGGTTGATGGACGAGTCTCCGGTCAACAGGCCGACGGACTCGGGTCCGTGTACCGCGGCCAGGTCGGCGTACTTCTGGTTGCTCAGCGCCTTGATGGGTGTGGTGTAGAAGCATTTCGTGCCGCCGGCCAGCGCGAGATGTACCGCGAACTCGCCGACGATGGTCTTGCCCGCTCCGGTCGGTGCACACACCAGCACGCCGTGACCGGCCTCCAGCGCGGTGCACGCCCGGATCTGGAAGTCGTCGAGACGGAAGTCGAGGCGGGCGGTGAACTCGTCGAGCCGGCTCACCTGGTTCCCTTCATCCAGCACAGGTCAGAGCACATCGTCGAAGGTCTCGGTGGCCCGGGTCGACGTCCGTGGGACAGTTCGTGGATCGGCGACCGGGGCGGGTCGTGCGATCGATGATCCGGCGGGTTCCCGCTCGGCGCCGGGCAGCGGGCTGGCCTCGTCGTCGGATGCGGACAGCCATTCCGGGCGCTGCTTGGCACGCCGCTTGTCGGTGAACCGGGCGAACTGGATCGAGATCTCCAACAGCAGGGTCAGAGCGAGGGCCAGCGCGCACATCGTGAACGGATCCGATCCCGGTGTCACGAAGGCCGCGAAAACGAACAGGGCGAAGATCAGCCCCCGGCGCCAGGACTTGAGTCGCTGATAGCTCAAGACGCCGATCAGGTTGAGCGCCACGATGATCAGCGGCAACTCGAAGCTGACGCCGAAGATGATCAGCAGATGCAGCATGAAGCCGAAGTACTGGTCACCGGCGAGCGCGGTCACCTGCACGTCGTTGCCGACGGTGAGGAGGAACTCGAAGGCCTTGGACACCACCAGGTAGGCGAGGACGGCACCGGTGACGAACAGCACCGCACCCACCGAGACGAATGCGATGGCGTAGCGGCGTTCGTTGCGGTGCAGACCCGGAGTGATGAACTGCCACAACTGATAGAGCCAGATGGGGCACGCCAGCACGATGCCGGCCGTCAGCGCCACCTTGAGACGCAGCATGAACTGATCGAACGGACCGGTCGCCAGCAGTCGGCACGAGTCGTCGGGGGTGAGCGATGCACGCGAGGACGGTGGCAGATCGCAATAGGGTTCCCGGAGCAGATCTCCCAGCGAGGACACCCCGAGGAAGCCGTGGGAGTACCAAATGAAGCCGAGGATGGTGGTCAGTACGACCGCGATGGACGAGATGACCACGCGGGTACGCAGTTCGTAGAGATGCTCGACCAACGACATGGTGCCGTCGGGATTGAGCTTGCGTTTACGGAACCGGGGATCGAAGGGTATGCGCACTCTGGAGCTCGGCGTGGGGGCTCGGCGTGATGGCGTCGCGGGCCGGAACGGCTACGCGGACTTCTTCACGTCGTCGTTGGGAGCGGTGGACTTGCGGGTCGCAGAATCCTCGGCACCGGCGGGCAGGGTCCGCTGTGCTTCCTTGGCGGCCTCGGTGGTGTCCGGTTCCTCATCCTTCTGCATCTCCTTGATCTCGCTCTTGAAGATGCGCAGCGATCGGCCGAGACCGCGGGCGGCGTCGGGCAGCTTCTTGGAGCCGAAGAGCACCAGAAGCACGATCACCAGGACGACGAGATGCCATGGCTGGACTGCATTGAACATGTGTGAACCTCCCGATCCAGGTCACTTGTCATGCTACCCGAGTGTTCCCGGTGGCCCCCATCGGGAACACGTCCGCCGGGGACCGGTCAGCGGTATCGCGCACGTGCCGACGCGGCGGCCGCGCGGATGTCGTCGGTGAACTGCTCGTCACCCACCACCCGCACCGCCCCACCGAAACCGAGCAGAAATCGGATGAGCCACTCCGGGGAGCCGTACACCAGCCGGCCACGCACCGGTGCCTGCGGATCCGGGCGGGCGGCGACGTCCCCGCCGGGCTCGGTGAGCTCGGGTTCCATGAGGTAGTAGTCGAGCACCCACAGGTGATCGGGGTCGATCTCGATCTCGGCGACCGGCAGGTCCGGGTTGTCGGCGAGGACAACCGACTGGTTCTGCTGTGCCGCCTGCTCCGGCGGCGCACTGGGTTCGTCGAGTTCGGTCGCCGCCTCGACCCGGTCGAAGCGGAACAGTCGTACCCCGTCGGAGAGCCGGCACCACGCCTCGAGGTAGGTGTGCTGGTCCATCACCTGCAGGCGGATCGGGTCGACGACCCGCTCGGTGATGCTGTCGCGGGACGCCGAGTAGTAACGCAGGGCCAGGGCCCGGGACTTCTTGACGGCGTCGCGGATGGTCTCGTAGGTGGTGGGATCCCCGGTGTCGCCGGTGCCGGAATCGTCGGATGACACCGCCCGCACACCGGACCCGACGGCCTGCTCGATCTTCGCGATGGCGCGGCGGGCGGCGTCGCGATCGACGACGCCGGGAGTGTCCACCAGCGCACTCAGCGCCACCAGCAGGGTGCTGGCCTCGGTGCTCGTGAGCCGCAACGGCCGGTCCATTCCGGCGGTGAACCCGACGTGGACGTGACCCTCGCTGAACTCGAGTTCGATCAGGTCGTCCGGGTAGTAGCCGGGCAGCCCGCAGACGAACAGCAGCTCGAGATCCTTGGTGAGCTGCGTCGAGGTAACCCCGAGATCGCGTGCGGCCTGGTCGATGGCGATACCGCGATGGGCCTGGAAGTACGGGACCATCGCGAGCAGCCGCGACAGCCGCGACGGCTGGGCGGTCATCGCGCACCCGTCCCGACGAGACAGTCGAGCGCCGCGACGACCTGGTCGCGGAGTTCCGGCGGTTCGAGCACCACCGCGTCGCGGCCGGCACCGAGCACCATCCGGGCCAGCGTCGACAGCGATCGGATACCGATCGTCAGGACGTCACCGGCTTCGCCGTCGAAGTCGCCTGCCTCGCTGGACACCGCGAGCCTGCGCAGCCCGGCGGCACGGTCGGCGGCCACCCAGATCCGTGCGGTACGACCGTCGGATCCGGCGGCGGCGTCCACGGCCGCGGCGACGATCCCCTGCAGATCGGTGCCCGCCGGCACCGTGACCGCACCCGGCTCCCCGATCGCATGCAGATCCGAGATCCGCGAGAGCCGGAACGTGCGGGTGGCGTCGCGGTCGCGGTCGTGACCGACCACGTACCAGCGGCCGCGATGGGTGACGACACCCCACGGTTCGAGTGTGCGGGTGGTCGGTGCCGATGCCGAACCGGACCGGTGGGTGAACTCGACGGCCTGCCCCGCGTCGATCGCGGTCAGCAGGGCACCGATGACGACCTCCGACCCCATCGACCGGGCCGACCCGCCCGTGGAGATCCCGAGATCGTCCTCGCTGCGGACCGGAAATCCCGCGGCGCGAAGTTTCAGGATCGCGGTCTGCGAGAGGGTGGACACCTCCGGGGTGTCCCAGAGTGCGGCGGCCATCGCGATGGTCGCCGCCTCGTCCGCGTCGAGGCTGACCTCGGGGAGCTCGTAACTCCCGCGGTCGATGCGGTAACCCTCGGCACCCCCGGACATCGGTGAGCGGCCGGTAACCAGCGGGATGCCCAGGTCACGCAGTTCGGTCTTGTCGCGCTCGAACATGCGGTTGAACGCCTCGAGGGACTGGCCGTCGTCGGAGTAGCCGGCCACATTGGCGCGGATGTACTCGGCGGTGACGTACTGCCGCGTGTGCAGCAGACAGATCACCAGATTGAGCAGTCGCTCGACTTTCGCAGTTGCCACCGGGTCAGGATAGAACTCACATCGAGGCGATCAGGCGATCGACGCGCTCGTCGACGCTGCGGAACGGGTCCTTGCACAGCACGGTGCGCTGCGCCTGATCGTTGAGCTTGAGATGCACCCAGTCGACGGTGAAGTCGCGGCCGGCCTTCTGCGCGGCGGAGATGAAATCTCCGCGCAGCTTCGCGCGGGTGGTCTGCGGCGGCTCGTTCACCGCGGTGGCGATCGCCTCGTCGGTGGTCGCCCGGGTCACCAGTCCCTTGCGGGACAGCACGTCGAAGACGCCGCGGCCCCGCTTGATGTCGTGGAACGCGAGGTCGAGCTGTGCGATCTTCGGGTCGGACAGTTCCATCGAGTACTTGTCCTGATAGCGCTGGAACAGCTTGCGCTTGATGACCCAGTCGACCTCGGTGTCGACCTTGGAGAAATCGTCGCGTTCGACGGCGTCGAGCATGCGGCCCCACAGATCGACCACCATGTCCATCTCGGGGTCGGGCCGACGGTTGGTCATGTGCTCGACGGCGCGGGCGTGGTACTCCCGCTGGATGTCGAGCGCACTGGCCTGCCGTCCGCCGGCCAGCCGGACCGGGCGCCGGCCGGTGGGATCGTGGCTCGCCTCGCGGATCGCGCGAATGGGGTTGTCCAGTGCGAAGTCCCGGAACACCACCCCGGCCTCGATCATCTCCAGTACCAGGGCGGCCGAGCCGACCTTGAGCAGCGTCGTCATCTCCGACATGTTGGAGTCGCCGACGATGACATGCAGGCGCCGGTACTTCTCGGCGTCGGCGTGCGGTTCGTCGCGGGTGTTGATGATCGGCCGCGATCGCGTCGTCGCCGAGGACACACCCTCCCAGATGTGTTCGGCGCGTTGCGACAGGCAGAACGTCGCCGCCTTCGGGGTCTGCAGGACCTTGCCGGCGCCGCAGATCAGCTGGCGGGTCACCAGGAACGGCAGCAGCACATCGGAGATCCGGGAGAACTCGCCGGCCCGGACCACGAGGTAGTTCTCGTGACAGCCGTAGGAGTTGCCCGCCGAGTCGGTGTTGTTCTTGAACAGGTAGATGTCGCCGCCGATCCCCTCGTCGGACAGGCGCTGCTCGGCGTCGACGAGGAGATCCTCGAGAACGAGCTCACCGGCCCGGTCGTGATTGATCAGCTGGATCAGGCTGTCACACTCGGCGGTCGCGTATTCCGGATGCGATCCGACGTCGAGGTAGAGCCGGGCACCGTTCTGCAGGAACACATTCGACGATCGGCCCCAGGAGACCACCCGCCGGAAGAGGTACCGGGCAACCTCGTCCGGACTCAGCCTGCGATGACCGTGGAAGGTACACGTGACACCGAATTCGGTTTCGATGCCCATGATTCGACGCTGCACCTGCTCAACCCTACCCGTGCCGAACGGCACCGGCGCGGCGCCACGTCACGCGGACGTGTCCGGACTGTCGCCACTCGGCGAACCATCCGCGCCCGAGTCCCCGGCGTCGCTCTCGCCGGTCGTCGGGAGGAGTTCTTCGAGCGCCGCGGCACTCAGACGCCGGAAGGCGCGCCGCGGACGGTTGCGGTCGAGGATCGCGACCTCGAGGTCGCCGGCGGTGAGCACCCGCGGTGAGGCCGCGGTGCCGTTGCCGGAATCGGCCGGGGTGGCCAGCGCGCCAACCGCCACGGCCACCGCAGCGCCGAGTTCCAGATCCGGCTGATAGCTCTCCTTGAGCGCGGCAGCGATCGGTTCGGTCGCACCGCCCATCACCAGGAAACGGGTCTCGTCGGTGATCGACCCGTCGTAGCTGATCCGGTACAGCTGTGAGGGCTTCGGCTTGCCGTACCGGGCCACCTCGGCGACGCACAGTTCCACCTCGAAGGGTTTCGGCTGCTCGGTGAAGACACCGCCGAGGGCGTTGGCGTAGGTGTTGGCCAGCGACAACCCGGATACGTCGGCCCGGTCGTAGCTGTATCCGCGCATGTCGGCGAGTTGGATACCCGCCTTGCGCAGACTCTCGAACTCGTTGTACTTGCCGACCGCGGCGAAGCCGATCCGGTCGTAGATCTCGCTGGTCTTGCGCAGCGTGTTCGACGGATTCTCGGCGACGAACAGCACGCCATCGGCGTAGGTCAGGATGACCACGCTGCGTCCGCGGGCGATGCCCTTGCGCGCGAGTTCCGAACGATCGCGCATGATCTGCTCGGCGCTGGCGTAATACGGGAAGGTCATCGGGGTCCCCCCTCGTGCTCGGCGGCACGACGTTCGACGATCGCCCGGGCGGCCGCCTCAATGGACTCGGCATCCACCTCGCGTGCGCCACCGGCGTCGACGACGGCGGCGAGCGGGAAGATCTTGCGGACGATGTCGGGTCCACCGGTGGCCGAGTCGTCGTCGGCCGCGTCGTAGAGCGCCTCGACGGCGATCGCGAGTGCCGACGCCTCGTCGAGGTCGTGGCGGTAGAGCTTCTTCAGCGACGACTTCGCGAACACCGAACCGGAGCCGATGGCCTGATACCCACCGAACTCCTCGTGGCGGTCACCGGCGACGTCGAAGGAGAAGATCCGGCCCCGCTCGGTGGGGTCGTCGTGGTCGATGTCGTATCCGACGAGCAACGGAACCGCGGCAAGGCCCTGCAGTGCCGCGCCGAGGTTGCCGCGCACCATCGACGCGAGGCGGGACACCTTGCCGTCGAGGGTCAGTGGCACACCTTCGAGCTTTTCGTAGTGCTCGAGTTCGACGGCGAACAACCGCACCATCTCGATGGCGATCCCGGCGGTGCCGGCGATACCGGCCGCCGAGTACTCGTCGGTGATGTACACCTTCTTCACGTCGCGGGTCGCGATGAGGTTGCCCATGGTGGCGCGCCGGTCGCCGGCGAGTATCACCCCACCCGGATAGGAGACGGCGACGATCGTCGTCCCGTGCGGGATGTCGTCGGCGGCGCGGTGCAGACCCATGGCCTCAGCGCGCGCCTGCGGCAGCTGATCGGGTGCGTGGGCACGCAGATACTCGGTGAACGACGAGATGTCGGCACCCAGCGACAAACCCGGAGAGATCACACCCGACCGCAAGGACCCTGGAACCGAACCGAGGCTCTCGCTCACTGGCCGCCCTTCTGCACGTAGGCGCGCACGAAGTCCTCGGCGTTCTCCTCGAGCACATCGTCGATCTCGTCGAGCAGGTCATCGGTGTCCTCGGACAGCTTCTCGCGACGTTCCTGACCGGCGCCGCCTTCGGGACCGAGGTCACCGTCGTCGTCGCCACCGCCGCGCTTGGTCTGTTCCTGCGCCATCTGCTGCCTCCTTGAAACCGATCGCCCCTCACGGGCCGCCCGTGCCGATTCCGGCGTGAGTGCCGAACCGTTCGCGGGAATCGTGTCCTCCCAACATTACCGGTGGACACGACGCGAGGGGCGGAACGCGGCGGTACGCGTCTTCTCGCAGGAGCGTAATCGGCAGGACCGGTGATCCCGGTGGCCCTCAGGTGGTCAGCTGGTCGACGAGTTCAGCGGCCGAATCCACCGAATCGAGCAACGCACCCACGTGCGCCTGGCTTCCCCGCAACGGTTCGAGCGTCGGGATGCGCACCAGCGAATCCCCGCCCAGATCGAAGATCACCGAATCCCAGCTCGCCGCGGCGACATCCGCGCCGAAGCGACGCAGGCACTCACCGCGGAAGTAGGCGCGCGTGTTGCGCGGCGGCTCGGTGATCGCGGCGAGGACGTCGTTCTCGTCGACGAGCCGCTTCATCGAACCGCGTGCCACCAGGCGGTTGTAGAGTCCCTTGTCCAGTCGCACATCGGAGTACTGCAGGTCGATCAGCTGCAGCCGGGGTGCCGACCAGCCCAGCCCCTCGCGCTGGCGGAAACCCTCCAGGATTCTCAGCTTGGCCGGCCAGTCGAGGATGTCGGCACATTCCATCGGGTCGCGTTCGAGCCGGTCGAGGACGTTGGCCCAGGTGGCGAGGACATGTGCGGCGCGTTCGTCGTCGGAGTGCTCACGATCGTGGAACCGCCGGCACCGGTCGAGGTACTCGCGCTGCAACGCCAGGGCGGTGACCTCGCGGCCGTTGGTGAGCGCGACCGTCGCGGTGAGTGTCGGATCGTGGCTGATGGTGTGGACGGCCTGCACCGGGCGGGCGAGCTCGATGTCGGAGAAGTCCACCCCCGCCTCGATGAGGTCGAGCACCAGTGCGGTGGTCCCGACCTTGAGATAGGTGGAGGTCTCGGCGAGATTCGCGTCGCCGATGATCACGTGCAGCCGGCGGTAGCGTTCGGGATCCGCGTGCGGCTCGTCGCGGGTGTTGATGATGCCGCGTTTGAGGGTGGTCTCCAGTCCCACCTCGACCTCGATGTAATCGGCACGCTGGGACAGTTGGTAACCGGCTTCGTCGCCGGACTGGCCGATGCCCACCCGCCCGGAACCGGTGATCACCTGGCGCGACGCGAAGAAGGTCGTCAATCCGGCGATGACGGCGGTGAACGGTGTCTCCCGGTTCATCAGATAGTTCTCGTGGGTGCCGTAGGAGGCACCCTTGCCGTCGATGTTGTTCTTGTAGAGCTGCAGGCGCGGTGCGCCGGGCACGCTCGCGACGTGCCGGGCGGCCGCCTCCATCACCCGCTCCCCCGCCTTGTCCCAGATCACCGCGTCGAGCGGATCGGTGACCTCGGGCGCGGAGTACTCGGGATGGGCGTGATCGACGTAGAGCCGCGCACCGTTGGTGAGGATCATGTTGGCGGCGCCGATCTCGTCGGCGTCGATGATCGGCGCCGGACCCGAGCCGCGCCCGAGGTCGAAGCCGCGCGCGTCGCGCAGCGGTGACTCCACCTCGTAGTCCCAGCGGGTGCGTTTGGCGCGCGGCACCCCGGCGGCGGCCGCATAGGCCAAAACCGCCTGAGTGGAGGTCATGATCGGATTCGCGGTCGGGTCGCCCGGGGCGGAAATGCCGTACTCGACCTCGGTCCCGATGATTCGCTGCATGCCACGAGCCTAGTGGTCCACACGATGTTCATCGTCGACGCCTCGCAGACGCGGGCCCACCTGGGTAGCGTCTACGCCGTGAAAGCATTCCGCCGGTTCAACGTTCGGGTCCCACTCCCCTCTCGGCTCACCGATCTGGCAGTTCTCGCGAACAATCTCCGGTGGGTGTGGCATGTCCCCACCCAGGAACTGTTCGCGGCGATCGATCCGGAGCGCTGGGCGAGCACCGGCGACCCGCTGCGCGTCCTCGCCGACGTCGATCAGGACCGGATGGACGCACTCGCCGCCGACGAGGAGTTCGTCACCCGGGTGCGCGATCTGGCGGCCGAGCTGAAGGATTACCTCGCCGCGCCGCAGTGGTTCGGGCGGTATGCAGAGTCCACTGAAACCGTTGCGCCACAAGGCATCGCGTACTTCTCGATGGAGTTCGGCATCACCGAGGTGCTGCCCATCTACTCCGGCGGACTCGGCATCCTCGCCGGTGATCACCTCAAGGCCGCCTCCGACCTCGGACTGCCGTTGATCGGCGTCGGCCTGTTCTACCGGTCGGGCTACTTCCGGCAGAGCCTGTCGCACGACGGGTGGCAGATCGAGCGGTACCCGGTGAACGATCCCGGTGCGCTGCCGCTGACGCTGCTGACCGACGATTCCGGACCGGTGATCATCGGCATCGCCATGCCGGGCGACCGTACGCTGCACGCTCAGGTGTGGGTGGCCAGCGTCGGCCGCATCCCGTTGCTGCTGCTCGATTCCGACATCGCGCTCAATGACGAGGAACTGCGTGCGGTCACCGACCGTCTCTACGGCGGCGATCAGGATCACCGCATCAAGCAGGAGATCCTGCTCGGCATCGGCGGGGTCCGCGCACTGCGCGACTACGTCCGCATCACCGGCCGGGCCGAGCCGAGCGTGTTCCACATGAACGAGGGGCACGCGGGATTCCTGGGCGTGGAGCGCATCCGCGAACTCGTCGACGGCCCGGCCGCTCTCGACTTCGACACCGCCGAGGCCGTGGTGCGCGCATCGAACGTCTTCACCACCCACACCCCGGTTCCCGCCGGGATCGACCGGTTCCCCACCGATCTGGTGCGCTACTACCTCGATGCCGGGCCGGACGGCTCGTCGCGCCTGCTGCCCGGCCTGCACGCCGGCACGGTCCTCGAACTCGGCGACGAAGCCGACCCGGGGGTGTTCAACATGGCGCACATGGGTTTTCGGCTCGGACAACGGAGCAACGGGGTGTCCCGGCTGCACGGCGAGGTCAGCCGGCAGATGTTCGCCGACCTGTGGCCCGGCTTCGACGCCGACGAGGTGCCCATCGGCTCGATCACCAACGGTGTGCATGGATTCACCTGGGTGGCCCGCCCATGGCGCGACCTGGTCGGCGAGGACGAGGACTCCGCACCGGCGCACTACGCCGAGTTGCCCGACGGCGAACTCTGGCGCACCCGGCAGACGTTGCGCGCCGGTCTGGTCGACGAGGTACGCCGCCGCGCCCATGCCAGCGGACGCGACCGCGGCTTCATCGATGCCGAATTGGGCTGGACGGCAGAGATCTTCGATCCCGAGGCGCTCACCATCGGCTTCGCGCGCCGGGCCGCGACCTACAAGCGGCTCACACTGATGCTGCGCGACCCGGACCGGTTGCGGCGCATCCTCACCGACGCCGAGCGGCCGGTGCAGCTCGTCATCGCCGGGAAGGCTCATCCTGCCGACGACGGCGGCAAGGCCCTCATCCAGCAGGTGGTGCGGTTCACCGACGATCCCGAGTTGCGTCACAAGATCGTCTTCCTGCCCGACTACGACATCTCGATGGCGCGACACATCTACGCGGGATGCGATGTGTGGCTGAACAATCCGGTGCGGCCGATGGAGGCCTGCGGGACCTCGGGGATGAAGTCGGCGCTCAACGGCGGACTCAACCTGTCCATCCTGGACGGCTGGTGGGATGAGATGGCCGACGGGGAGAACGGCTGGGCGATCCCGTCGGCCGAGGGGGTCGTCGACGAGCATCGACGCGACGATCTCGAGGCCGAGGCGCTCTACTCGCTACTCGAGGAGTCGGTGATCCCGTTGTTCTACACGCGCACCCCCGACGGTGTGCCGCAGCGCTGGGTTCAGATGGTGCGCCACACCCTGAGCCGGCTCGGGCCGAAGGTGCTCGCCTCACGCATGGTGCGCGACTACACGGTCGAGCTGTACTGCCCGGCCGCGGCGGCCTTCGACGCCATCTGCGCCGACGACTACGCGCAGGCCGGTGATCTCGCGTCCTATCGCGCCTTGATCGCGGCCGCGTGGTCGTCGGTCATGATCGCCGGGGTCGAGGACGAGAAGGCCGACGACGGTCTGCTGGTGACCGCTCACGTCGCCCTGGGCGACCTCGATCCCGACGCGGTGAAGGTGGAGGTGATCCTGGGACGGGTCACCGACGACGGCGACATCATCGACCCGGTATCGGCGCGGATGGCACCTGCCGACGGCACCGATGCGTCGGGCCGGACGGTGTACGCGGCGACGATCGGACCGCGCTCCTCGGGGCTCCTCGGCTACACCGTCCGCGTGCTGCCGAACCATCCGGCCCTGTCCGACGACGCCGAACTCGGTCTGGTGCGCTACCCGGAGGTGTGACACACCAGGACCGCCCAGCGCGTCAGCGAGCCTTCTTCAGGCGCAGTTTCGAGTAGGTGAGGGCGGTCAGGACCAACCCGATCACGATGAGCACGCCGATCGCGAGTGCGTAGTTCGCCAGGCTCGACTCCCACAGACCGTTGCCCTTGGTCTGCGGGGCGAACGAGTTGATCTTGGTCAGGTCCACCGATCCGGCGGCCGCCACATAGCCCCAGAACGACGGGAAGATCCAGGAGAACTGTTCGAGCCCCGGCTTGTCCAGAGCGAACAGACCGCCGCAGAACACCAGTTGCACCATGATCACGATGACCAGCGGCGGCATGACCTGTTCATTGGACTTCACCATCGAGGAGATGGTGAGGCCGACGAGCGTCGACACGCATGCGAGTACCGCGATCGCGATCACCAGATCGACCGGCGGGCTGATCAGCGGCCCGCCCTCCTCGGGAACACCCCGTCCGACGAACGCGATCGCCACCATCACGACGCTCTGCAGGACCGCCGCGGTGAAGAAGACGAGGATCTTGGCCCAGAGATAGCCGCCCGGACGCAATCCCACCGCGCGTTCACGTTCGAAGATGTCGCGCTCGCCGACCAGATCGCGCACCGTCAACGCGGCTCCCATGAACGCGGCGCCGACGACGAGCACCACCAGAACCTGCACCGCTTCGCCGGCGTCCTTGGGTGGTTTGCCGGGCCCCTCGGGTGTCACCGCGAAGCCGAATCCGTTCTCACCCGGAATGACCAGGGTCAGCGCTCCGAGCACCACCGGCAGCAGGATCAGGAACGCCAGATACCCGACGTCGGCGAAGATGAGACGGACCTGCCGGCGGGCAACGGTGCTCGATTGCCGCAAGAAGCTGGTGTGCGGCACCGGGATCGGCGGCCCGGGTGGCCGCAGCGGTGGCGGCGGCCGGTGTCGTCGCCGGTTGCGATCGAGGAAACGCATGTGCGCGGTGTCGGGCTGATCGGCGACGAAGGAGAAGATCTCGGCCCAGTCGTCGGTGCCCATCGCGGCTTTCACCCCGGCGGGCGCACCGCAGAACGCCGTCTTGCCGCCCGGCGCGAGCAGCAGCACCTGATCGCACATCGACAGGTAGGTCAGCGAGTGGGTCACCACCAGGACCACACGACCGGCGTCGGCGAGGCGTCGCAGAGTCGCCATGACCTGACGGTCCAGCGCCGGGTCGAGCCCGGAGGTCGGTTCGTCCAGGATGAGCAACGACGGTCCGGTCAGCAGTTCCATCGCCACCGACGCCCGCTTCTGCTGTCCGCCGGACAGTTTCTCGACCCGGGTGTCGACGTGTTCGGTGAGTTGCAACTCCGACAGCACACCGTTGATGACGTTGTCGCGGTCGGCCTTGGAGAGATCCGGCGGCAGTCGCAGTTCGGCGGCATAGCGCAGGGCCTGACGCAGTGTCAGCTTGTGATGCAGCACGTCCTTCTGCGGAACCATCCCGATACGGGTGCGCAGAGCGTCGTATTCGGCGTGGACACTGCGGCTTTCGAAGGTGACCTGCCCACTCGTCGGCGAGTTGAGGCCGGCGACGATCTTCGAGACCGTCGATTTGCCCGCACCGGACGGACCGATGACCGCGGTCAGCGTGCCCGGGCTCGCGCTGAACTCGACGTCGGCGAGCAGACGCTTGCCGCCGTCGACCACCAGACTGACGCCGTGCACGTGCAGGCCGCCGGCGACGGCCTCTCGGCCCTGCCCGCGCATCAACGTGCCACCGGACACGACGAAGTCGCTGTTGCCGATGGTCACCACATCGCCGTCGCTCAGCGGTGCGCGTCCCACCCGACGACCGTTCACGAAGGTGCCGTTGACGCTGCCGAGGTCTTCGATGACCAGACCCGACTGTGCGGTGCTCACCCGGGCGTGGTGACGCGAGGCGAGGACGTCACTGACCACGATGTCGTTGTCGGGGGTGCGGCCGATGCTCTGAACACCCTTGAGCGAGATGGATTCTCGCGGCGGTGGCGTGGCGGCTCCGGGTAGTTTGTAGACCGCCGACACGTTCTGCTGCAGTGACTGCAGGTGGGGTGCGTTGCGTAGTTCCTGCGGCATCGGCTCGAGGCCGTTCTCGCGGGAGTAGCTCCCCGGCGCGGGTACCCGCATCGGCATGCTGCCCGAACCGGGTGCTCCGGGCGGACGGAAGCCGGCCGACGGCGGCCCCGGTCGAGCTGCCGGGGGCGGCCCGGCGACCGGTGGCGGCAACGTCGGTGCCGAGACCTGCCCGCGAGATGGACCGGCCGGCTCGACCGCGAAGTCGAGCACCGGTCCCGTCGCGGCGTCGCCCACTCGGACCGCGACGGGACCGGTCAGGGTCAGTTCGGGCAGGCGCCGACCGTTCAGATAGAAGCCGTTGGTGCTTCCGGTGTCCACCAGGCACCAGGCGGATCCGCGCCACTCGACCGCCAGATGATGCCGCGACACCATCGGGTGATTGATCACGATGTCATTGTCGGGCGTGCGGCCCAACGTGATCCGTTGACGATCCCCGAGCGGATGCACGACACCACCGTCGACCGTGACCCGGCCCCGCGTCATCGACATGCTGTTCATCACCGACTGACTCTAGTGCCTGGGTGGGGTCCCCACACCGACACGTCCACCGGTCGGGGGACAACCGGCCGGGTTACAGGTACTGGCCGGTGTTGGTCTCGGTGTCGATGGCGCGGCTCGCTCCCGAACTCTTTCCGGTGACCAGCGTGCGGATGTAGACGATCCGCTCACCCTTCTTACCCGAGATCCGGGCCCAGTCATCAGGATTCGTCGTGTTCGGGAGGTCCTCGTTCTCGGCGAATTCGTCGAGGATCGAATCGAACAGGTGCTGCACCCGCAGTCCCGGCGCGCCGGTCTCCAACTGCGACTTGATCGCGTACTTCTTGGACCGGTCGACGACGTTCTGGATCATCGCACCCGAGTTGAAGTCCTTGAAGTACATGATCTCCTTGTCGCCGTTGGCGTAGGTGACCTCGAGGAAGCGGTTGTCGTCGCTCTCGGCGTACATCCGCTCGACGACGCGCTCGATCATGGCGTTGATGCAGGCTGTCCGATCCCCGCCGAACTCGTTGAGGTCGTCGGCATGCACCGGCAGGGTCTCGACGAGGTACTTGGAGAAGATGTCCATCGCCGCTTCCGCGTCGGGGCGCTCGATCTTGATCTTCACGTCGAGCCGGCCGGGGCGCAGGATCGCGGGATCGATCATGTCCTCGCGGTTCGACGCACCGATGACGATGACGTTCTCGAGTCCCTCGACACCGTCGATCTCACTGAGCAGCTGCGGGACCACGGTGGTCTCCACGTCGGAGGACACACCCGACCCGCGGGTCCGGAAGATCGAGTCCATCTCGTCGAAGAACACGATGACCGGTGTGCCCTCGGAGGCCTTCTCGCGAGCGCGCTGGAAGATCAACCGGATGTGGCGTTCGGTCTCGCCGACGAACTTGTTGAGCAGCTCCGGGCCCTTGATGTTGAGGAAGTAGGACTTGGCCTCCTTGGCATCGTCACCCCGGGCCTGGGCGATCTTCTTGGCCAGTGAGTTGGCCACCGCCTTGGCGATGAGGGTCTTCCCACATCCGGGCGGACCGTAGAGCAGCACACCCTTGGGCGGTCGCAACGCGTAGTCGCGGAACAGATCCTTGTGCAGGAAGGGCAGTTCCACCGCGTCGCGGATCTGCTCGATCTGCCGGCCCAGACCGCCGATGTCCTCATAGCCCACGTCGGGAACCTCTTCGAGGACCAGGTCCTCGACCTCGGCCTTGGGCACCCGCTCGAAGGCGAATCCGGCCTTGGTGTCGATGAGCAGCGAATCGCCGGGACGCAGCCTGCGACGTTTGCCGTCTTCGCCGTCGACCTCACCGAGCAGCGGTTCGGCCAGATGGACCACTCGCTCCTCGTCGGCGTGGCCGACCACCAGGGCGCGCTTCCCGTCGCCGAGAACCTCACGCAGCGTACTGATCTCGCCGACGGTGTCGAATTCGCATGCCTCGACGATGGTCAGTGCCTCGTTGAGTCGCAACGTCTGGCCCTTGTGCAGGGTCTCGGTGTCGATATTGGGCGAGCAGGTCAACCGCATCTTGCGGCCGGAGGTGAACACGTCGACGGTGGCGTCGGGCTGGACCTCGAGCAACACGCCATAACCACTCGGCGGCTGACCGAGGCGATCGACCTCCTCGCGCAGTGCGACGAGTTGCTGGCGCGCGTCCTTGAGGGTGTCGAGCAGTTTTGCGTTGCGGGCCGTCAGATTGTCGACGCGCTCCTGCAGTTCCTTGTTGTCGGCGGCGGGCCGGCCGAACGACGGACGCTCGGTACCGCTGCGCGCGAGCGGCGGGGTATAGGCGGGCGTGAATTCCTCGGGCGCGAAATCCGTGGGGTTCGATTCATCGGGGGACGCACCGGCGCCCTCGGAAATCCGACGATCACCCTTAGGGGTGTCGTGGCGGTCAGATTCGGTCATTGCTGACTCCTCTCCCCGGCAATCACCCGATCCCTCGACCGGAATGCTTGCGCCGTGACTCCACGCTACCGGGACCGGCCGGGAATCGCCCTCCACCGAGCGAACGGTGATGTTGACGGTGTGTTAAATATGCGTCTTCTCAACGTATTCGCTGTTGTTCCGTCACGTAAACCGATTTGCGAACAGCGGTCTGTCATCCCTTGGACGGACGACGCTGGGGACGCAGTGTCGTCGTCCCGTCGGCGAGGCGGCGCGCGGTGACGAGAAACGCGGTATGGCCTTGCATTTTGTGCTCCGGACGCACCGCGAGGCCCACCGCACTCCACTCCCGGACCAGCGATTCCCACGCGCGTGGCTCGGTCCAGCACTCCTGCTCGCGCAGGGCCTCGACGATCCGCGACAGCTGGGTGACGGTTGCCACATAAATCGTTACCACCCCGCCTGGTTTCAACACCGTGCGCACCACGTCGAGCGGCTCCCAGGGCGCGAGCATGTCCAGCACGACGCGGTCGAACCTCTCGTCGGTGGGCAACCGGGCCAGGTCCTCGACCACGAGGTTCCAGTTGTCCGGCCGGCCACCGAAGAACGTCTCGACGTTGCGGACCGCGTGTTCGGCATGGTCGGAACGGATCTCGTAGGACACCACCTCACCGGACTCGCCGACCGCCCGCAGCAGCGAACAGGTGAGTGCCCCCGACCCCGCTCCGGCCTCGAGCACCCGGGCCCCGGGAAAAACATCCCCTTCGACGACGATCTGGGCGGCGTCCTTCGGGTAGATCACCTGGGCGCCGCGCGGCATCGAGAGGACATAGTCGACGAGCAGCGGTCGCAGCGCCAGATACTGCGTCCCGCTGGTCGCGGCGACGATGCTGCCCTCGGGGGCACCGATGAGATCGTCGTGGGCGATCGCCCCACGATGGGTGTGGAACAGCTTGCCCGCCTCGAGATGGACCGTGAACTTGCGGCCCTTGGCGTCGGTGAGCTGGACTCGATCGCCGATGGCGAACGGACCGGAGGTGGGCAACGTGGGATCCTTCCCGACGACGAGATGCGCGCACAACGGTGTCGTGGCGCAGAGATGTCAGTACGGCGTCCTACCCTGCCAAATGTGAGTACCACCGCTGATGCCGGGTCCCCACCGGATACCGCCCCGCCCGTTGCACCGCCGCCCGTCGCGCCGCCCGGCCATCCGGGGCGGCCGCTGGCGCTCTCACCATCGCGGGCCGCCGATTTCAAGCAATGCCCCCTGCTGTACCGCTATCGGGCCATCGACCGCTTCGCGGAGACCCCCACCCCGGCGCAGACCCGCGGCACCGTGGTGCACGCCGCCCTGGAGAACCTCTTCGACATGCCCGCGGAGCTGCGGACGCAGGAGTCGGCCGATCTGCTGGTCGAGGGTGCGTGGGGTGCCCTGTGCGAGGCGGATCCCGATCTCGCCCGCGTGGTCGCCGACGTCGGCGAGTCGCAGTTCCTCGCCGACGCCCACAAGCTGATCGCGACGTATTACACAATGGAGAACCCGACGGCCTTCGAGGCGGATGCCGTCGAGCATCACGTCGAGCTCGAATCCGAGCAGGTGCGCTTGCGCGGCTTCATCGATCGCATCGATGTCGCGCCGACCGGTGAGCTGCGGGTGGTGGACTACAAGACCGGCCGCGCCCCCGGCGAGGCATTCGAGTCCCGTGCACTGTTCCAGATGAAGTTCTATGCGCTGGCGATCCTCCGGACGCGCGGGGTGGTGCCGCACCGGCTGCAACTCATGTATCTCGCCGACGGACAACAGCTCACCTACACCCCGGACCGCGATGAACTCGAACGTTTCGAGCGCACGCTGATCGCCATCTGGCGTGCCATCCGGGAAGCGGTGGCAACCGGCGACTTCCGGCCCAAGCGATCACGGCTGTGCTCGCTGTGTGAGCACAAGACACGGTGTCCCGAATTCGGCGGTACGGTCCCGCCCTATCCGGGTCCCCCGCCGGGTTTCGTCGCCGACTGACGGGTCCCCGGCGACCTCGACTATGACGACCCCCATAGACTGTTCGCGTGGTGAATTCGTCTGTGCAGTACACGTCCTACTACGAGTCTCTCCCGGCACCGGATGACGAGTCCGACGGCCGCGACTATTTCCGGCCCACCGAGGCCACACTAAGTGTGTGGGCGCCGACCATCCAGCACGGCGGCCCACCCGCCGGTCTGCTCATGCGGGCCCTGCTGCGCTGCGCGCCGGATCCCGACCAGCACTTCACCCGCGTGACCACCGAGATCCTCGGACCGATCGGACTCGGCGTCAACCGGGTGCGGGTCCGTGTCCTGCGGCCCGGCCGGCAGATCACCCTGATCGGCGCCGACCTCGAGGTGCAGCAACCCGACGGGGGTTTCCGGCTCGCCGCACAGTCGATCGGGTGGCGGATGCGTACCGCGGACTCCGGCCCGATCGAACGGGCGCCGCTGCCGGCGCTGGCGGCCGGTCCCGACGACGTCGATTCGCAGATCGGCGTCACCGCTGATGAATCACTCGGAGTCGACTGGGGGACAATCGGTTTCATCGGCACGGTGCGGTCCGCGCGTACCGAGGGCCGCACCGGTGACACCCCGGCCGTGTGGCTGCGACCGGCGATCGACCTCGTCGCGGGTGAACAGATCGCCGATCTCGAATCGATCTTCACCGTGCTCGACGTCGCCAACGGACTCGGAACACGACTGCGGCCCGACGAGTGGAGCTGGATGAACACCGACACCACCGTGCACCTCATCACCAAACCCCGCGGACCGTGGCTGGGCATCGACGCCGACATGGCCACCGGCGCCCACGGCTTCGGCGCGACGTTCGCCGATCTCTACGACGCCGACGGATTCATCGGACGCTCGGCGCAGACGGTGTTGCTCAACAAACAGGGCGGCAGCTGAACGCTCGTCGCGTCAGAAACGGCAGGACCGGATATCGGTCGCCAGGATGGCGCGCGCGCCGAGGTCGGAGAGCTGATCCATCAGGTTCTGGTGGTCGCGGCGCGGCACCATCGCACGTACTGCGACCCAGTCCGGATCGGCCATCGGGGCGACCGTCGGCGATTCGAGTCCCGGTGTCAGCTCGGTGGCCTGATCGAGCAGCGAGCGCGGGCAGTCGTAGTCGATCATCACGTACTGCTGACCGAAGACGACGCCCTGGACCCGGGCGATGAACTGGCGGGCGGCCTTCTCGTTGGCGGTGCCGGTACGCGAGATGAGAACCGCTTCGGAGTCACAGAGCGAATCCCCGAAGGCGACCAGCCCGTGCTGGCGCAGCGTGCGACCCGATCCGACGACGTCGGCGATGGCGTCGGCCACGCCGAGCTGGATCGAGATCTCCACCGCGCCGTCGAGGCGGATGATCTCGGCCTCGATGCCGCGCCGTTCGAGGTCGGCGCGCACCAGGTTCGGATACGACGTCGCGATGCGCTTACCCGCGAGATCGGCGACGCACCACGGCGATCCGGCGGGAGCGGCATAGCGGAAGGTCGACGAACCGAAGCCCATGGACAGTTCCTCGTCGACGCTCGCACCCGAGTCACCGGCGAGATCACGTCCGGTGATACCGAGGTCGAGGGTGCCCGCCCCGACGTAGATGGCGATGTCCTTCGGACGGAGGAAGAAGAACTCGACGTCGTTGGTGTTGTCCAGGACGGTGAGGTCCTTGGCATCGGAACGCTTGCGATATCCGGCCTCGGCGAGAATCGCCGAGGCGGACTCGGACAGCGCGCCCTTGTTGGGAACGGCTACGCGCAACATGATGGGTGGTCCTTACTGGTTGCCGGAAGAGGTGACGTCTGCGTCGGGGCCGGGATGGCGATCACGCCGACTCCTAGAGATGGCGGTAGACGTCCGGCAGGGACAACCCACGTTTGATCATCATCACCTGCAGCCAGTACAGGAGCTGGGAGATCTCCTCCCCCAGCGATTCATCGGATTCGTGCTCGGCGGCCAGCCAGACCTCGCCGGCCTCCTCGATGATCTTCTTGCCGAGAGTGTGGACGCCGGAGTCGAGGGCGGCGACAGTACCGCTACCGGCGGGTCGGGTCTGCGCCTTGTCGCTCAGTTCGGCGAACAGCTCCTCGAATGTCTTCACGGGACCCCATTTTTGCACGTCGCCTGATTCGGGCCCGCGCGAGGTCGCGGCGGCGGGTCCGGAGTTCAGTGCACACCCTGATAGGCCGATGTCACATCCG
This sequence comes from Gordonia bronchialis DSM 43247, assembly GCF_000024785.1. Taxonomy (NCBI): domain Bacteria; kingdom Bacillati; phylum Actinomycetota; class Actinomycetes; order Mycobacteriales; family Gordoniaceae; genus Gordonia; species Gordonia bronchialis. The sequence continues at coordinate 2,621,693 of NC_013441.1, read as the reverse complement.
CCGGCGACAGACCCACCAGTGACTCCCGGAAGACGCGAAGTGCCCCGCGTGCCACCGGCGCTGCCGACGGGATGACCAGCGTGGGACATCCCGCCGCACTGGCCGCCGCCGCGCCGGCCGGCGAGTCCTCGATGGCCAGGCATCGATCGGGACGGCACCCGAGAAGATGCGCGGCCCGCAGATAGGGGTCGGGCGCCGGTTTGCCCGCGGCCACCTCGTCCCCACACACCGTCACGGCGAAGCGAGACCGTCCCAGGATGTCGAGCATCACCTCGGTGAGCTCGCGGACGGTGTTGGTGACCAGGGCCATCGGTATCCCGGCCGCGGCCACCATCTCCAGTGCATCGGCGGCCCCCGGTCGCCAGGGCACGCCGGCCGCGAACAACTCGCCCACGTGGTCGAGGAGCCAGCGCGCATCCGCCGGCACGTCGCGGTCCGCCGGTGCCACGTCGGCTGCGGCGTACACCTTCGACATCGCGTCCGGCAGCGCGTTGCCCAGCGTCGACTCGCGCAGCGCCGGACCCATCACGATCCCCTGCCGCAGAGCGAAATGCTCCATCGCGACGTCCCAGATCGGTTCGGAGTCAAGCAACGTCCCGTCCATGTCCCACAACACGGCGGCGGGTACGGGTCGGGTCGGCGTGGTGTCGGGGGCGGCAGTCACCCCTGCATCATCGCAACCCACGATTCGGTCGTAGCGTCCGCCGGGTAGAACAGCTCGATCGTCATCTCCTCGAGCGTGATGTCACGTGGCGACCCGAAGGTGGTGAGCGTCGAGAAGAAGGACAGTTCCTGACCGCCCACATCGAGTTCGAGCGGCACGAGCAACGTCGGCTCACCGGGTCCAGGCAGAGCCGGGCTCTCATCGAGGGCGATGACCGTCGGATAGGTGGCGATCTCGGTCTCGAGCGCGGCCAGTCGGTCGTCGCCGGTCACCCGGGCCAGTCTGTGGAGCAGATCGACGAGATAGCGCCCCCACACGTCGAAGTTGCGGGTCATGCGCGCGAAACCGTCCGGGTGCAGTGATGCCCGGAACAGGTTGACCGGGGTGGTCCGCTGGGACTCGGGCAGTGTCGTCAGCAGCCGGGCCGCCGCATCGTTGGCGAGTACCACATTCCAGGTACGGTCAAGTGCCACGGCGACGTTCGGGTTGTGCGCGTCGAGAACCCGTTGGATCGAGGTGCGTACGCGCGTCATCGCTTCGGCATCGAGCGGTTGCTCGGTGTAGCGGGGCGCGTGACCCGCGGCGACGAGCAACGCATTCCGCTCGCGCAACGGGATTTCCAGGCGGGCCGCGAGTGTCTCGATGAGCTTCGGCGACGGCCGTGATTTGCCGGTCTCCACGAAACTGAGGTGGCGGGGCGACACCCCGACGTCGTAGGCGAGATCGAGCTGACTGATCGATCGGTGTGCACGCCAGCGGCGCAGCATGGTGCCGACCGGATTCAGAGTCGGGGTCGTCACCGTCGCCATGACGGTCATCCTAGTGTCCCGTGTTGGAAATTCGTTGGCGCGAGTCCGGCGATCCAGGTGGATGCATCGCAAGGCGGCGGAGGACGCAGCTACTGGATGTACCTGCGACGACGCCAACGCAGCGAGGCGCCGCCTGGGCGTCGGAATCGTCAACGAATTTCCAACACGGGACACTAGTGTTCCTATAACGAAGCGCAGGCGGGCGGCGCAAGTGTTTCATTACCTCCGGGGTAGTGGCTTCCGGTCCCCGCCGGCGCCACGCTCGTGACATGAACCGCCGACACGAACCGCATGTTCTCATCGCCCCGGCGATGGGTGTCCCGGCCCGCTACTACCGCGCACTCGAGGATGCGTTCGCCCAGCACGACTGGTCGGCGACGACGGTCCCCCGCCGCGGACTCGATACCGACACCCGGCCCCCGTCGCGGCGGCACGACTGGGCCTACGCCGACGAGTCGGCCGATCTTGTCGCGGCGGTGAAGCGTTGCCGCGCAGATGATCCCACCCGCCCCGTGATCGTGCTCGGCCACAGCCTCGGGGCGCAGTTGTGCGCACACATCGCCGTCGTCGCGGACGAGGCATCGCAGCCGGACGGGTTTGTCACCGTTGCCGGTTCACTCCCCTGGCACCGACACTATCCGCGCGGCGGTGTCGCCGAATACGCGGTTGCCGCGGCTGTCCCGATTGTGACGGCCATCGTCGGATATTGGCCCACACCGGGTTTCGGGGCGCCGACCCCGCGGACACTCATGCGGGAGTGGGCCCGGATGGTGCGCACCGGACGCCTCCCATTCGGAGCACGAGGAAAGCCGGGGACGGTGCCGACACTCGCGGTCCGCCTCGACGCCGACGTCCTGGTCCCCCCGGGCGCGGCCGCGGCGCTCGAAGAGTGCTTCGCCGACGACTCCCGAACCGTGTGGACCTACACCGAGAAGGACTGTCCCCCAGGCGGATCACGACACCACCTCCGCTGGGTACGTACCCCGGACGTCGTCGTCGACCACATCTGCGACTGGTGGACGCGAGGCGCTGGTGGAGCCCATAGGGCGCCGAAGCACGTCGGTGAGGGCGGCGACGATACCGAGAACGGCCAGGCCCATCATCGTGGCGTAGACCGTCAGAGCCGTGTCGCCGCGTCCCGAGGTGTACCCCCCGCTCGATGACCCGTGCCTGCCGCCGGGATGGCCTCCGCCGGCGGCATGCCCCGGACCGGGTCCGCCCTGGCCATCGAACGGCCGGCCCGGTCCCGCGTGGTTGCGGCCGCCACCCGGACCGCCCATCACCTGGCCCCGATCCGACATGCCCTGATCACCGGTGAGCGACGAGTGATAGACGCCGATCGCCGAGGCCTGGACCAGTACCGGGATCAACGCGAACCACAGCGGCAGGAAGAATGCTGCGATCACGGTCAGAACCTCGGCGGTGTAAAAGTACCGGTCGTGCATCGCCGGCAGCAGGAACGGCACGACCACTGCCGAGGCGGTGGCCACCACCACGATGGAGGTGGGGGTCACCGCGGGCTTCTTCCACACCGACCAGGCGAGGAAGGCCACGACGACGGCGCCGGCCGTCGCGATGCCCAGATGTGCCAGCCACGTGGCGTTCCCGGAGATCGAGATGAGCTGATAGAGATTGGCCGCACCGAGCGTCAACTGCTTGTAGGAACCGGTCTGATCGAGATAGACCGACAGGGCGTTGCCCCAGGATTCGCCCGCCACCACCGCCGGAATCACGAACGCCACGTAGACGACGGGGATCGCGAGCAGGGCATACCACGGGATGCGTCGACGGATCAGCAACCAGGCGATTAGCCCGAACACGAAGACCGCCTGCAGTTTGAACGACACCGCCAGCCCGAACATCACACATGCCCAGACCGAACCGACCCGCCAGGAGCGACCCGGTGTCCGAAGGTCGCCGTGGCGGTTGGCGCGCATCAGGAAGTACACGCCACCCAGGGTGAAAGCCGAATAGATGGCGTCGGCCTGTCCCCAGTAGGAACTGTTCGCGATCACCGACGGGAGCATCGCCACCACACCGAAAGCCAAGGCCCGCAACCAGTATCGGTCCGTTCGCAGGCCGACGATCCGATAGGCGAAGAAGGCGAGCACGAAGTCGAAGACGATCGAGATGGCCTTGACGCCGATCAGCGACGGTACGCCGAGTGCGGTGAGTCCCCAGAGGAGATACAGGTAGGGGTAGTTGTAGTCGGCGAACTGCGACGAGAACGCCGAGAATCCCTGTGAGTCGAGGGTGTCGTACCACCGACTGAGAAATGCCCGATAGTCCATCGTCTCGACGTCGAGGAAGCGGAGCCGGATCGCGACGGCGACCGCGATGATCACCGCGAGCACCGCCCATCGGATCAACCGTGCGGGAGTGTGTACGGCCGCAACGGTTTCGGTCGCAGGGTGGTTGTCCGGCCCGCACCTGTCGGCCACCGAGGCCGGCGGCGAGGGGGACTCGGCTCGTGCGGGCAGAGCTGTGTGGGTCATGACGTCCACCGTCGACGCCGAAGCTGTGGGGACGGTGGACGGAGCCTGGGAGTGTTCGTCGATGCCGGTCCCGGTGGCGACCGAGATCACCACCCACGCGTCCGGTTCGTTGCTACCGTGGACGGTGATCAGAGACGATCACCGGACGAGGTGCGCCGTACCCGGCCAGCGACAAGACGGCGCCTGGAGGTTCGGAATGTCGTGGATCATTCTCATCATCTCGGGTGTGCTCGAAGCGGTGTGGGCCACCGCGCTCGGTAAGTCCGAGGGTTTCAGTCGCTGGCCGCCGACCATCCTGTTCGCGGTTGCACTGATCGCCTCGATGGCCGGGCTGGCCTATGCGATGCGGGAGTTGCCGACCGGCACGGCCTACGCCGTCTGGGTCGGAATCGGTGCATCGCTCACCGTTGCCTACGCGATGGTCACCGGCGCCGAGTCGGCGTCGATCCTGAAGGTCGCGCTGATCCTGGTGATCGTCGGCGCCGTGGTTGGCCTCAAGCTCGCGCACTAGTTGTGTGCGCTATCCGCGTCACTGTGCCCCTGGGTTCAGGTTTCGGCGCGCACGGCCGGAGCGGTCTCGGTGGCGAGGATTCGTTCGCGAGTGCGGTCAAGCGTCGACGCGGCCCAGCGGCCGGTCGCGGCGATCCCGACGACGATGATGGCCAGCCCGCACAGCGCCATGATCAGCCAGGCCGGGCGTGCGGCCGCTGCGAGGTCGGCCTGATCGCCGACCTCGCGGAAGGCGACAGCGCCGAAGATCGCGACGCCCAGCGATGTTCCCACCTGCCGGCTGACCGAGGCTATGCCCGACGCGACTCCGGCCTGCGCTCGGGGCATTCCCGAGACAGCGGCGTTGGTGATCGGTGCGTTGACGAGGCCCGATCCCACACCGAGGAGCAGGTACGCGACGGCCAGGTACTCGAAGCTCGTGTCCACGCGGACGCGCATCAGCATGAGACCCGCACCGACGATGGCGACGCCGGCGAGGACCATGGGCATCCGGGCACCGCGGCTACCGACCAACCAGCCCGACACCGGCGCCAGCAGGGCCATCGGCAGGGTCATCAGACCGGCCTCGAGCGGTGAGAGTCCGCGCACCTGTTGCAGGTAGAGCGTGTTGAGCAGAAGGAAACCGCCGATCGCAGCGAACGCCAGGATCGCGGTCAGCACCGAACTGCTGAACGGTGCGCTGCCGAAGAACCGCAGGTCGATCATCGGTTCGGTTCGTCGGGACTCGAGGATCACGAGCCCGGTGAATGACACCGCGGCCACGATGAACGAGCCGACGACGACCGCCGAGGACCACCCGAGGCCGTGACCCTCGATGATCGCGAAGGTCAGGGTCGCGAGGAACACCAGGATCAGCAGTTGCGCTCCCGGGTCCGGGCGACGCGGACGCTCCGCGCGTGACTCGGGGACCAGCGTGAGGGTGAGCACGATCGCCACGGCACAGACCGGCACATTGAGCCAGAATATCGACGCCCAACCGAAGGAGTGCACGAGCGCACCTCCGATCACCGGCCCGAGTGCCATGCTCAGCCCGAAGGCGGCCCCCCACATGCCGATGGCGCGCGCACGCTCGGTCGGATTGGTGAACGTGTTGGTCACGATCGCCATCGCCACCGGATTCAGCATCGACCCGCCGACCGCCTGCAACATCCGCGCACCGATCAGCATTGCGGGCGACACCGCCAGCGAGCACAGGACCGACCCCAGCGCGAACACGGTCAGGCCGGTCAGGAAGACCCGGCGTCGGCCGAAGCGGTCCCCCATCGATCCGCCGAGGAGCAGCAGGCTGGCCAGAACCAGCGTGTAGGCGTCGATCACCCACTGCAGTTGCGACCCCGAGGCGCCGAGGTCCGACGCGATCGACGGCAGTGCGACGTTGAGTCCGGTGGTGTCGATGCCGACGATGAACAGGCTCAGGCAACAGGTCGCGAGGATGGCGATCCGACGTCGCACACCCAGGGTGGCAGCGTCGGTATGCGTCGGCGCGGCGATGCGCGCGTTCACGATTCGGCCGCCGACCGCAGCAGTTCGAGCAACTCTCCGAGCGCTCGACGCCGATCGTCGTCGAGCGCGTCGAACATCGGCGGGGCCGCGGTGTCGTCGGCGGTCACCGAGTCGACGACCGCACGGCCCGCGGCGGTGATGGCCACCACCTTGAATCGCCGGTCGGTGGCGTGCTCGGTGCGGATGACGAGCCCGCGATCGACCAGATCGTTCACGATGACGCTCGTGGCGGGGGCGTCGATGCTCAGCCGTCGGGCCAGCTCGGTCTGGGTCATCTCCCCGACCGCGATTCGACGCAGTGCGCGAAACCGGCTGAACGGCATGTCGATCCGCGCACTGATCCGAGCGCTCGATTCGGTGGCCTGATCGCGTACGAGACTGTTCATGACGAACCAGAGTTCGGTTGCCGTCGGCGTTGACAACGCCGGCGAATCACTTGTATGCATACAATCGTTATAGCGCTACAACTATGTGGAGTCAATGCTGGTGGCGCGGCTCAGGTGTTGAAGTACTTCGCCTCCGGGTGATGCAGCACGAATGCGTCGGTGGACTGCTCGGGATGTAGCTGCAGTTCCTCGGATAGGTGCACGCCGATCCGTTCGGGTTGAAGCAATTCCATCATCTTGGCCCGGTCGTCGAGGTCGGGGCATGCGCCGTACCCGAAAGAGAAACGGGCACCGCGGTATTCGAGGTCGAAGAAGCCCTGTGCCTCGTCGGGGTCCTCGCTGTCCATGGTGCGTTCGCCGAAGCGGAGTTCGCTACGGACGCGCTGATGCCAGTACTCGGCCAGCGCCTCGGTCAGCTGCACGCCGATACCGTGCACCTCCAGGTAGTCACGGTAGGCGTCGGCGGCGAACAACTCGTTGGCGAAGTCCGCGATCGGCTGACCCATGGTGACCAGCTGGAACGGCAACACGTCCACGTGGCCGTCGCGAATGGCATCCTCACGCGACCGGATGAAGTCGGCGATGCACAGGAAGCGTGATCGCTGCTGACGCGGGAAGCCGAAGCTGTAGCGCACCGGGGCATCTGGGCGCGGCTCGGTGAGCACGTGCACGGTGTCGCCGTCGCTGACCGCGGGGAAATAGCCGTACACGACGGCGGCATGCTGCAGGATGCCCTCGGTGGCGAGCCGATCGATCCAGTACCGCAGCCGCGGGCGGCCCTCGGATTCGACGAGATCCTCATACGACGGTCCGTCCCCGCCCCGGGCGCCGCGCAATCCCCACTGCCCCAGGAACAGGGCACGCTCGTCGAGGAGCTGGAGGTAGTCGGCGACCGGAACGCCCTTGACGATGCGGGTTCCCCAGAAGGGTGGAGCGGGAATGTCGTTGTCGGCGGCCACATCCGAGCGCGCGGGCACCTCTACGGGTTCCTCGGCGGCCTTGCGTTTGGCGGCGATTCGCTTGGACCGGTCGTGGCGGGCCTTGCGTTCGGCGGCCTTTTCGGCCGCGGCGATGGCCTCCGGACTGTCCGGGTCCGGCCCCTCCCCTCGCTTGGTCGCCATGATCTCGTCCATCAGACGCAATCCCTCGAAGGCGTCGCGCGCATAGTGCACGTCGCCCTCGTAGGTCTCCGACAGGTCGTTCTCCACATAGGACCGGGTGAGGGCGGCACCACCGAGGAGCACCGGGTACTCGTCGGCGAGTCCGCGGGCGTTGATCTCCTCGAGGTTCTCCTTCATCACGACCGTCGACTTGACCAGCAGCCCCGACATCCCGATGACGTCGACCTTCTTGTCGGCGGCGACGTCGAGAATGTTCGTGATCGGCTGCTTGATGCCGATGTTGACCACCTCGTAGCCGTTGTTGGACAGGATGATGTCGACCAGATTCTTGCCGATGTCGTGCACGTCGCCCTTGACCGTGGCCAGCACGATCCTGCCCTTGCCGTCTTCGCCGGTGGACTCCATATGCGGTTCAAGGTGTGCCACAGCGGTTTTCATCACCTCGGCGGACTGCAGCACGAAGGGCAGCTGCATCTGTCCGGACCCGAACAGCTCGCCGACGGTCTTCATGCCGCTCAGCAGGGTCTCGTTGATGATCTTCAGCGGCGGGACGGTGGTCATCGCCTCGTCGAGATCGTCTTCGAGGCCGTTGCGCTCGCCGTCGACGATGCGCCGTTCGAGGCGCTCGAACAGCGGCAGTTTCGCCAGTTCGGCGGCCCGCGACTCGCGCGCCGACGCCGCGGAGACACCCTCGAACAGTTCCATCAGCTTCTGCAGCGGGTCGTACCCCGGCGCCCGACGGTCATAGACCAGATCGAGGGCAACCTTGCGATGCTCCTCCGGGATCCGGGCCATCGGCAGGATCTTGGAGGCGTGCACGATCGCGGTGTCGAGCCCGGCCTGCACGCACTCGTGCAGGAACACCGAGTTCAGGACCTGGCGTGCGGCCGGGTTGAGACCGAAGGAGATGTTGGAGATGCCCAGCGTGAAGTGCACCTCGGGATGCGCCTCGTGGATGCGCCGGATCGCCTCGATGGTCTCGATGCCGTCGCGGCGCACCTCCTCCTGACCGGTGGAGATCGGGAAGGTGAGGGCATCGATGATGATGTCCTCCTCGGCGAGACCCCAGTTGCCGGTGATGTCGGCGATCAGTCGCTCGGCGATGCGCACCTTCCAGTCCGCGGTGCGGGCCTGCCCCTCCTCGTCGATGGTCAGCGCCACCACTGCGGCCCCGTGCTCGACGACGAGCTGCATGATGCGGGTGAACCGGGAGTTCGGGCCGTCGCCGTCCTCGTAGTTCACCGAGTTGACCGCACACCGTCCACCGAGAGTCTCCAGCCCCGCCCGGATGACCTCGGGCTCGGTGGAGTCGAGCATGATCGGCAACGTCGACGACGTCGCGAACCGGCTCGCCAGGGCCGTCATGTCCACGGCACCGTCGCGTCCCACGTAGTCGACGTTGAGGTCGAGCATGTGGGCGCCGTCGCGGGTCTGGTCCTTGGCGATGTCGAGGCAGCGCTGATAGTCCCCGGCGATCATTGCCTCGCGAAATGCCTTGGAGCCGTTGGTGTTCGTCCGTTCACCGATCACCAGGAAGCTGGCGTCCTGATCGAAGGGCACCGCGGTGTAGAGCGACGACGTCTCCGAGGCGTGTTCGGGGGTGCGGGCAGCCGGGGTCGCCCCGTGGACCGCCTCGGCGACCTGCCGGATGTGTTCGGGTGTGGTGCCGCAGCAGCCGCCGACGAAATCGAGTCCGAACTCGGCGACGAAGCCGTGCAGGGCCTGGGCGAGTTCCTCCGGGGACAGCGGATACTCGGCACCGTTGGGGCCGAGCACGGGGAGCCCGGCATTCGGCATCACCGACACCGGGATCCGCGCATGCCGGGACAGGTATCGGAGATGCTCGCTCATCTCGGCCGGCCCGGTGGCGCAGTTCAGCCCGATCATGTCGACGCCGAGTGGTTCGATCGCGGTCAGGGCGGCACCGATCTCCGAGCCGAGCAGCATCGTGCCGGTGGTCTCCACGGTGACGTGGGAGATGATCGGGATCCGACGACCGAGTTTGTCCATGGCGCGCCGGGCGGCCACCACGGCCGCCTTGACCTGCAGCAGATCCTGCGAGGTCTCGATCAGGATCGCGTCGGCACCACCGTCGAGCATCCCGGCGACGCATTCGAAGTAGGCGTCCCGGATGACCGCGAAGGTCGTGTGCCCCAAGCTGGGCAATTTGGTTCCGGGCCCGATCGAGCCGAGCACAAAACGATCGGTGCCATTGGCCGTCGGACCCATCTCGTCGGCGACGCCGCGTGCGATGCCGGTGCCCTTGTAGGCGAGTTCGCGGATCCGGTCGGCGATGTCGTAGTCGCCCAGGTTGGACAGGTTGCAGCCGAAGGTGTTGGTCTCCACCGCGTCGGCACCGGCCTCGAAGTAGGCGCGATGAATGCCCTCGAGCACATCGGGGCGGGCGTCGTTGAGGATCTCATTACAACCCTCGAGTCCGTTGAAGTCGTCGAGCGTGAGGTCGGCCGCCTGCAACATGGTGCCCATCGCCCCGTCGCCGATCAGCACCCGGCGCGACATCGCCGACATGAACGTCGTGTCGAAGTCGGCCGGATCGGTGCTGTGGTCGGGACGGGAAACAGAAGACATGGTTGTCAGCGTAGTTCGCTCTCTCTCGGGGTTCGGTCGTAGGCTGGTTCAGTGAACGCTGAGCAGATGCCGAACCTTCCCGTGCTCCGCCGTCCCATCCTGCTCGCGGCGTTCGAGGGATGGAACGACGCGGGAGACGCGGCGAGCAGCGCCGTCGAGCATCTGGCCCTCATGTGGGACGCCGAGCCGCTCGCCGACATCGACTCCGACGACTACTACGACTTTCAGGTCAACCGCCCCACCATCAAGCAGATCGACGGCGTCACCCGCCGTATCGACTGGCCGACGACGTCGATCTCGTACTGCAGCCCCGCCGGCGCCGACCGGGACATCGTACTCGTGCGCGGCATCGAGCCGAATATGCGGTGGCGCGGCTTCTGCGCCGAGATCGTGGACCTCGCCGAGCAGCTGGGCGTGGAGACCACCGTGATGCTGGGCGCGCTACTCGCCGACACCCCGCACACCCGGCCGGTCCCGGTCACCGGCAGCGCCTTCAGCAGCGAGTCCGCTGCCCGCTACAACCTCACCGAGAGCCGCTACGAGGGACCGACCGGCATCACCGGCGTGCTGCAGGACATGTTCGTCCAGGGCGGGATGCCGGCTGTCTCGTTCTGGGCCGCGGTCCCGCACTACGTGTCCACGCCACCCAATCCCAAGGCCACGGTGGCATTGCTCACCCGGGTCGAGGAGGTCCTCGACATCGAGGTGCCGCTCGGCACACTGCCCGAGCAGGCCGAGGAATGGGAGCGGGCGGTCACCGAGATGACCGAGGACGACGAGGAGATCGCCGAGTACGTGCGCGGTCTCGAGGAGCGCGGTGACGCCGAGGTCGATCCCGACGAGGTGATGGCCAAGATCGACGGGGACGCCCTGGCCGCGGAGTTCGAGCGCTATCTAAAGCGACGCGGCCCCGGCAGCTTCGGCGGCGGGTAGCGGTCAGCCGATTCGCTCGATGGACACCACCGGCGTGGTGATCCGCCAGGTGCGGACGTCGGGATCGTCGGCTGCGCGCACCCAGAACTGTGCGGACTCCCCCACCCGGCACGACTTCACGCCGAGCAGTGGGATGTCCTCGGAATCCCGCCGCAGCCGGCTCACCGTCCACTCCTCGTCACCGGTGCCGCCCACGCCCGGCGCCCGCAGCAACGTCTTCTCATCCAGGTCGAGCAGATATGTCGACGTCCGGGTGACGACGGTCCACACCCCGGATTCGGTGTCCGGCTTGATCTCCTGCACGCGAGCCACGCGAGAACTGTACCCACTGCGCCCCGTTTCGGGCGGATCGGGCCGGATCAGGCGATGACGACGCCCAGCAGGGCATCCACCGCCCGCGCGATCTGCGCCGGTGCCGCGGGATCCGAACCGATCCCGGTGCGCACGTCGGCGCACCAGGCATCCACGGCGTCAAGGGCTTTGGGGGTGTCGAGATCGTCGGCGAGGTGCTGGCGCAGCCGCGCGACGGTGGGCGCGGCATCCGGTCCGGCGGGGGCCGCGGCTGCGGTGCGCCAGCGCTGCAGCCGGTCGACGGCGGTGGCGAGCACGTCATCGGTCCACATCCGGTCGGACCGGTAGTGGTCGGCCAACAGCGCCAGCCGGATGGCGGCCGGGTCGACGCCGTCGCGCCGCAACACCGACACGAATACGAGGTTGCCCCGGCTCTTGGACATCTTCTCGCCGTCGAGACCCACCATGCCGGTGTGCACGTAATGCCGTGCGAAGCGCCGGGAGTCGGTGAGTGCCTCGCCGTGGGCCGCGGAGAACTCGTGGTGCGGGAAGATCAGGTCGTTGCCGCCGCCCTGGATGTCGAACTCGATGCCCAGACGGTTGAGCGCGATGGCCGAGCACTCGATGTGCCAGCCCGGCCGGCCGGGACCGAAGGGCGCCTCCCAGGACGGTTCGCCGTCTCGCGCGGCACGCCACAGCACCGCGTCGAGCGGATCGCGTTTGCCCGCGCGGTCGGGGTCGCCGCCACGCTCGGCGAAGAACCTCGCCATGGTCGCGCGGTCGTATCCGGACTCGTAGCCGAACTGCTCGGTGGCGTCGGTGCGGAAGTACACATCGGGGTACTCCGGATCGTCCACCACGTACGCCGCGCCCGACGCCAGGAGTTTCTCGACGGCCTCGATGACCTCGTCGACCGATTCCATCGCGCCGATGTAGTCACGCGGGGGCAGGACCCGCAGGGCCGTCATGTCGTCGCGGAACAACTGGATCTGCTCGGAGCCGAGCTCACGCCAGTCGACGCCGTCGCGTTCGGCCCGCTCGAACAGGGGGTCGTCGACGTCGGTGATGTTCTGCACGTAGTGCACGTCATGGCCCTGATCGCGTAGGACCCGGTTGACCTGATCGAAGGTCACGTAAGTGGCCGCGTGGCCGAGGTGGGTCGCGTCGTAGGGCGTGATCCCACAGACGTACAGGGTGGCCGTGGGGCCGGGTGCGACCGGGCGGACAGCACGGTCGGCCGTGTCGTAGAGACGGAGCGCCGGCGAGTCCCCGGACAGCTTCGGGACTTCGGGATCAGGCCACGACTGCATGCCTCCACTGTATGGGCCGGGCCCAGCGCCCCGAACTCGGGATCAGAACGGTGGCCACGGGATGGGACGATGGCCCGGCGGCATGGGCATCGTCGCGGTCTCGGCCAGCAGCAACACGCGCAGGGTGAGTGCGTCGATCTCGTCGGCGGTGATGTGGGTGGCCAGCGCGATCGTGAGATCGGCGTCGTCGGATTCGAGCCGGTCGGCCAGCGCGGTCAGGTCGGCGACGAGGTGCGCCGGTACCGGCTCACCCGCCCACCCCCACAGCACGGTCCGGAGCTTGTCCTCGGCGTGCAGGCAGATCCCGTGGTCGATGCCGTACACCCCGCCGTCGAGTCCTTCCAGCACGTGCCCGCCCTTGCGGTCGGCGTTGTTGAGCACCACGTCGAGTACCGCCATGCGCTGCAGGCGGGGATCGTCGGCATGGACTAGGACCACCGGCTCGCCGAGCGGATCAAGCGCCCGCAGCACCGCCCGGTAACCGACCGGCACGGTGTCGGCGGGACAGAGGTCCACGAGGTCGACCCGCGGGTTCGGTTCGGGTACGGGGTGTTCGGTGTTGTCGGGTGTCTCGATCCATCGCTGCACCATCCCGGGACCCAGTGGCCCGTCACGCAGGATGGTCTTGGGGACCACACCCCAGCCGAGGGCATCGGAGATCAGGTACGACGCGACCTCCCGGCCCGCGAGGGTGCCGTCCGGGAAGTCCCACAGGGGCACCTCCCCGCGGACGGGCTTGTACACGCAGCGCAGCTCGTTCCCGTCCGCATCAGCACCGCTCAGATCAGCACCGCCGATCACGGCGTCGCACACCAGGGTGGTGTTGCTCGCCGACGGTATCCGACCGAGGATGACGAGTTCTCCGTCGCGCAGGATGTCGGCCGCCATCACGGACGGGCGCCGGCCGGCCGGCTCGCGGTCATCAGGCGCGAGAATCCGGCTCGGGACCGTCCGGGTCGGGTCCGTTGTCGTCCGGATCGTCCTCGCCGAATTCCTCGGAGGATTCGAGTCGGTCCAGATCTCCTTGTGCGGCAAGGCTGTTGAAGACATCCGGGTCGATGAAGTCGAGCGACTTGCTCAGCTGGGCGTCACGCCGGTAGCCATTGGTGCGCACGCACAGATGGCCGTCCGGATCGAGTGGGTCACCGCACAGCGGGCACGGTTGGCGACCGGCGGAGATCACCCTCGACGAGCGCGCCGCGAATTCGCGGGCCGCCTCGGTCGTCAGAAACACCCGCACCGCATCCGGACCCTCGTCGGTGTCGTCGAGAACCACACTCTCGTCGAACTCCCCCTCGGTGATGGCGAGCAGTTCGACCACCACGGCCTCGGACTCGGCATCCCAGCCGAGCCCCATGGTGCCGACCCGGAACTCCGCGTCCACGGGCATGACGAGCGGACTCAGATCCCCCACCCGATCGGTCGCCGGCGGTATCGGCGTGCCGAACCGGCGATGGATCTCCTCGAGGAGAGCTCCGATGCGATCGGCCAGGATCTGCACCTGCTGCTTTTCGAGCATGACACTGACGATGCGTGTCTCGTGCACGGCCTGGAGGTAGAACGTCCGATCGCCCGGCTGGCCGATGGTTCCGGCGATGAAGCGGTCCGGGCTGCGGAACACGTGAATCGCGCGTGACATCACATCACCTCCTTGGTGGTCGCTCCCATTATCCCGGTCCCGTCCCCGGTACCGCAGACCCGGCCGAGGCGGAGAGCGTCGCCGCGGCGTCCGGCGGCGCGGATCCGTCGCGATCGGTGCCGGTGGCACCGCCCACCACCGCGTCGTCGTCGCCGTCGTGCCGCCGGCGTTTCGGAACCGACAGCACCTCGGTGCTGTTCACCGTGTGCACGTAGGGGCGCGTCGACCCGTAGCGGATCACACTGATCGACGCCGGTTCGACGACGATGCGCTGGAACGCGTCGAGATGCATACCCATCGCGTCGGCGATGATCGACTTGATGACGTCGCCGTGTGAGCAGGCCACCCACACGCCCGAGCCGTCCTCGCCGCCGTGAATCCGGTCGAGCGACCGGATAGCGCTCACCGCCCGTGCCTGGACGTCGGCCAGGCCCTCCCCGTCGGGGAACACCGCCGCCGACGGCTGCTGCTGGACGACCTTCCACAGTGGTTCGCCGAGCAACTCGCGGATCGGACGATTGGTCCATCCCCCATAGTCGACCTCGGCCAGATCGTCGACGACCACCTCGGGGATCGGACGCGCACCGTCGCGGGCACCCAGGGCGGCCAGCAGCGGTGCCACTGTCTCGGCGCAGCGCTGCAGCGGCGAACGCGCCACCACGTCGATGTCGTCGAGGCAGACCCCGAGACGGCGGACCAGGTCGTGCGCCTGGGCGCGACCGGTGTCGTCGAGACCAACGCCCGGCGTCCGGCCGGCGAGAACGCCGGAGGTGTTGGCCGTCGAGCGTCCGTGCCGGACGAGAATCACGGTCATGGCTCAACCCTAGGCGCTGGGGGTCCGAACAGGTCAGGTGGCGCTGATGACGCCGGTCGACAGCAGCACGATCACGAGTACGCCCAGCGCGACCCGGTAGAGCCCGAACCAGTTCATCGAATGGTGGCTGACGAACTTCAGCAGCCAGGCGATCGCGGCATAACCGACGACGAACGCGATCACGGTCGCCACGAGCAGCTGCGGCCCACTGGCCTCCATGCCCTCACCGCTGGGCGAGAAGGCATCCGGGAGGCTGAAGAGTCCCGAGGCGGTGACCGCCGGGATGGCCAGCAGGAAGGAGAAGCGGAAGGCGGCCTCGCGTTGGAGGCCGAGGAACAGACCGGCGCTGGCGGTCGCTCCCGAGCGGGACACGCCGGGGACCAGCGCCAGACACTGTGCCGCGCCCATGACCAGACCGTCGCGCAACGTCAGCTGCTCCATGGAGCGGCGTTTGACCCCGTACCGCTCGGCCAGCCAGAACACCCCGGAGAACAGGATCAGCACCGTCGCCACCAGCCACAGGTTGCGCCCGGTGGTACGGATCTCATCCTTGAAGACGAAGCCGATCAGCCCGATCGGAATGGTTGCGAAGATCACATACCAGCCGACCCGGTAGTCGAGTCCGCGTTCGTCGGCGTGGAACAGTCCGCGGAACCAGGCCGCGATGATGCGGACGATGTCGCGTGCGAAGAAGACGAGCACCGCGGCTTCGGTGCCGAGCTGGGTGACCGCCGTGAACGACGCCCCGGCGTCACCACCGAACATCAGCTCGGATGCGATCCGCAGATGCCCCGACGACGAGATCGGCAGGAATTCGGTGAGGCCCTGCAACGTCCCGAGGACGATCGACTGGGCCCAGGTCATCGAGTCGGTCACGCCGGACCCCCCGGCCTGTACGCATGAGTCACGGCGCCCGATGCTACGCGGCGCGGCGGCCAACCCGCCGGACGGCCACACCCGCGCTTCGCGCAAGATGGTGGGCATGCCTGTGCCGAGGAGAACGCATCGCGACGAACCGCGACGCCGCCGCAGCCGGTCCGTCCTGACGACACTGCTGTTGACCGCCCTGGTGGTGTCGGTGGCAGCCGGGTGCGGCTCATCGGACGACGATCGACCGGATGTGCCGACGGTGACCCCGGCCAGTGCCGTCGCGTCTCCGCCGGGACCGGTCCGCACCCCGCCCGGCACCATCGTCGCGGCGCCGGCGGGCGCACGGGACATGGCCGTCGCCGGCACCAACCTGTTCATTCTCGGACCGGCCGGCACCGAGGTCCTGCGCTACGGGACCGCTGCCCTGAACCGCGCTGAGGCGACCGCCACCCGTACACCGACCCCTGAGCTGACGGTGATCGCCGCGGACGCCGACGCGTCGGTGATCGGCGCGGGACCGCGCACCCTGGTGCGTATCGACGCCTCGGGACGCCCGACATCGACACCCACCGGGGTGGATGCGCCCACAGCGATCGCCGTCACCGCCGACGGCCGCATCCTGATCGGCACGGCCACGGGCCACGTCGTGGTCTTCGACCGTGAGCTACGCCAGCAGCGCGACATCGCCGGCTTCGTGCGTGTCGATGACATCACCGTGTCCCCGCCGGGCGCCGATCTGGCCACCGAGCAGGTCGTCGTCCTCGACCGCGCCCAATCCTCGGTGACGCCGGTCGACATCGACACCGGAGACCTCAAACCCGCGCTGCGCGCCGGAAACGGGGCCACCACCTCCACCGTCGACCACTACGGCCGCGTCCTGGTGGCCAACACCCGCGACAACGAGATCATCGGATTCTTCGGCTCACCGCTGGTCATGCGCTTCCGCTATCCCGTGCCCGACGGGCCGTACGCCGTAGACTACGACGACACCCGAAACCTGCTCTGGGTGTCGACAACCGGGAACAACGAGGTGGTGGCCTATGACCTTGCCGACGGTGAACCACGAGAGATCACCCGTTTCGCCACGCCCGCCCAACCGGATCTCCTGGCCACCGACGGCGTCGCGGGAACCGTCTACGTCCTCGGTGGACGCGATGGCGGTCTGCAGGTCTATCAGCCGTTCACCGAGCGTGCGACACCTCGGGGTACCGTCGAGCCGGGTCGGTGACGATGCACGGTAGCCGCCGCCGTCCGGCCGGCCAGGGCCGCACGGGGATTCGCATCGGTTCCCGCCATCCCGACGGCTGGGAGGTCACCTCCGAAGATTACGAGTGCGTGCTTTTGCGACTGCCGCCGGAGATCACGCGGGTGACCGCATCCATGCGACTTGCCCTCGAAGCCGAGTTCGGCGGGTGGGAACTGTCGCGGGTACGGCTCTACTCCGACGGCACCCGTAAGGTTCTGCTGCGTCGCAAACGTCCACCGCGCCAACGGGATGCACCGGCATGCTGAGGCGCGCACTGCACACCGTGAACGGCGCGGTATATCCCCTGCTGCTCAAACTGATGTTCCTGCTCTCGCCCGAACGCATCCACGGCATCGCGTTCGGGGCGATCAGCCTCACCGGCCGGGTCACGCCGCTGCGCCAGATGGCCGCGAAAGTCCTTGCGCCACATGATCCCGTGTTGCATCAGCGCGTCTTCGGGGTCGATTTCCCGGCCCCGTTCGGGCTGGCGGCGGGTTTCGACAAGTCGGCGCACGCCGTCAATGCCTGGGGCCAGTTGGGTTTCGGTTTCGCCGAGATCGGTACCATCACCGGCCGGGCGCAACCGGGCAATCCGGCGCCCCGGCTGTTCCGCCTGCCCGCCGATCGTGCGCTGATCAACCGGATGGGTTTCAACAATCCAGGCGCCGACGTGGCGGCCGGTCATCTCGCCGCAGCGCGCAGTGGCCCGGTCCGCATCCCGATCGCGGCCAACATCGGCAAGACCAAGGTGGTGCCGGTCGAGGATGCCGTCGAGGACTATCGGTACTCGGCGCGCCTGCTCGGGCCGCACGCCGACTTCGTCGTCGTCAACGTCAGCTCACCCAACACGCCGGGCCTGCGTGACCTGCAGGCGGTCGACGCTTTGCGGCCGATCCTGGCCGCAGTGCAGGCCGAGGTGTCGGTCCCGGTGCTGGTCAAGATCGCACCCGACCTCGCCGACGACGACATCGACGCCGTCGCCGACCTCGCGGTGGAACTCGGTCTGGCCGGGATCGTCGCGACCAACACCACGATCTCCCGTGACGGCCTGACCACCCCCGCCGACGAGGTCGCCGCGATGGGGGCGGGTGGACTGTCCGGGGCACCCCTGGGTGATCGGTCCCTCACCGTCCTACGCCGCCTCTACGGACGCGTCGGCGGACGAGTGACCCTGGTCAGCGCCGGCGGTATCGAGACCGCCGAGCAGGCGTGGGAGCGGATCTGCGCCGGCGCGGATCTCCTGCAGGGGTACACCGGCTTCATCTACGGGGGCCCGCTATGGGTTTCGCAGATCCATGCCGGGCTCGCCGAACGCGTTCGGGCACAAGGCTTACGCTCCATCGCCGACGCGGTCGGTTCGGATGGGAACCGGCCGGCGACGGACTGACCGGTGCCAGACTGACCGGTGCCAGACTGACCGGGGCCGGAACACATCGTCGACGATCCCGGCGAGAACCTCGTCGGGAACCTGCCGGGCCGACGAATTCCCGATGAGGACCTCGTGGACGTTGCGGTCCTCAGACGTCTTCCGACGGCTGCTCGTAGGTGCCGACGATGCTCGCGCGGGCGATCGCGTGCGAGAAGAGGTTGAACCCGAGGTAGGCCGGGGTTGCACCCTCGGGGAGGTCGAGTGATTCGACGTCGACGGCGTGGACCACCACGAAGTAGCGGTGCGGACCATGCCCGGGCGGCGGTGCGGCCCCGATGAACCGCTTGGCCGACGCGTCGTTGGCCAGGGTGACCGCACTGTCGGGCAGGCCACTGCCGTCATCGTCGCCGGCCCCCTCGGACAGGCTGGTCACCGACACCGGGATGTCGGCGACTGCCCAGTGCCAGAATCCCGACGCGGTCGGTGCATCCGGGTCATACACGGTGACCGCGAAACTCTTGGTGTCCGAGGGGAATTCCGACCAGCTCAGCTGCGGCGAGAGGTCTTGGCCACCCGCTCCCATGATGCCGCTCACCTGCTGATTGCGCAGAGGTGCACCATCGCTGATGCTGTCCGACGT
This sequence comes from Gordonia bronchialis DSM 43247, assembly GCF_000024785.1. Classification (NCBI taxonomy): domain Bacteria; kingdom Bacillati; phylum Actinomycetota; class Actinomycetes; order Mycobacteriales; family Gordoniaceae; genus Gordonia; species Gordonia bronchialis. The sequence continues at coordinate 2,602,504 of NC_013441.1, read as the reverse complement.
CAGGGTGAAACCGGGCAGGCTCGGCAGCGGACCGTACGGATCGAAACTCGGCATCGGGTCAACCTTTCTCGTAGAGAAATCATCTCCACACCACAGTAGTGCTCCCCACCGTGGCACACCGGCATCAACTGTTGTGCAGGAAGTGTTCGAACACGTTGGTGCCGAACAGAAGTGCATCCACGGGCACCCGCTCGTCCACCCCGTGGAACAGTGCGGCGAAATCCAGTTCCGGCGGCAGCTGCAGCGGCGCGAAGCCGAAGCATCGGATTCCCAACTTGGCGAACGCCTTTGCATCCGTCCCGCCGGAGAGCATGTAGGGCACCGTCTTTCCGTCCGGGTCGTGGGCGAGTATCGCGTCGTTCATCGCGTCGACGAGATGCCCGTCGAAAGTCGTCTCGTACGAGTCGAGTTTGCTGATCCACTCCCGTGTCACGTTCGGCCCGAGGAGTTCGTCGATCTCCTTCTCGAAGGCGGCCTGCCGGCCCGGCAGGACACGACAGTCGATGACCGCCTCCGCCTTCTGCGGGATGACGTTGGCCTTGTATCCCGCCTTGAGCATGGTGGGGTTGGCCGTATCGCGCAGTGTCGCCCCGATGATCCGGGCCAGGTTGCCGAGTTTGAACAGCGAGGTCTCCAGATCCGGAGCGTCCGGGCGAAGATCCAGGCCGGTCTCGGCGGACACCGCGGCCAGGAATTCGGCCACCGAGTCGCTGATGACGAGCGGGAAGGTGTGCCGCCCGATGCGCGCTACCGCCTCGGCCACCTCGGTGACCGCGTTGTCGGCGTGCAGAAACGACCCGTGCCCGGCGGTCGCACTCGCCCTCAGGCGCATCCACGCGATGCCCTTCTCCGCGGTCTCCACCAGATACAGACGCTTCTGTGTGCCGTCCGGGCGGTCGACGGTCAACGAGAAACCGCCGACCTCACCCACCGCCTCGGTGATGCCCTCGAAGAGGTCCGGCCGATTCTCCACCAGCCAGTGCGATCCCCATTTCCCGCCGGCCTCCTCGTCGGCGAGGAAGGCGAACACCAGCTCCCGTGGCGGGACGATTCCGTCGCGTTTGAACTGCCGGGCCAGCGCGAGTGCCATCCCCGCCATGTCCTTCATGTCGATCGCGCCGCGGCCCCAGATGTAGCCGTCGGCGATCGAGCCGGAGAACGGATGCACGCTCCAGTCGGCCGGTTCGGCGGGTACCACGTCGAGGTGGGCGTGGATCAGCAGCGCCCCCCGATCGGCGTCCGGCGGACCGGGTAACCGGGCGAACACGTTGCCGCGGCCCGGCTGCCCGGACTCCACGTACTGGGTGGTGTAGCCCACCTCCTCCAGTTGCTGGGCCACCCATTTGGCACATTCCTCCTCACCCCGGGTGGTCTCCGGCTCACCGGTGTTGGAGGTGTCGAACCGGATCAACCGGCTCACCAGATCGACGACTTCGTCCACCGCGCGCGCGGTGTGGGACTGGGAACTCACACCTCACTCCTACGGGATTTGGGTTAGCCGGGCAACCTCGGTTATGGTTGTGCGCGCTGCTGTGGCGACCCGCTCGCCGCAGTCGACAAGTCCGAGTGGCGGAATGGCAGACGCGCTAGCTTGAGGTGCTAGTGCCCTATTAACGGGCGTGGGGGTTCAAGTCCCCCCTCGGACACAGATCGAGCCCCGATCCCATGGATCGGGGCTCGATTCATCTCTGCTCGCCGGGGTCGGGTCGGCGCACCGGTCTCAGCCGGAGGTGGCCGCCTGCGCCCACGGTTGGTACGGCAGGGCCACGTCGTTCTCCACGAACGCGCGCAGGATGTCGCTACGCAGCCGACGGGCCACTGCCCACTGGGCGTTGGCGCGCGTCTTGACGGTCAGCCGCAACACCACCTGGTCGGCGGCGACCGCCTGCACTCCGAGCATGTCGACACTGCCGAGCATGTCGGAGGAATCCCGCTCGGCCGATTCGATCGCGGCCCGCTCGGCGACGTGTTGTGCCTTGTCCACATCGGCGGCCGGCGACACCGGTACGTCCACCCGCGCGACCGCGAACTCCTGGCTCATGTTGCCGACCCGGGCGATCTCACCGTTGCGCACGTACCACAGCGTCCCGTCCACGTCGCGCAGCGTGGTGACCCGCAGGCCCACGCTCTCCACCTCGCCGATGGCCTCGCCGAGATCGACGATGTCGCCCACGCCGTACTGGTCCTCGAGCAGCATGAACACTCCGGTCACGAAGTCGCGCACCAGGTTCTGGGCGCCGAAACCGACTGCCAGACCGACGATTCCGGCCGAGGCGATGAACGGTGCGATGTTGACGCCGAGCACACTGAGCACCGACAGGACCACCCAGACGAGCAGGATGATCGAAACCGTCGACTTCAGTACCGACCCGATCGTGCGGGCCCGCTGGGCGCGGCGTTCGGCCACGTCCGGGTTGCGGGACGACGGTGAGCGCTCACGCAGATGCCGGATGAGCGCGGGTTTCGACGTCGATGCGCCGACACCGGCGGGTCGTGGGCGTCGTGTCGCGCGGTCGATCATGCGGTGCAGGACATATCGGACGATGAGGGCGACGAGGACGTACGCGGCGATCCGGATCGGATTCTCGATGAACCACTCGCGATTTGTTTCCGTCCATTCGAAAGCAAAAGGGTGAGTCGTCATGTGTCCCCACCGTACGTATCTCGATGATGATGTCCACCCGGACCGGCGCGGATCACCATTGGCGACAATGGTGTGGTGACCCAGCGACTCTTCTTCGATTGCGACACCGGCATCGACGACTCTCTCGCCCTGCTGTACCTGCTCGCCCGGCGTGATGTGGACCTCGTCGGCGTGGCATCGACCGCCGGCAACGTCCCCGTCGACGTGGTCGTCGCCAACAATCTCGCGTGGTTGGCCATGTGCGGCCGGTCGGAGATACCGGTCCACGTGGGATCGCCCACCCCGCTGTCGGTACCGCTGATGACCACCGAGGACACCCACGGTCCGCTCGGCGTCGGATATGCCGAACTCCCCGCGGCCACCGCACCTGCGAGCCCGATCGGGGCGGCCGACGCGTGGATCGACGCCGCCCGCGCGCACCCGGGCGAGTTGGTGGGCCTGGTGACCGGGCCACTGACCTCGCTGGCCACCGCCGTCCGGCGAGATCCGCAATTACCGTCGCTGCTGCGCCGCCTCGTCATCATGGGTGGGGCATTTCACACCCACGGCAACACCACGCCGGTGGCGGAATGGAACGTCGCGGTGGACCCGGAGGCCGCCGCGGAGGTCTTCGACGCCTTCGGTATCGGGGACGCACCGGCGCCGATCGTCTGCGCCCTGGATCTGACCGAGACGATCGCCATGACACCCGATCACCTGGTGCGGCTGGCCGCCGCCGCGGGCAGCACACCGCTGGAGTACCCGGATCCCGGCGACGAACCGGGCCTGCGCTCGGTGGCCGACAACCCCGTCGTCCGCCATCTCACGGACGCGGTGCGGTTCTACTTCGAATTCCATGATCTCCACGACGAGGGGTACATCGCGCACATGCACGATCCCTTCGCGGCGATTGTCGCCATCGCCCCGGACATCGTCACCACCGTGGGGGCGCGGGTGGCGGTGGAACTGACCGGCACGCACACCCGTGGGATGACCGTCGCCGACGAACGATCGATGACCCCGGGCGCACCCAACGCACGGATCGCCACCGCGACGGATGTGGACGCGGTCTTCGACGAACTCCTCGAGCGGATCGGCGCCTTCGCGAAAACCGTGATGCCCGAGTCGACTTCGTCATCCCACCGAACGCCGTGAGGCCGGCCGCCGATTCGGCCGGACGACGCGTGATCTCCGGCGTACCGTCGTCGACGTGACCCGACTCGGATATCAGATCCCCAATTTCACCTACCCGGGCGTCGAACCAGAACGCCTCTTCCCCGCCATCACCCGCCAGGCCGTCGACGCCGAGACCGCCGGTTTCGACACCATCCTGGTGATGGACCACTTCTACCAACTCCCCATCCTCGGTACCCCCGACCAGGAGATGATCGAGTGCTACACGCTGCTCGCCGCGTTGGCCCAGCACACCTCGCGGGCGCGTCTCTCGGCACTGGTCACCGGCAACACCTACCGAAACCCCACACTGTTGGCCAAGACGGTCACCGCGTTGGACGTCGTGTCCGAGGGGCGCGCCCAGCTCGGGATCGGTGCCGGCTGGTTCGAACTCGAACATGATGCGCTCGGCTACGAATTCGGCACCTTCACCGACCGATTCGAGAAGCTCGAGGAAGCCCTCGTCATCGTCCTGGGGATGTTGCGTTCGGAGCGACCGAGCCTGGACGGCAAGTGGTATCGGGTCCACGACGCCATCAACTCCCCCGCACCGCTGGGCCGTGTCCCGGTGATGATCGGCGGTGGTGGTGAACGCAAGACGCTGCGGCTGGTGGCCCAGTACGCCGACGAGTCCAACCTGATCTGTGCCCCGGAATCGGTCGCGTACTCCAGCGCGATGGTCAACTCACCGGTGGCGGTGACGTCGACGGCGGTGAAGGCGAGATCGAACTTCGCCGCGGCCGCGGTGAGCGGTTCGAAGGTCGCCGGGATGCCGAGGAACTCGCCGGGTACGACCCCGAGGGGCAGATAGCCGACGGTGACCTGGAAGAGCGGGTTCCGGCGACGGCACAACGACTCCTGGCATATCTCACCCGGGTGATGGACGCGGTGGCGGCCGACCCACGCATCGGTGTGGACGCCATCGATCTCCTCGACGCCGACGAGATCGACGCCCTTCGGCAACTGGAGTCCGGTCCGCCCGCCGCGACCGGCGCCGAGACGACGCTCGTGGATCTGCTGGATGCCGCGATCGCGGCCCATCCCGACGTCGTCGCGCTGCGCGACACCACCGGCGCGACTCTCACCTATCGGGAATTCGACTCGGCCACCGGGCGTCTCGCGATGCGACTCCACGAGAACGGGGTGGGTCCCGACGACGTCGTCGCGGTCGCCACCGAGCGTGGCATCGGACTGCTCGTCGCGGTGCACGGTGTGCTGCGCGCCGGCGCCGCCTATCTGCCCGTCGACGTCGATCTGCCCGCCGATCGCATCGCGTTCATGCTGGCCGACTCGGGTGCCGTCGCGGTGGTATCCGACGCATCAGGCGTCGAGATGCCCTGGTGTCCTGCGGATCTGACGCTCATCGACCTCGAGGGCGAGGACGTCTTCGGTGGCGGGCCGGTCCCGGATGTGGGGATCGTGCCGCGCCCCGCGGCCGGCAATGCCGCCTACGTCGTGTACACCTCCGGGTCGACGGGACGGCCCAAGGGCGTCGTCGTCGACCACCGCAGTGTGGTCAACGTACTGACCTGGCGGCAGGCCACGATGCCCGGCGATCCGTTCGGTCCCGGTGACACCGTCCTGGTCAAGACACCCGTCGGCTTCGACGGCGCCGTCTGGGAACTGGTGCTGCCCTTCGTCTGCGGAGCCACAGCCCTGGTGGCCGAACCGGGTGTGCACCGTGATCCGGTGCGGCAGGCGCAGATCATCGCCGAATTCGGTGTGACGACAGCGGTGTTCGTGCCGTCGCTGCTGGACCTGTTCGTTCCGATGATGGCCGGCGACGGCAGCCTGCGTCGCATCATCGCCGGTGGCGAGGCCCTCACCGCGGACCTGGCCCACCGGGTGTTGACGGCGGCACCGCACCTCGCGTTGATCAATGCCTACGGCCCCACCGAGACCACCGTCGTGGTCACCGATCAGCTCGCGGCGCCCGATACCGCAGGGCCCACGGTGCCCATCGGGCGACCGATCGCGGCCACCACGCTTCTGGTGCTCGACGGTTCCCTGCGCCGCGTCCCGGACGGAGCGGTGGGCGAACTGTACGTCCGCGGCGATGCCCTGGCCCGCGGCTATCTCGGCCGCAGTGGGTTGACCGCTGCCGCCTTCATCGCCGACCCGACCGGCGAGGTCCCCGGTGCGCGTGTGTACCGAACCGGCGACGTCGTGCGACGACGCGACGGGCTGCTCGAGTACGTGGGTCGCGCCGACTCCCAGGTCAAGCTGCGCGGCAACCGGGTCGAGATCGGTGAGATCGAGGCGGCCATCCGGGATCTCGCGGTCGTCGACGGTGCGGCCGTCGCCGCGACCGGAGACCGATTGGTCGCGTGGGTGATTCCCGCGGATCCCGCCGCCGATCCGGGCCGTCTCGTGCCGACGATCATCGAGCAACTCACCGGCCGGCTGCCCGACTACATGATCCCCGCGCCCATCACGGTGCTGGCCGAGTTCCCGCTCAACCACACCGGGAAACTGGACCGACGCGCATTGCCGATGCCGGTACTGGGCGCCGACACCGGCACGGCTGCGCGGACCGAGCTCGAAGCCGATCTCGCCGAGATCTTCGGCGTCGTGCTGGGCGCCCCGGTTCACGACGTGGACGCGGACTTCTTTGCGCTGGGCGGTCATTCACTGCTGGGCATCAAGGCGATCAACCTCATCCGCGCGACCCTCGGCTATGAGGTGGGCCTGCGTACCCTGTTCGACCGGCCCACCGTCGCTGGTCTGGCGGCACATCTGTCCGGCGGGGACGGCACCCAGCCGGACACCCAACCGGCGGCACAGCTCACCCGGCGCGCGGATCGTCGAGCGGTTCTGTCCTTCGGTCAGGAACGCATGCTGACGCTGCATGCGGTGAACGGCCCGTCGTCGACCTACAACGTGCCGCTGCTGTGGCGGCCCGGCGGTGTCGGCGCACTGGGCGGCGAGCCCATCGACCACGAGGTGCTGCGCGCGGCCGTGCACGACGTGGTGATGCGCCACGAGGTGCTGCGGACTCGCTATCCCGACGCGGCGCCGCTCGTCGTCGCCGACCCGGTGGTCCCGGTCGATATCGTGCCCGGAACCGAGGCACTGTTCGCCTCTGCCGCATACGCTTTCGACCTGGCCGACGAACTCCCCATCCGGGTGGCCGCCACCGGCGACCTGGCTGTGGTGACCATCCACCACATCGCCACCGACGAGTGGTCGGCGGCTCCGCTGCGTGCCGACCTCGACCGCGCGTACACGGCGCGTCAGGCCGGCCGGGTTCCCGACTGGCAGCCGCTGGCGTTGCAGTACTCGGATTTCGCGGCGTGGCAACGCGAGACGATCTCCGGTGCCCGGCGCGACGCACAGCTCGCGTTCTGGCGTGCCGCACTCACCGGGGCACCCGAGGAACTGACACTGCCCTATGACCGGCCGCGCCCACCGCGGCCCTCCGGACGGGGCGACGGCGTGTTCCTGGCCCTGGACCCCGACCTCGTCGACCGGCTACGGCAACTCGGCGCTGCCACCGGAACCTCGATGTTCATGGTCGTGCAGGGCGCGGTGGCGGTGCTGCTGGCGCGTCTCGGCGGAGGCCCCGACATCCCCCTCGGCACACCGGTCACCGTGCGCAACGACGCCCGCCTCGACGAGTTGGTCGGGTTCTTCCTCAACACCGTGGTGTTGCGCACCGACACGTCCGGCAATCCCACCGCGCGCGAGTTGCTCGGCCGCGTTCGCGACACCGATCTGGCCGCCTTCGATCATCGCGACGTGCCGTTCGAGCAGGTCGTCGACGAGGTGACCTCGGCGCGTTCCAGCGCGCTGAACCCGCTCTTCCAGACGATGGTGGTCTACGTCGACGGCCGGTTGCCGGCGATCACCGAGGGTTCGGGTCCGCTCGCGCCGACGACCGCGAAGTTCGATCTGTCCTTCGACTTCACCGAGGATGCGTCCGACGGGCGCGTTCGGGTCGGGGGGGTCATCGAATACAGCACCGATCTCTTCGACCGTCCGACGATCGAGGCGATGGCGACCCGACTCGTCGCCATTCTGGAATACATGGCGAGCCGGCCGGATTCGCCGCTGGGCGGGTTGGACATCCGCACCCCGGCCGAACTACGTGAGTTGCATCGGCCCGCCGCGCCGGCGTCGACCTTCGCGGCACTGTTCGACGCGGTGGTCGCGCGCGGTCCGGATGCGCCGGCGTTGCGTGGCGCCGACGGGCGACGCACCTTCGCCGACCTCGACGCGAGGGTGCGGCTCATCGCGAGTCGCCTCGCCGACGACGGAATCGGCCCCGAGGATGTCGTCGCGATCTGCCTGCCCCGCGGGATCGTCGCACTCGAGGCGATCTTCGGGGTGCTGTACTCCGGTGCCGCCTGTCTGCCGATCGAACCGGGTACACCCGGGGACCGGGTGGCCGCGATGTGCCGCGTCGCGGCACCGCGACGCGTCATCGACCGACTCGACGATCCGATCCTGGCACCGGGAGCTCCCGTACCGAATACTGTGCGGCGTACCGTATCGCTCCGCCCCGATCATCCGGCCTATGTCATCTTCACCTCGGGATCGACCGGCACGCCCAAGGGTGTGGTGGTCTCCCACCGCGGTCTCGCGAACCTGTTCGCCAGCCACCGGCGGATGCTGCACGACCGGCCAAGCGGCGCGCCGGACGGGAACGGCTCCGGGTCGGTCACGCGTGGTCGCTGGCCTTCGACGCGTCCTGGCAGCCGCAGTTGTGGCTGCTCGACGGGCATGAGATCAGCATCGTCGACGAGGACACCCGACGCGACGCCGACGCGCTCGCCGCCCGCCTCCGCGAGGAGAGATGGGACTTCCTGGAACTCACCCCCTCCCACCTGCGACAGCTCGGCGGCGCCGAACAGTCCATGGCGGCAATCGGTTTCGGGGGGGGAGGCCATTCCGGACGACCAGTGGCGGGAACTGGGCGCGCTACCGGACAGCGACGCCTACAACCTCTACGGGCCCACCGAGGCGACCGTCGGTGCTCTCGTCGCGCGGGCATCCGACGCAGATCACCCGATCGTCGGGCGCCCGGTCGACGGAGCGCGCGCCTATGTTCTCGACGACGCATTGCGGCCGGTACCCGACGGTGTGGATGGCGAACTCTACCTGGCCGGTGCCGGGCTGGCCCGCGGCTATCTGGGTCGCGGCGACCTGACCGCGGAACGCTTCGTGGCCGATCCGTTCGGCGAGGACGGGACCCGGATGTACCGGACCGGAGACACGGTTCGCTGGACGCGGGACGGGCAGCTCGTCTACCGCGGCCGCGGCGACGATCAGGTCAAGATCCGCGGGTACCGCGTCGAACTGGGTGAGATCGAGGCGGCGTTGCTCGCGCGGCCCGGGGTGAGCCAGGCCGTGGTGATCGTCCGGGCCGGTCGTCTGATCGGTTATGTGGTGGCGGATCCGCGCAGTGTTCCCGATCCGGTGGCGCTGCGTGCCGATCTCCGACATGTGCTGCCCGACTACATGGTTCCGGCGGCGATCGTCGGCCTTGACCGGATGCCCACCCTGCCGAACGGGAAACTGGATCGGCGGGGGTTGCCCGACCCGGTGACCGACGCGGCCGTTCGCGCCCCACAGACCGCTGACGAGCTCGCGGTGGCCCGCGCGATCGCCGACGTCGTCAGCCTGCCCCCGGAACAGGTCGGTCTCGACGAGGACTTCTTCGAGCTCGGCGGGGACAGCATCGTCGCTATGCAACTCGTCTCCCGGTTGCGCGCAGAGGGTCGCTGTCTCCCCCCGCGACGTGATGAGCCACCGCACCACCGCCGAACTCGCGGCGGCGATCGGCGCGCCGGGTGCCGCACGGACGGTGGTCGCCGACATCACCTCCGGACCGGTGCCCGCCCTCCCGATCGTGCGCTGGCTCGAAGAACTCGTCGACGGCGACGCCGACCGGATCCGCGGCTTCCACCAGTCCGCGCTGCTGCGTGTTCCGGCCGACTTCGATCCGAACCTCGCGGCCCGGGCGATCGGGGTCCTGCTGCGACGTCACCACATGCTGCGCGCACGCCTGGTGGCCGACGAGCGACCCTGGCGGTTCGACGTCGGTGCAACGGCACCCGATCCCGTGGTGGCCCGCAGCACCGACCGGGATGTCAAGGCGGTTGCGCGGCAGGCCCGGGAGGCCCTGAACCCGGTTGCCGGACAGATGATCTCGGCCACGTGGATCGACTTTGGCGATGACCCCGGACGGCTGTTGCTGCAGATCCACCACCTGGTGGTCGACGGCGTGTCGTGGCGGTCGCTGGTTCCCGAACTGCTCGCGGTCTACACCCAACTCGCCGACGGCGTCGACGAGCCGTCGCTCGGACTGCCGCCGGCACCCACGCCGTATGCCGCCTGGGCGCACACCGTGGCCGGTCTCGACCGCACTACCGAACTGCCCTATTGGACAGGCGATCTGGTCGATGCCGCCGCAACGGCCGGCGCACTGTTCCGGCGTCGGATCGACCCGGCGGTCGACACCGAGGACACTGCCCGTCGCCACGTCGTCGAGGTGGATACCGAGGTGTCCGGCCGTCTACTCGGACCGACACCGTCAGCGCTCGGGGTCGCGGTGGACGATGTGCTCCTCGGGGCCTTCGGTGCGGCAGCCGGGAGGCCGACGCTCGTCGACCTCGAGGGGCACGGTCGGGTCGACGACCTGTTGCCCGGCGCCGACGGTGGCCTGGGCTACGGTGTCCTGCGGTATCTGTCCGGCACGGCCGCTGCGGGGATCAGTGCCGCGGCGGGGATCGAGTTCAATTACCTCGGCCGGTATCGGTCCTTCGAGTTCGGCGACTGGGGTATGGCGCCCGAGTCGGCCGACATCGGCGCGGGCGGCACCATGCCCGCCGGTCACGGGCTGGTCGTCGACATCACCACCGTCGACGGTCCGGACGGGACCCGCATGCGGGCGTCCTGGACCTATCAGCCCGGCGTGATCGACGACGAATCGGTCCGAGCACTCGCCGAGCGGTGGCTGGCCGCGCTGCGCGAGGTAGCCCGGCCCGACGAACAGCGAGGAGCTCACCGATGAGCAGTTCGGTCCTGATCGATCTGTCACCACTGCGCGAGAGCGCGCCCTTCCGGCGGATCTTCGTGGCGCGACTCATCTCGCTCGTCGCGATCGGGCTGCTCCTGGTGTCGGTTCCGGTGCAGATGTGGGATCTCACACGGTCCAGTGCGCAGGTCGGCGCCGCGACCGCCGTCACCGGGATCACCACCTTCGTCGGGATGCTGGTCGGCGGACTCCTGGCCGACCGGTTCGACCGCAAGTACCTGATCCTCGTCGGACGGTCCGGGGCGGCATTGTCTTTCGCGGGTCTGGCGGCCAACGCCTTCGGGGTGTTCGGGGGCGAACCCCGGGTCTGGATCCTCTACCTGCTCGCAGCGGTCGACGGTCTGATCGGCGCGTTGTCGACCTCGGCGCTGATGGCCGCGGTACCCACGCTGATCCCGCGGGACAAGCTCGTGGCCGTCGGCGCCCTGAGTTCGCTGACGGTACGCATCGGTACGGCCGTGTCACCGGGTGTCGCCGGTCTCGTCATCGCCGCGGCGGGGGTCGAGTGGGCTTATGTGACCGCCGCCGCCCTGGCGTGCGTCACCGTGCTGATCCTGCTCGGTCTGCCGTCCATGCCGCCGACGGCACCCATCGCCGGTGACCCCCCGGCCGCCGACGCACCAATGTCCTCCGGGGCCTCCGTTTCGGCCGGCTCCTCAGGTGCGCCCGAGACATCGGCTGAGTCGGGGCCGGCCGGACCGCCGTCGCTGCTGCGTTTCCTGGCGGGTGAGCGAGTCGTGACCGGGGTGATGGTCGTCGGCGTGCTCGCGATGCTCGGGGCCGGAGTGGTCGCCCTGCTCCCCGGGCTGGTCGCCGAGCGCTTCGACGACAACCCGGCGGCCACCGGCCTGCTCTACGCCGCGGTGGCGACCGGCGCGATGATCGCGGCGCTCACGAGCGGATGGATGACCGTCCTGCGACGGCCCGGTCTGGTCCTGCTGAGTGCGCTGCTGCTGGCCTTCGGCGTGCAGATCCTGTTCGGACTCGCTCCGGTCCTGTGGCTCGCCCTCGGACTCCTGCTGGTGGTCGGGTTCATCGAAGCCGTGCAGGAGGTGTTGCGCTACGCGCTGATTCAGCAGCACACCCCCGGGCCACTCCTGGGCCGGGTGAACGGGATCTGGATGGCTCAGGAGGTCGGTGGGGTGACCGTCGGCGCACTCGTCGCGGGCGCCTTCGGCTCGATCTGGGGTGCCGCGGATGCCCTCGTCTACTACGGCATCGCGATGGCGGCGCTGGCGATCGTCGCGATGATCGTGCTGCGCGCGCTCGTTACCGTGCGGGGACACCGACCGGTCGAGCAGACCACTGATCCGGACGGGGATCGGAGCCACCCTCGGGGGGCTCAGCCCGCGAGCAGTTGCCGCAGACGGCGACGGCTGACCTTGCCGACACCCGTCTCCGGGAATGCCTCGATCACCTTCACCACGTCGGGGAGCTTCCATTCGGCGAGTCCCGCCGCGCGTACGTGCCGGCGGATCCCGGCCAGCGTCGGCGGTACCTGCGGATCCGCGGGAATGATGTAGGCGCAGGTCCGTTCGCCGAGATAGGCGTCGGAAACCCCGACCACGACGGCATCACGCACATCGGGATGCCCGAGTAGCTGTTCCTCGACCTGTTCGGCGGACACCTTCTCGCCGCCGCGGTTGATCCGGTCCCCACCCCGCCCGCGCACGATGAGGTTGCCGCGGTCGCTGAACTCCACCACGTCGCCGGTGCGGTACCACCCGTCGGGCGTGAACGACGACGGACTGGCGTCCTGCCAGTAGCTGCGAATCGTGTACGGCCCCTGCGTTTCCAGGAACCCGGGCCCCGACGTCACCGGGTCGCCGTTCTCGTCGACGAGTCGCAGCTGGTCGTCGTCGGACATCGGCCGGCCCTGGGTGGTGGTGACCTCGTCGATCGGGTCGTCGAGCCGCGTGTAACAGACCAGCCCCTCGGCCATGCCGAAGACCTGCTGCAGGGTGACGCCGAGGGCCGGGCCGATCCGGCGGGCCAGTTCGTCGGGGCAGCGTGCGCCACCCACCTGGATGGTCTGCAGAGAGGACAGATCGAAATCGGTTCCGCGCTCGGCGACCTCGGTCCACAACCGGGCCAGTGGCGGCACCAGCCCGGTCATCGTCACGCCCGCGTCCTGTATCAGCGCCCAGGCAATCGACGGCTGCGGCGACGCGGCCAACGCGATCGTGCCACCGGCCAGCATCGCGCCGAGGATACCCGGTGAACTCATCGGGAAGTTTTGTGCGACAGGCAGAGTCGCCATGTAGACGGTGTCGGCGGTGACGCCGCACAACTCATTGCTCCGGCGCACGCTGTACAGGTAGTCGTCGTGTGTGCGCGGGATCAGCTTCGGGATGCCGGTACTGCCCCCGGAGAGTTGCAGAAAGGCGAGTTCCCCCGGGTCCGAGCGCCGATGTTCGACCGGGTCGGCGAAGTGCGCCTCGAGATCGTCGGCGTCGATGAGCACGCCGACCGAATCCACCTGCGCCATCACCGTTTCGGCCAGCGCGCGGAAGTCGGTTGCCGGGTCGGCGCCCGGCGAGATGATCGCCACCGCCCCAGCGGCCCGGGCGATCGGGACCAGTTCGCTCTCCCGATTTGCGGGCAAGGTGAACACCGGAATCGCGCCGAGCCGGAACAGCGCGAACACCGCCTCCACGTAGCCGACGCGATTGGGGATCTGCACCACGACCCGGTCCTCGGGTCCGATACCGGCTGCCATCAGTCCAGCGGCCAGACGGCTCACCCGGTCGTCGAGGTCGCGGTAGGTGAGTCGGCGCTCGGCGTCGATGACCGCAAGACGCTGCTCGCTGCCCGGCTCCTGCGCCCGGGACCGCAGCACGTCGTTGAAGGTGTGGCCGGACCAGAGTCCCAGGTCGCGGTAGCGTTCGACAAGGTTCGGGGGCCAGGGAGCAACCTTCACATCAAGTGAGGCTACCCTAATGGGGTGGCCATACCTCCGATCCCCCCGTACGAGATACCCGCCGGTCCGTTCCCCGTGCGCGTGGACTGGACCCTGGATCCGGACCGAGCAGCACTGCTGATCCACGACATGCAGCAATACTTCCTCGACGCCTACCGACTCGAGGAGCAACCGATGGCGACGGCGCTGCCGAACATGGTCGACATCCGCGATCGATGTGTGCGGGCGGGCGTCCCGGTGATCTACACCGCGCAGCCGGGCGACCAGCACCCGTCCCGGCGAGGCATCCTCGCCGACTTCTGGGGCGCGGGACTCGAGTCCGGCCCCGACGAGCAGATCGTCGAGCAGCTCGCCCCCGGCCCCGACGACATCCGGGTCACCAAGTGGCGGTACTCGGGCTTCCAGCGCACCGATCTTCGGCAATTGCTCGCCCATCACGGCCGCGATCAGCTCATCGTCATCGGCGTCTACGCCCACATGGGCTGCATGATCAGCGCCACCGAGGCGTTCATGAGCGATGTGGCGCCGTTCTTCGTCGTCGACGCGATGGGCGATTTCACCCGCGAAGAACACCAGATGGCCGCCGACTATATCGGCAAGCGTGCGGGTCGGGTGGTCTCGACCGCCGAGGTCCTCGAGGCACTCGCAGTGGGTGTTGGCGTCGGTGCCGGGTCTCGGCGATCATGACCACCGAATCCCCGGCCGCCGGGAAATTGGCCGGTCACCGAGCGGTTGTCACCGGTGCCGCCGGTGGGATCGGCGCGGCTGTCGCCGAACTCCTCGCGGCCGGCGGGGCCGAGGTCCACGCCTGGGACGTGGTCTCGGCATCCGGGATCCGAGTGGTCGACGTCGCGGATCGCCAACAGGTCCAGAATGCTTGGAGCGTAACGGAATCGGAGCACGGACCGATCGACCTCATGGTGAGTGCCGCCGGTGTGCTCACCGACGACTGGGATCGCTGCATGGCCGTCAATGCGGGAGGAGTCCGCAACATGCTCGACGTGGCACTCGACGCGATGGTGGCCCGCGCCTCCGGCTCCGCGGTGGTGATCTCGAGCAATGCCGCGACGGTGCCCCGCACAGCGCTGGCCGCATACGCGGCGTCCAAGGCTGCCGCAACGTCCTATACGCGCAGTGTCGGATTGGCCGCGGCGTCGTCGGGGGTTCGCGTCAACATCGTCTCCCCCGGCTCCACCGACACCGACATGCTGCGCGGCATGTGGTCGTCGCCGGCCGACCGTGACACCGTCCTCGCCGGCGATCCGCAACAGTTTCGGCTCGGCATCCCGCTGCAGCGGATCGCCACACCGGCCGACGTCGCCGAGGCGGTGGCCTTCCTGCTCTCCGACGCCGCCCGGCACATCACCCTGCACGACCTTCGCGTCGACGGTGGTGCGACGCTGGACATGTGAGACCTATGTCCACGTGGGCAAACTGCACGAAACACCTTCTGCCCCAATTTCTTTCGACGAAACCCGACGATTGGCGAAACGCTGTGACGACATCCCGCCGGTTCCCACGAACCGTTCTGATCGCCTTGCTCGCACTTCGGCGTGGTGACCGCCTGTTCCTCGTCGGCGGAGGACGAGGGCAACCACCAGGTCAGCATCGACCTGCTCGGCGGGCAAACCGCGAGCATCGAGGTACCCAAGAATCCGACCCGGGTGATCAGCCTGCTGAACAACTGGACGGCAACCCTTGCCGCGCTTGATGTCCCGATCACCGCCGAGTTCGTCCAGCAGGGCTACGGTGGTCCGAACAACAAGTTCGCGTGGACGCCGGAACACCAGTCGGAAGTGGTGGTCACCGCGGCCGACACCATGCCCACGGTCGATGACATCGCTCGGTTCGATCCCGATCTGATCATCGCCGGACAGACGCTCGACAAGGATCTGCTCGACGGCTACACCAAACTCGCCCCGACGATCACCGTGCTCAACAAGAACGGCCCGGTGGACACCTGGCAGGACATCGCCACCGCGACCGGCAAGATCTTCGGCAAAGAATCGCAGGCAGCCGACCTGGTGGCCAAGACCCAGCGCAACATCGACAGCTTCAAGTCCGAACACGCTGGGGCACAAGGTAAGACGCTCACCTACGCACTGTTCCAGTCCACCGGCGGATTCGGAGCCATCAACTCGGTCAAGGATCCGGCGGCCGCGCTGCTGACCGAGTTGGGCTTCACTCTCAATCCTCAGCTCGCCGCGCAACATGACGGTTCGACGACTCGGTCCCGGCTCTCGCCCGAGCGCATCGACCAGCTGGACTCCGATATGTTGCTCGCCTATACGCTCGGCGACCCGGCCGCACTGAACCGCATCCCCGGCTACAACACCCTGACCGCAGTGCGCAACGGCACCGTCGTCTACCTGAACAACGACACCTCGCCCGCCTTCGGCGTCCCGAGCGCCCCGTCGGTCGACTACGTCACCCAGAACCTCGGTCAAGTCGCCTCGAAGTTCTGAACCCCGCGCTGGTTGAGCCGCGGCCTACCCCCAGCCGATCGAGCCGCCCCCGCTGGTTGAGCCATGGTTGAGCCGGCACGGACGAGCGAAGCTCGCCTGCCGCGCGTCGAAACGAAATGGCGAGGTGAGGGTCTGCGCAGTTCGGCACACCCGTCCACTTTGCGCGTTGGACATCGACGTGTCTGATGGGTGGACCGTTGGTGCGGACGCTGTTGTCTCACTGTGGTTTCGACGCGCGGCGGTCTCGCTTCGCTCGACCATCGCGGCTCAACCAGCGGAACGAGAAGGCCGCGACTCGACCAGCGGTACGAGAAGGCCGCCGCTCACCAACACGTCCGGAAAGCCGCGGCTCAACCAGCGCAACGATAACGCCGGGGCTGCCGACACCCGCGTACTCGGTGGCCGCGATGATGTAGCCGTCGCGCAACCACGGTCCGATCCAATTGTCGTAGCGCCCTTCATGTCCCATGCGGTCGGTGACCGTGCATTGGTCACCGAGACCGGCGGTCCCGTCCGCGTAGCCGACGATGCGCCA
This sequence comes from Gordonia bronchialis DSM 43247, assembly GCF_000024785.1. NCBI lineage: Bacteria > Bacillati > Actinomycetota > Actinomycetes > Mycobacteriales > Gordoniaceae > Gordonia > Gordonia bronchialis. The sequence continues at coordinate 2,585,749 of NC_013441.1, read as the reverse complement.
CCCTCCGGTCCGGGGTTTCGCCGGAACCATCACGGTGCCCCGGACCGCAATGAGCTTGCCGGTGTGATCCGGGGACAGGTAGGTGATCAGATACACCTTGCCGGCGCCCTTGACCTTGGCATCGGGCCGATCGGTGATGTCGGTGACGCTCACCAGATCCCCGGCGCGCCCCGGTGCGGCAGCCACCGGTGCCGACATCGTGGTCGCCACTGTCGCGAGCACGATGGCGAACACCGCCAAGACCGAGACTCCCACCCGAAGGCCGGTCCTCATCACCCCACCGGACACATCGCCACCTTCCTCGATCGGCGGAAACCGCCCGCCGCCTGCCGTACCTTAGGTAAACCTAAGCAACGTAGCAGGCCCGCGCATCGTCGGTGCGCCACCCCTGTCACTCCTGGGTGTCGAAGGCGTCCACGATCTGCTGCGCTGCCAGCGCTGGGGTGAGATCGCCTGTGCGCAAACGATGTTCGACGTCGCGGCGAATGCCCTTGACGGCCGTCGAGTTCTCCAGCCGGGACAGCACCAGATCGTGCACCATCGCCCAGGTCCAGTCGATCTGTTGCTGATTGCGTCGGGCGTCGAACTCCCCCGCCTCGGTGAGCACCCGATTGTGCTCGCGGACCGTCTCCCAGAACTCGGCGACGCCGTTGTTCTCCATCGCGCTCATGGTGAGGACCGGCGGCGTCCACAGCACGTCGTGCGGATAGATCAGCTTGAGCGCGTTCTTCAGTTCTCGCGCAGCCGATCTCGCCTCGTTGAGGTGCTTGCCGTCGGCCTTGTTCACCACCACCACGTCGGCCAGTTCCAGGACCCCCTTCTTGATGCCCTGCAGCGAGTCACCGGTCCGGGCGAGGGTCAGGAAGGTGAAGGTGTCGACCATGTTGGCGACGGTGACCTCGGACTGCCCGACACCCACGGTCTCGACCAGCACGACGTCGAAGCCCGCGGCTTCCACCAGCACGATGGATTCACGTGTGGCCTTGGCCACCCCGCCGAGGGTGCCCGACGTCGGCGACGGCCTGATGTAGGCGTTCTTGTCCACCGAGAGCCGGCCCATCCGGGTCTTGTCGCCCAGGATCGAGCCACCGGTGCGCGTCGACGACGGGTCGACCGCGAGCACCGCGACCTTGTGGCCCTGCTCGATGAGGTGCATGCCGAGCGCCTCGATGGTCGTCGACTTCCCCACCCCGGGAACGCCGGTGATGCCGACGCGGAACGACTTGCCCGCGTGCGGGGTCAGCCGCAGCAGCAGTTCCTGCGCAGCGGCGCGGTGGTCGGGCCGGGTGGACTCGACGAGGGTGATGGCCCGTGCGAGGTCGGCGCGACTGTCGGCGAGCACCGCTTGTTCGAGGGCATCGATATCGATGCGCCGGCGCGCGACGGTGGTCTGCGACGGTGTGGATTCGCGCTGTTCGGCCATCACTCGCCGGCGACGCCGGCCAGCTCGAGTCCGAGGTTGTCGGCCAGTTTCGTGACGAGCTCGACGGCGGAATCGGCGATCACCGTGCCCGGCGGGAAGATCGCCGCGGCGCCGGCCTTGTACAGCTCGTCGAAGTCGCCGGGCGGGATCACGCCGCCGACCACGATCATGATGTCGGGCCGGCCGACAGCGGCCAGCGCCTCGCGCAGCGCGGGCACCAGGGTGAGGTGACCCGCGGCGAGGGAGGAGACGCCGACGACGTGCACGTCGTTGTCCGCGGCCTGCGCGGCGACCTCCTCCGGTGTGGCGAACAGCGGACCCACGTCGACGTCGAAGCCGAGGTCGGCAAAGGCGGTCGCGATCACCTTCTGTCCGCGGTCGTGGCCGTCCTGGCCCATCTTGGCCACCAGGACGCGCGGACGACGGCCTTCGGCGTCGGCGAACTTCTTGACGACCTCGATGGCCGCGTCGACGTTGCTCACGTCTCCTGCCTCATGCCGGTACACCCCGCTGATGGTCTTGATCTCCGCTTGATGGCGACCATAGACCTTTTCCATCGCGTCCGAGATCTCGCCGACGGTGGCCTGATGACGGGCTGCCTCGATGGCCAGGGCCATCAGGTTGTTCTCCAGACCACCATCGCTCGATGCGGCGGCACGGGTGAGATCCTCGAGGGCCTTGTCCACGGCGGCCTGATCACGCTGAGCGCGAAGGCGTTCCAGCTTCTCGAGCTGTTCGGCGCGGACCTTGGAGTTCTCGACCTTGAGGACCTCGATCTCCTCGTCGTCGGCGACCTGATACTTGTTGACGCCGACGAGCGGCTGCTGCCCCGAATCGATGCGCGCCTGGGTGCGGGCCGCGGCCTCCTCGATGCGAAGTTTCGGCAGGCCCTCGTTGATGGCCTGCGTCATCCCGCCGGCCTCCTCGACCTCGCGGATGTGCGCGCGGGCCTTCTGGGCGAGCTGGTGGGTGAGCCATTCGACGTAATCCGAACCGGCCCATGGGTCGATGGGCCGCGTGGTCCCCGACTCCTGCTGCAGCAGCAGCTGGGTGTTGCGCGCGATGCGCGCGGAGAAGTCGGTGGGCAGCGCGATGGCCTCGTCGAGGGCGTTGGTGTGCAGCGACTGCGTGTGGCCCTGGGTCGCGGCCATGGCCTCGATACAGGTGCGGGCCACGTTGTTGAAGACGTCCTGTGCGGTCAGCGACCAGCCCGAGGTCTGCGAATGTGTGCGCAGTGACCGCGATTTCGCGTTCTTCGGCGCGAAATCGGCGACGAGTTCACTCCACAACAGCCGCGCCGCACGCAGCTTGGCGACCTCCATGAAGAAGTTCATGCCGATGCCCCAGAAGAAGGACAGTCGTGGCGCGAACTTGTCGATGTCGAGCCCGGCGTCGAGGCCCGCGCGGATGTATTCGACACCGTCGGCAAGCGTGTAGGCAAGCTCGAGATCGGCTGTGGCACCGGCTTCTTGGATGTGGTAGCCGGAGATGGAGATCGAGTTGAACTTCGGCATCTTCTGGCTGGTGTACTCGAAGATGTTCGAGATGATCCGCATCGACGGCTTGGGCGGATAAATGTAGGTGTTGCGGACCATGAACTCTTTGAGGATGTCGTTCTGGATGGTCCCGGCCAGCTTCTCCGGCGGTACGCCCTGTTCCTCGGCGGCCACCACGTAGAGCGCGAGGATCGGCAACACCGCGCCGTTCATCGTCATCGACACCGACACGCTGCCCAGGTCGATGCCGTCGAAGAGCTGGCGCATGTCGAGGATGGAGTCGATGGCGACCCCGGCCATGCCCACGTCCCCGGCGACGCGCGGGTGATCGGAGTCGTAGCCGCGGTGGGTGGCGAGGTCGAAGGCCACCGACAGGCCCTTCTGACCGGCGGCCAGGTTGCGGCGGTAGAACGCATTGGACTCGGCGGCGGTGGAGAATCCCGCGTACTGGCGGATCGTCCACGGCTGATTGACGTACATCGTGGGATACGGCCCGCGGATGAACGGCGCCTCGCCGGGGACCGAATCCAGCGGATAGGGGTGCTCGGCATCGGTGGCGATGGCGTCACGGTCGGTGCGCGTGTACACCGGGGCGACGTCGATCTGTTCCGGTGTGCTCCAGGTGATCTGCTCGACGCTGTAGCCGTGCGCATCCGCGAGTTCACGGACCGCCGCGTCGCCGGCCGGCGACGAATCCCCTTGCGCGGCAGCGTCGTCGGCGGTCGCCGGGGTCAGCGGGACGTCGGCGAACGACGGGACCGCCTTATTGTGTGCCTGGGGTTGCGTCTGAGTCATGATGATGCTCCCACCGGCGCGGTTGCGCCCGCATTCTCGTCGAGCTGATCGAGCAGATCGGTCAGGGTCGCCACGGCGTCGATGCCGACGCGCAATGACCCGTCGGGACGGTCCGCACCGTCCGGCCACTCCTTGTCCGGACCGGCCAGCAGTACGCGGTCCAGTCCGGCTGCACGCGCGGCAGCCAATGCGGCGGGCCCGTCGTCGGCGTAGCGCTGCTTGGTTCCGCAGAGCACGGCGATGGAGGTGGCGGCGCCGCCGACCGCCTCGGCGATGGTGTCGGCGGTGAGCGGCCCCGGATTGACGGCTTCGATGCCACCGGAGGCGAGGAGATTCGCCACGAAGGTGGTACGCGCATTGTGTTCGGCGACACTGCCCAGCGGAAGCAGCAGAATCGATGGTCGGGCGCCGCGTTCGGCGAGGCTCACGTCGGAACGATCCCGCAATGCCTCGAAGGCGCGTCCCACCCGTGCCAGACGCGGTGTACCGGTCACGAGTCCGTCGGCGGCCTCTGATGCCCCTGCCCCCAGCGACCGTTCGGTGAGATTGGGGAACTCGTTGACGCCGGTGACCGACGTGCGACGATGAGCCACCTCGACGTCGCGGGTGGCCAGCGACGCACCGACCCGGTCGGCGATCCATCCACTCTCCAGCGCGCTGCGGTAGCCGCCCGCCGCCTCGATCTGGGTGAACACCGTCCAGGCGTTGGCGGCCAGATCGTCGGTGAGGGACTCGATGAACCACGAGCCGCCGCCAGGATCGAGGACCCGGCCGAGATTCGACTCCTCGAGGAGCAACAGCTGGGTGTTGCGCGCGATGCGACGCGAGAAGGTGGCGCTCGAGGTGCGCAGATCGGCGGGCAGCGCCGCGTCATAGCCGAGCACGGTGACCTGGTCGGCGCCACCGACACCGGCACCGAAAGCGGCGATGGTGCTGCGCAGCATGTTCACCCACGGGTCACGCTGGGAGAACATCGACAGATCGGTGACGGCGTGGGTGAGTGCACCGCCGGACTCACGCGCGCCGAGCACATCGGCCACGCGGGACCAGAGTTTGCGCAGCGCACGCAATTTCGCGATCGTCGCGAACTGGTCGTCGTCGGCGGAGACGCCGAAGGTGATCTGTTCGAGTGCCGCGGCGGCGGACAGACCCGCGGCGGTGAGGTCGCGTAGATGGGTAACGGCCGCGGCGACGACGAGCGCGAGTTCGAGACCGTTGTCGGCGCCGGCGGTGGCGAAGTCACCACCCTCGACCCGGAAGGTCCGTACCCCGGCCGGCAGATCGCCGGTGGCCAGTGCCACCGCGGCGTCGGCGTCGACCGTGGCGCGCCCGGAGAAGGCGGCGGTCAGCGGGGAGAGCCCGAACGAGTGTGTGGTCCCGGCGGTGACCGGCGCAGCCTGCGGCGCCTTGGCGGCCTCGGTGCGCAACCGCAGGAGTTCGCGGGCGGCCTCGACGGCGTACTCCCCCGCGTCGAGGGTCACCGGCACCAGATCGAGGTAGACGCCGGCGAGTGCGGTACCGAGATCTGCGGTCGACAGACCGGACCCGTCACCGTCGCGCACGGACAACCACAGACCGCTGGTGCCGTTGGCCATCGCCTCGAGGATCGACTCGTTGACACCCTTGGCGGGGGTGTCGTCGTCACCGAAGCGCTCGGTGACGCGCCAGCCCACCGTCACATCGCGACGCGGATCGCTCCCCCGGACGAACGGGAAACGGCCCGGAAGCCCGGGTTCGGCCGTCTCGTCGCGACGGGTGTAGAGGGGACGGATGGTCAGTCCGTCGGGGGTCGTGGTGGACAGCAGCGTGTCAGCATCGGCGGGGAGCTCCTCGACGGCGACGCGACGGGATTTGGCGAGAACCGCGGCTGCGGCCTGCGACCACGCCTGGTACGCCTCGTCGAGTCCGGATTCGGATCCCGGCGCGGGTTTCTGCTGGTCAGTATGTTCTGACATGTGGGGTAGCACACCTCCGGTGATGCTCTGTGCGAGCGCGTACACGACCTTAGCCGATCGCTCGCTCGGCCCGGTCATCGACGCGGAGACGGTGACGAAGACCACCGTCGGAGTCCGAACGTACAGTGACGGGGTGCCCGACACCCCCACCCGGCCCGTCGAGTCGTCCGCGACGCACAGCCGAATCGACCGCCGCGCCCTGCGCGCTGCCGCGATCGCCGCGGTCGTCGTGGTCGTGATCCTGGCATGCACCTATTTCCTGCCGACGCCCTCGGTGGCGGTCGTCCGGTCCTGGGGGCAGTCGCTGGGCCCCTGGTTCGCCTGGCTGTTCTTCGCCGCCTACGCGATCATCACCATCGCCCCCATTCCGCGATCGACGTTCACGGTGATGTCGGGCATCTTCTTCGGACCGGTGGTCGGTTTCACCGGGGCGATGATCGCGTCGACGGTGGCGGCAGTGGCCGCGTTCCTGCTGGTCCGTCGCCTTGGCCGGGCACGCGTCCAGCCCTACCTGAAGAAGCCCGTGGTGGCCGCCGTCGAGTATCGGCTGAGCCGTCGTGGATGGCTGGCCGTCGGCTCGCTGCGCCTGATCGCCGCCTGTCCGTTCTCGGTGGCCAACTACTGTTCGGCCCTGTCATCGGTACGGATCGTGCCGTTCACGGTCGCCAGCGTGATCGGGATGGCACCGGGAACCGCCGCGGTGGTGTTCCTCGGTGACGCCCTGACCGGTAATCGCAATCCGGTGTTGCTGGTCCTGACCGGACTCTTCTTCGCCGTCGGGATCGCCGGGCTGGTTCTCGATGCTCGCCTACCCGTTCGCGACCCAGACCCCGGCCGTCCCCTTGATTCGACGACATCAAGCCAGCAGGCTTGACTGTTGCAATGGCCGTTCATCAAGCCATACGGCTTGAATTGCGAGAATCAAGCTTTTACACTTGATCAATGTTCGTCATGACCGTTGACCAGCGCGGCAGCCGCAGCGACATCGATCGCGTCGACGAGGTGCTCGACAGACTCGCCGAGTGCCGTACGGTCCGCCCTTTCGAGCGCACCGCCGGCGACGAGATCCAGGCCGTCCTCGACGACGCGGCAACCACCGCGCAGCTGACGGTGGACCTGGCCGCCGACGGCCATTGGAGCGTGGGAGTCGGGATCGGACCGGTGTCCCTCCCCTTGCCACCGTCGACCCGCGCCGGCCGCGGACCCGCCTTCGAACTCGCGCGCGACGCAGTCGAGGCCGCCAAGAACCAGCGGGTCCCCCTGGCGGTCCGCGGGACATCACCGCGCTGGTGCACTCACGCGCAGACCGCCGCACGTCTCCTCGCCGACGTCGTCGGCCGCCGGAGCCCCGCCGGAAGCGAGGCCGTCGCCCTGGTGCGCTCCGGGATGACCCAGGCCGACGCTGCCGAACACCTGGGGATTTCCCCGCAGGCGATGTCGCAGCGCCTGCGGGCCGCCGCGTGGGATGTCGACGCCGACAGTTACGCGCTGGTGGCCGACCTGCTCACGCAGGCAGCGGACGATCCGGGGATGCGCCCATGATCATCGTCGCCATCATTCTGCTGGCCGTTGCCGCGGTCCTGGCACCGGCGGTCGCCGTCGCGCGTCCGCGGATGCCGGGCTGGACCGATCATCCGGTACGCGTGGACATCGCCACCTCCGCGGTCCTGCTGGTCCTCGTCGGGCTGGCCGCGCTGCTGGCAGCCGCCTCCGGTTGCGCGACCGGCGCCGGCGGGGTCATCGCCCGGGTCGTCGCGGCGCTCGCCGCGGTCACCGGCGGTTCACCCATCGTGCGTGGTGTCCTCGCCGGCGGCGGTGTGGTGACCAGGAACGACGACACCGAACCCGGCACCGCGCCGCACGGCGATCCCGATGCCGCCGGTCCGCTGCGGGGCGGCCGGGTCATCGGTCACCTCGAGCGTCTGGCGGTGGCGGCCACGCTGCTCGCCGGCTGGCCGGAGGGCCTCGCGATCATCCTCGCCGTCAAGAGCCTGGCCCGTTACCCCGAGCTACGGGCTCCGCACGCCTCCGAGCAGTTCATCATGGGCACGTTCGCGTCGGTGCTGTGGGCGGTCGGGGCCGTCGGCGCCGGAACCCTCATCATCACCTGATCGGCCAGGATCGTTCAGAGCGGTCAGTCAGTCCGGTGGCAGGCCGGCCAGGATACGGGCGAGGTGATATCCCGAGGTGCGCAACTGCCAGTTGGAGCCGTTGCGCGGGTAATCGGCGTGCGTGTGCGCGCCCTCCCGCTCGACACCATCGGGCGTCGTTCGGGGGCCGACGTCGAGCCGGCGCAGCGTGGTGGCCAGCGGCGCCGGCCCGTTCAGGCCGAATCGCCTGCGCGACTGGAACTTCGCAATCCAGTCCCGATCCCCCTGCATGACGTACCCGTGCCCCGGGGCCAGGCCCAGTTCGGCTTCGGTTCCCGCTTCGAAGCCGGGTGAACCGTAGAACGCCGCGTCGTCGACGGGATGGCCGCCCGGCTGCTGCAGGGCGATGCCCTGGGTGAGGGATCCGTAGGAGTGCCCGAACGCCACCAGATGCGGATCGGTCTTGTTCGACGTCGCATCCAGGCCGCGATAGAACGCGACGAGGTCGGGGGCGCCGTTGGTCGCCCGATCCTGTTGGGCCACTTCCAGAAAGCTCCAGCCCGGCAACCGGGATCCGCGATTGTCGGGTGGCTCGTAGCCCAGCCACATGATGGTCGAGACACTCTGGCCGTCGCGCCCGGCCAGACGAAGCTGCCGGTAGGCCTCGTGCCGCAGCGATTCGGTCTCGCCGATCGCGCCGGCGAAACTGTTGCGGATATTGGTGTCCATTCCCGGGGTCGTCACCGAGACATGGTCGGCGTCATCGGGATTCGCGATCGCGACGACGGCCTTGCCCTGCTCGCCGGAGTCCATGTCCAGCAGCAACAGCATCCGGCCTTCCGGATTCTGTGGGCTCCACGAGTTCTCGCCGATCAGCTCCTGGAGTTTCTCGACGTCGGCGATCTTGGCGCAGACCTGTCTGAGTCCGGCATCCTCATTGGTGAACCAGCCCTTGAAGAAGTGCCGATTCACCTGTGCGCGAAGACGATCGGCGACCTCCTGCAGGCGTGCGCGCACCCCCGGCAGGCGTGCCACATTCACCTCGTGTCGCACGGCGCTGGGAATTCCGGGCACATTGCCGAGCCACTCCGGGTGGCTCGAGATGAGCTCACGCTGCTGCTGGCGCGGCAACGCTTCCCAGGCGGCGCGCACAGCGGCCGGCGTCGCGCCCCTCGGCGGGGCGCCGGGCATCAGTCCGCCGAGCGCGGCACCGGCCGCGACGGCATCCGGGATCGTGGTCGCACCGCGGGCCGTGATCTGCCCACTGCGGATGGCCGACACGATGCGGTTGGCCTCATCGGTCACCGCGGTTGCCTGATCGATCAGGGCCCGCGCCGAGAACTCCAGACGTGACCGCAGCCGCTCGCGACCGGCGTCGGGCCCGGCTCCCGGCGCGGTCGTCACCTGCCCGTCGGGTTCGACGACCAGCGACGCCGCCTCGGCCAGACCACGCAGCGTCGCGAGCTGGCTTTGCAGATGGGCGGCGGCCGTCGAGGTGTCCATCGCGAGCCGACGGGCGGCGCCGAGCGCCGCGGCGGTGTTCGGATCGCGCGGATCACGCCCGTCGAGCAATGCCGCGCCACCGGGCTGCCCGAACCAGGCGGCCACACCATCGGCGGTCGGGAGCACCGCGGCGATCTCGTCGGGACTGCGGACATCGAGATGCTTGGCCACAGTGTCGAGCGCACCGGTGTCCCAGGTCTCGATCGTGGTCAGGTTCACTTCTCGGATGGGCCCGCCGCGTGGTTATGCCCCGGATAGGGGGCCTGCCCCGGGTAAGAGGCCTGTCCGGGATACGGCTGGACCGGCGGGGCCGACTGCCCGGGCTGCGGTGCGCGGCCCTGCGGGTCCGTCCACGTCGCTTGGCCGACAGCAGGATTCGGCACGGCAGAGGGATTCGGCACGGCAGGCGCTTCGATGGGTTCGGGGTCGGGTATCGAGAGCCGGTCGGCGCGTCGGGGGAGCTCGGGTTCGACGGGGGTGCGCGCCACCGCCTCGGCCTCGGCCACCGCCTGGGCCACCTTGGGGTCGGAGGTGAGCGAGAACCAGTCCTCGGTCTCCGACTCGTCTACCTCGGGCACCGGGTCGTCGGCAGCCTGATAGCGGAAGACGCCGTCGTCGCCCTGAACGCCGAAGGATTTCGCGAAGCTCTGCAAAGCGGAACCGAAATCCGACGGCACCACCCACACCTTGCTGCCCTCCCCCTTGGCCATCTCGGGCAGTTGCTGCAAATACTGGTAGGCGAGCAGTTCCGGTGTCGGCTTGCTCGCCTTGATGGCGGCGAAGGTCTTCTCGATCGCCTTGGCCTCGCCTTGGGCGTTGAGATACGCCGCCGCACGATCACCCTGAGCTCGCAGGATGCGCGACTGCCGCTCGGCCTCGGCGCCCAGGATCGCCGCCTGCTTGGCGCCCTCGGCGGCCAGGATCTGCGACTGCTTGGCACCCTCGGCGGTCTTGATCGCCGATTCGCGCTGACCCTCCGCGGCCAGGATGGTGGCCCGCTTCTCGCGGTCGGCCTTCATCTGCTTCTCCATCGATTCCTGGATCGACGGCGGCGGCATGATCGACTTGAGTTCCACCCGCGCGACCCGCAGGCCCCAGCGTCCGGTGGCCTCGTCGAGCACTCCGCGCAACTGACCGTTGATGGAGTCACGGGAGGTGAGTGTCTCCTCCAGGGTCATGCCGCCGACGACGTTGCGCAGCGTGGTGATGGTCAGTTGCTCGACACCGGCGATGTAATCGTCGATCTCGTAGACCGCCGACCGCGGATTGGTGACCTGGAAGTACACGACGGTGTCGATGGACAGCGTCAGGTTGTCCTCGGTGATGACCGGCTGGGGCGGGAAGGACACCACCCGCTCCCGGATGTCGACGCGTGCGCGGATGCGGTCGATGAACGGCACCAGCAGAGTCAGTTGCCCCGAAACGGTCCGGGTGTAGCGACCCAGCCGCTCGATGACCGCCGCCTCCGCCTGCGGGATGAGCGCCACCGATTTCACCAGCACCACCACCACCAGCAGGGCCAGCAGAACGAGTATCGCCAAGCCGAAATACTCCATCACGCAACACCTTTCCGGGCTTCACACCCGTTCATCGGCCGGACCCGGGAGTTCAGCCGCGCCACACCACTGCGGTGGCACCGTCGATCTGCACCACCATCACCTGTTCACCAGCCGCGATCACCTCGCCGGGATTCATCGAGCGTGCCGACCACACGTCGCCGTCGATCTTCACCCGGCCGTCGTGGTCGTCGACCTGCTCGGTGACGATCGCGTGCCGACCCTCGAGTGCCTCGGTGTTGGTGAGAACCCGTGGCCGACTCAGCATGTGCCGCTTGGCAACCGGCCGGACACCCACGAGCAGCAGGACCGAGATCAACGCGAAGACGACGACCTCCAGCCAGACCGGGGCGCCGAGAAGAGCCGCGCCCGCCGCACCGACGGCACCACCGGCCAGCATCAACAAGAACAACTCGCCACCGAACATCTCCGCGATGACCAGAAGTATCGCGGCGGCCAGCCACAGCAGCGCGCTCATGAGTCCAGTCTGCCAGAAGTACGCGCACCGACGGTCGGTCCCGGCCACCGCTAATCGTCGGCCCCACACGAGGGGCGCGGGAAGTCAGTCGTCGTCGGCCGCTGCGGTGACGAAGTCGAGGAGTTCCTCGACCGACCGGAGCAGATCGACCTCGAGATCGCGAAAATCTGACACCCCCGCAAGCACTCGGCGCCACCCGTCGCGCGGCTCACCCCAACCCAATCGTGTGCAGACACCGGTCTTCCAGTCGGTGCCCATCGGCACCCGCGGCCAGGCGTCGATGCCGACCGAGGCCGGTTTCACCGCTTCCCAGACGTCGACGAACGGGTGCCCGCACACCAGTACGTGAGGGCCGACACCGGTGGTCAGTCTGGCCTCCTTGGAGCCGGCGACCAGATGGTCGACGAGCACGCCGGCCCGGCGATGAGCGGCCGGTCCGAAGTCGGCGAGCGCCTCGTCGAGGTTGTCGAGTCCGTCGAGGCTCTCCACCACCACACCCTCGGCGCGCAGATCGTCGCCCCAGACCCGTTCCACCAGGGTGGCGTCGTGCGCACCCTCCACGAAGATGCGGCTGGCCCGCGCGGTCCGGGCCCGGGTGACCGGCGCGGCCCGTGATCCCGATGCGGTGCGGGCAGCGGGTCGGGGGCCACGGGTCCGCGGCCGCACCAGCGTCACCGGCTTGCCGTCGATCAGGAAGGCGGCCGGGTGCATGAGGAACACGCGGCTGCGTCCGTGCCGGTCCTCGAGCCGGACGAGATCCCCCGAGTAGCTCTTCTCCAGTCCGACGATCGCACCGCAGAAACCCGACGCCGCATCCTCGACGACGAGGTCGGTGTCGGCGGCCACCTCGGGCACGCGGGCCTTGGCACGCTGCGGACGGGCGAGCACATCGCGCCCGTAACGGTCATCCATCGCACACCTCTCACCGTTTCGCCCCGACGCGGGCGCGCTCGTCATTCGCCGAGCGGCCGTCGGGGACTGCCGACGAGAAGCCACCGTATTGCGCGGACGCGCGCGCGTGCGGGTGCCACGCCCGACTGGTGCACCACCAGGTGGTCCGTGTGTGGGCGGCGACGGCGGCAAGTATCGTGGAATCCCTATGACCCGCGCCGACATCCGTGAACTCCCCGCCGCCTGGCCGAGCTGCACGCTCGGTGGGTGGGGTGCTGCGTGGATCGCCGGCGCCTGTTCCCCCGATCACGTGATCGGTGCGCTCACCGCGTCGGCGGCCGAGCACGTGATCGACGATCACACCGACGAGACGGCCCACACCGGTGTTCTCGGTCTGCTCGCCCTGATCCGCGGCGCCGACGAGATGATCGTCCGGCTCCCGGGAGCCGGTGATCCGGCGGGTCTACCCCCCGCTCCCGCGACGACGGCCGCCTTCGCGGCGGGTGAGGTCCTCGTCGTCGGCGACGCGGTCGCCCGGTCGGGCGGGAGCGGACCACTCGCGCTCATCCCCTCGGTCGTCGGTTCGACCCCGCTGTCGGGAATCGACGACCTCGTCTGCCGATGGGCGGTGTATCGCTACCCGCAGCCGCTCGATGTCGGCGCGCTGGGCTCCGGCGGGCCGTCCGCGGGTGACCTGGAATACGAACTGCGCCAATCGGTCCGGGATGCGGCCGAACTGTTCGCCGGTCTCGGTGGCGGTGCCCGCGCGGCCGCGGTCGGTGACCTGCGCGCCCGTCTGGCGGCCCTGACCCTGCGCCATCAGGTGCCCCTTCCCCCGGCCGCCCACGACGACGCACGTGCCGCCCGACTGGTGGACAGTGCGGCACGGATCGAGGCGATCGTGGACCTCGCCCGCGCCCAGAGTGTGGCCATCGGTGAGACCGCAGGCCACCTCGACGCCGTCGACACCGAATTCCGCAGACTGGCCGGGCTGGCCCGCACCGCCCGCGCGGCGGCGGTCAACGCGACGATCGCCGAACTACTCCGATCGTCGCGCTGACCACGGTGTCGCCGAACGTCATTCGGCCAGTTTGGCCACCGCCTGCGCCCAGAGGAAGTACTTGTTGGTACCCAGGTCCTTGACCGTCTTGATGTTGAACGCCGCCGCGAGGTGCTCGGCGTCGGAGTCGCTGACCCCCTGCAAAGCGGCGACGGGTGCATTCGCCAGCTCGTCGATCGGTTTGTCCTCGTATGCCTTGTCGAACTTGTCGGCCAGTGCCATGTGAGACATCTCCTGATACGTCGGTGTGCTTGTGATCAGATCCAGGAGCCGGATCTCGGGGACACCGAGATCACGGCCCCCGATTGACGAGCATGCACCCGGATCGCATCGTGCGCCAGGAATCGAGGTCAGTTCGCCGTGGGTCGGTCGCTCGCCGCGGCTCGAGTACGTGCCGGCCGCGCCACGGGCACACAACAGTCCCGGCGGCACGGACTCCCGTTGTCGCCGCACCCCATCGCCTCGGTGTCGCCGCCGCCGTCGGCGTAGCGCTCGACGAGATCGACGATCATCTCGATGAACCGGTCATCGGTGCCCACCGTGTCGGCACGGGCATAGTCCATCCCGAGGCGTTCGGCCAGTTCGGCGGCCTCGTTGTCGAGGTCCCAGATGACCTCCAGATGATCGGAGATGAAGCCGATCGGATACACGACAACCTGCCGAACACCTTGGGACGCAAGATCTTCGAGGTGATCGCAGATGTCGGGCTCGAGCCACGGCACCTGCGGCGGCCCCGACCGGGACTGCCACACCTGGTCGAAGTCGTGGTATCCGAGACGCTGCGCGACCGCGGTCGCGGCGGCCAGCACCTGCCGCGAGTACAGCCCGCCGCCCGCGTCGGCCGGACCGGAGGCGCGGTCGGCGGAGGTGGGCACCGAGTGCGCGGTGAACACCAGGCGCGGCGGGGTGTCTCGGCGCGGGAGGGACGCGATGGCGCGGCGCACGGCGTCGGCACCGGCATCGAGAAACGCCGGTTCCGACCAGTACTGCGGGAGCTTGCGCAACACCAGGCCCGAATCCGGTGCGCTGCTGGCGGGTTCGAGCCGGGCGAGATCATGCCGAGCTCGGTCGACATCCTCGTGATACTGCCGGCAGCCCGAATACCCACCCCACGCCGAGGTCGGGAACACCAGGATCCGACGATGACCGGCGCGGTACATCTCGACGACCGTGTCGGAGACCAGCGGATGCCAATTGCGGTTGCCGAAGTAGACCGGAACCTCACGTCCGTGCGCCGCAAGTCGGCCGCGCAGCGCGTCGATCATGTCGAGATTGAGCCGGTTGATCGGCGAGACCCCACCGAAGTGCAGATAGTGCTCAGCCACCTCTTCGAGGCGTTCGCGTGGCACTCCGCGGCCACGGGTCACGTTCTCCAGGAAGGGCATCACATCGTCGGGACCGTCGGGTCCGCCGAAGGACAGGAACAGGACGGCGTCGAAGGCGCCGGCGGTCGCACCCCCCGGCGAGTTCGGCATGCTCCCGGCCCTCGGCGTGACGGTCATGACGCGCGGATCACGCCCCGCCGACGAAACCGTCGGCCGGGAACCACGTGTTGTGGCTCGCCCCGCCGTCGACGTACACGATCGAGCCGGTGGTGCCCGGCAGCCAGTCGGAGAGCAACGCGCACACCGACTTCGCGACGACGGTGGGGTCGTCGACGTTCCAGCCGATCGGCGATGCGCCGTCCCAGTACTCGTTGAGCATGTTCAGCTGCTTGGCGTCGTCGGTCGCCGTACCCGCAATCGCCTTGGCGGCCAGCGTCTTGATCGGTCCGGCCGCAACGAGATTCGAGCGGATGTTCTTGGCCTCACCCACCTCGCGGGCGACGTAGCGGTTCACCGACTCCAGCGCCGCCTTGGCCACGCCCATCCAGTTGTAGTACGGCAGCGCCGTCCGCGGATCGAAGTCCATGCCGACGATGGAGCCGCCCTCGTTCATCACCGGCAGTACCGCACGGGCCAGCGAGGCGTAGCTCCACGCCGAGATCTCGAATGCCTTTGCCGCATCGGGTCCCGGGCCCTCGAGGAAGGGCAGGGCGTCGGGTCCCATCAGGGTGCGCGGCGCGAAGGCGATCGAGTGCATGACACCATCGATCCCCTCTGGGGCGAGTTCGCGGATCTTGTCGGCCAGCCCGGACAGGTCGTCCTCGTTGGTGATGTCGAGTCCGATGGCCGGCGGCACCTCCTGCGGGAGCCGCTTGGCGATCCGGTCGATCAGCCGCAGACGCTCCGGGATGCCGGTGATGAGCACCTTGGCGCCTTGTTCCTGCGCCATCGCGGCGGCGTGGAAGGCGATCGAGGCGTCGGTGATGATGCCGGTGATGAGGACGGTCTTGCCGTCCAGGATTCCGCTCACTGCACTGCTCCTGAATCAGGTTGGGGGTTCATCGGGGAGGTCTCGGGGGCCCGGCGTCACCGGCGCGGCATCGGTCGGCGGACGCGATCAGTTGCCCATTCCCATGCCGCCGTCGACCGGGATGACGGCACCGGTGATGTAGCCGCCGTCGTCGGAGGCCAAAAAGCTCACTGCGGCGGCCACGTCCTCCGGTTTCCCGGTGCGGCCCAGCGGGATCGCCTGTTTGGCCATCTCGATGTAGCGGTCCTCCATAGCGGCGGTCATGTCGGTGTCGATGAAGCCGGGTGCGACCACGTTGGCGGTGATGTTGCGCGAACCGATCTCCCGTGCGATCGAGCGCGCCATACCGATCAGGCCCGCCTTCGATGCCGCGTAGTTCACCTGGCCGGGAATCCCCGACATCGCCACCACCGAGCCGAGGAAGATCATCCGTCCCCACTTGGCGCGCTGCATGCCCTTGGTCGCGCGCTTGGCACAACGGAACGCCCCGGTGAGGTTGGCGTCGATGACCTTCTCGAAGGACTCCTCCGACAGTCGCATGAGGAGCATGTTGTCGGTGATGCCGGCGTTGGCGACGAGGACCTCGACCGGACCCTGATGCGCTTCGACCTCGGCGAAGGCGCGGTCCAATGATTCCGGATCAGTGACGTCGCACTGCACACCGAACAGGCCGTCGGGTGCACCCGAGCCGCGATGGGTGACCGCGACCTTGTGGCCGTCGGCGGCCAGACGACGGGCCACCGCGAGACCGATGCCGCGGTTGCCGCCGGTGACCAAGACCGAGCGGGACGCGCGCTGATCGCTTCGAGCTTCGTTGCTTGCAGTCATAGGTGCCAACTTATCCGTTCATGTTCTGGCTGCCTGCACGGGTCCGCGCGGAACGCCGGCGAATGTCCGGTGGCAACCACTAAGGCAGTCGCCGATTGATCCCGAGGGCGGCGAAGGCCGACGCGAGCGCGAACAGGGTTCCGAGCATCAGCCACGGCCGGTAGTTGTCGCCGCGTCTCGTCTCGTACCCGATCTCGCTCTGCAGCTTCTCGTACACCTCGTTCAGTTCGTCGAGCGAGGAGGCGGTGAAGAAGTTGCCGCCGCTGAGGTTCGCGATCTGCTTCAGGGACGGGTCGTCCACCGGTACCGGGACACGGTCACCGTCGAGTTCCACGGTGCCGTAGGCGGTTCCGAAGGAGATGGTCGACACCGGTATCCCCTCTTCCTTCGCCTTGCGGGCCGCGGTGAACGCGCCACGCGGATCGGTCGGTTCATCGGGGACCGTTTGTTTGCCGTCCGAGAGCAGCACGATGTGTGCCGGTGGGGCCGCCTCCGGACCGCCGAGCACCGCGTTGAGCGTGCGGATCTGGTCCAGCGCGGCGAAGATACCCTCACCGGTGGCGGTCTTGTCGGCCAGCACCAGCTTGTCGACGGCCTTCTTGGTGGCGGTGTGATCGGGTGTCGGTGACACCAGGGTCGACGGTGTCCCGGCAAACGAGATGAGGCCCAGGTTGATGCCCTCGGTGAGGTCGTCGGCGAACTTCTTGGCCGCCGACTGGGCGGCCCGGATGCGTGAGGGTGCCACATCGGTGGCGTTCATCGACCGCGACACGTCCATCACCAGGATGACCGTGGCCTTGTTGCGGGGGACCTGCCGATCGGCCTGCGGGCCGGCCAGCGCGACGATCAGCAGGATCAGCGACACCAGCAGCAGGGCGATCGGGACGTGCCGCCAGCGGTTGCGCTGCGGCGGCGCCACTCGGTCCAGCAGTTCCAGGTTGGCGAAGGTATAGGCCCGTTTGCGCCGCAGTCGCTGGACATAGACATAGGTGGCACCCAGCACGAGCACGGCGGGCAGCAGCAGCAACCACCACGGGTTGGAGAAGACGCCGCTCATCCGACCCCTGCCGCCAGGCCACGCCGACGCTGGGCGACGAACTTGATGGTGTCGGTCATCCAGTCGCGGTCGGTGCGCAAGGTCAGCACCGGGCCACCGCAGCTGCGGATCGTGCGGTGCACCTTCTGCTGATGCGCCCGTGCCGCGGCACCGAAGTCGGCGCGCAGCTTGTCGGTCACCGTCACCTCGCGGATCTCACCGGACTCGGCGTCGGCGAGCGTCACCTCTCCGATGTCGGGCAACTCGAGGTCGCGACGATCGAGGACCTCGACGGCCAGCAGCTCATGATGCGCGCCGATCGCCCGCAGCGAGCGTTCCCAGTCGATCGGCCCGAGGAAGTCACTGATCACCACCGCGAGTCCGCGCCGGCGCTGCGGCCGCCGCAGCGCCTCGATACCGCCTTTGAGATCGCCGCGCACGCCGGGCGAGCTCCGCCGGGTGGTCGCGATCGCCTTGAGCAGTGTCTGGGCGTGGGCGCGACCGCTGCGCGCGGGAATGCGCACCACGTCGTCGCCGGTGACGATCAGCGCACCGTGCCGGTTGCCGCCCTCGGTGGTCAGATGCACGATCGCGGCGGCGGCGGCCACGGCCAGCTCCCGTTTGGTGCAGTTGGCGGTGCCGAAGTCCAGGCTGGCCGACGCGTCGACGACGAGCCACGTCTCGAGCTCGCGGTCGGCGACCATCTGACGCACATGCGGTTGCGTGGTCCGGGCAGTGACCGACCACTCCATCCGGCGGATGTCGTCGCCGGGCTGATACTCGCGTGCCTCCCCCGGTTCAGAACCCGGGCCGGGGATCAGACCGAGGTGCTCGCCCTGCAGCACGCCGTCGAGCTTGCGGCGCACGGTGAGCTCCAGCGTCCGCAGCGCAGCCGTGAGTTGGGGTTCCTCGAGCAATCCGGCACCGAGGTCGGGCAGATCCTTGTTAGCCGCCATACCGCGCAGTCGTCTGGTTGGCGGGTGCCGGGTAGCCGTTGGCCGGCGCCTGACCAGGCAGCTGACCACCGGACGGCGGCGCCGGTTGCGCCGGATTGGATTGTGCCCCACCGGCATACGCTCCCGCCGCGACCGGCTGGGCACCCACCTGCGGCAACCCGACCGTCTGCAGCACCCGGGTGATCACCTGGTCGGCGTCGATCTCGTCGGCCAGCGCGTCGTAGCTGAGCACCAGCCGGTGCCGCAACACGTCCGGCATGATCTCGACCACGTCCTGCGGGATCACGTAGTCGCGACCCCGGATCAGGGCCAGGGCTCGCGCGGCGGCGACGATACCGAGCGTGGCGCGCGGCGACGCGCCGTAGGACAGCCACGCCGCGACGTCGTTGAGGCCGAGCTCGGCGGGACGACGCGTCGCATTGATCACCCGCACGACGTAGTCGACGAGCGCGTGATGGACGAAGACATTGGCCGCGGTCTTCTGCAGACGCAGCATCGCCTCGGGGTCGAGGACCTGGGATGCCGTCGGCGGGACGTTGCCCATCCGGTAGACGATCTCGCGCTCCTCCTCGACCGAGGGATAGTCCACCAGGATCTTGAACAGGAAGCGGTCCCGCTGGGCCTCGGGCAGGGGGTAGACGCCCTCGTTCTCGATGGGGTTCTGCGTCGCCATCACCAGGAACGGATCGGGCATCGGGTAGGTGGTGCCGCCGATGGACACGTGCCGTTCGGCCATCACCTCCAGCAATGCCGACTGCACCTTGGCGGGTGCGCGGTTGATCTCGTCGGCGAGCAGGAAGTTGGCCACCACGGGACCGAGCTCGGTGTCGAACTTCTCCTTGCCCTGCCGGTAGATGCGGGTACCGATGAGGTCGGTGGGTACGAGGTCGGGGGTGAACTGCACGCGCGAGAACGATCCGCCGACGACCGTCGCGAACGTCTCCACCGCGAGCGTCTTGGCGACGCCGGGCACACCTTCGAGGAGGATGTGCCCGCGGGCCAGCAGACCCACCAGGATCCGTTCGACGAGCTGATCCTGGCCGACGATGACGCGCTTCACCTCATAGATCGCGCGCTCGAGAAGCTTCACGTCGGCGTCGGTCAGTGTTACCGCGTCGGTCCCGGCGGGCGGCTTGCCCAGATCTGCCGAGGTATCGCCGTGGGGGTGCGATGAGGTCAACCCGTGCTCCTGTCCGTCCCGGTCTGCTCCGTGCCGGTGGGACCGTCGTCCGACGGGGTACCCCCACCCGCGGGCATGATGCCCGATGTCGGTGACGCGCCTCGGCCCGCTCGCACGGCTCGGCGCGCGTCACATGTGATGTCAGCCTAGCCGCGTCAGCTGAAATACGGCCAAGAAGGGTGGGCGCGTCGTCCGGCGGCCGATCGACAACACGCCTCACCGGCCCTGCGACGTGCGCTCAGAGCAGCCGCACCACGTTGGGCATCGCGCCGTCGGTACGCAGCGGCGACACCTTGACCACGTCCCCGGACTGCGGTGCCTCGACCATCTTGTTGTCCCCGAGGTAGAGCGCGACGTGCTGGCTCGCGTTGGGCCCGTAGAAGATCATGTCGCCGCGGCGCATCTGCGACAGTGGCACCTGGGGTCCCGACGTGTACTGGTACCCCGTGTAGTGCGGCAGTTCGATACCGACTCCGGCGAAGGCGTAGATCATCAGGCCCGAGCAGTCGAAGCCGGTCTTGTTGTAGTCGCCGAAGCTGTCGGCCACACCACCGTCGCGGATGCCCTTGGTCGGGCCGTTGGCGTCGCCACCACCCCAAGCGTAGGGAACGTTGAGTTGCGACAGGGCCCGGTTCACCACGAGTTCGACGGCCTGCGGTCCGCGCAGACCCGGGCGCACCATGCCGCCGCCACCCCCGGAGGAACCGAACAGACTGCCCAGACTCCCGCTGCCCAGCCGCGAGCTCAGCGAGTCGCCACCGCTGCCGGTCATGTCCGAGCCGCCGAGTCCGAGCTCGTTGAGCAGTTCCGAATGCGGCAACTGTTGCTGGCCGACGAGACCCGCGAGCAGTTTCTGACCGACGTCGAGTGCCAACCGTGCGGCGGCCTCGGCGGCCACCCGCAACGCCTCATTGTCGCCGGCGGCCGGCGTCGCGTTCGGACCGCCGGGGGCACGATTCGGCGCACCGGGGAGCGGCGGGAACAGATTCGAGAGGAGATCGGCCGGGCTGCTATCGGCCACCCGGCGTGGTTGGACGCCGCGAATCCGGTCGAGCTGTTGCTGCATGGCGTCGCGGCGACTGACCAGGGTGCTGCGGCGCTGCCGTTCGGAACCCAGCAACGTGCGTGCCTGGTCGAAGGCGGCCAGCGCGTCGGTGCGACGCTGTGCCGCGTTGGTGGCGGCGAATGCCGCCTGGCGTTTGGTGGCCTCGGCCGCGGCCACCTGGTTGGCCTGCTGGTTACGTGCCACCTGCAGGCGGCGGATCGTGTCCTGGTGCTGCTGGCTGATCTGATCGAGCAGCGTCATGCGGTCGAGAACGGCACGCGGGTCGGGCGAGGAGACGTAGTTGGCCATCGAGCCCTGTTCGCCGCCCTGGCGATAGGCCTGTCGCACGAACTGGTCGAAGTCGTGCTGTGCGGCGACGACCCGGCGACCGGCATCGCGCAGTGCGCGCTGGGCACCCTGGGCGGCGACAGTCGCGAGGCGCTGCGCCGCGAGCGAGTTCTGGTAGTCGACGACGGACCGGTTGACGTACTCCTGGCGGACGGCGAGCGCGTTGTCGAGGTCCGCGATGTTCTGATTCGCCTCGGCGAGCTGGTTGATCAGCCCCGACACCGGCGAGGTGGTGCGAGTCGATCCGGGAGCGCCGATCGCCTCCCCCGTGCCACCGACCCCGAGCAGTCCGACGGCCACCAGTGCCCCCAGGCGCGCAAGCCACGACGCCCGGTGGCTCGCGCCCGTTGTACGTCGCGTCACTGAGAACTCCCTTACCGATCCTGTGTGGGCCGATCCGTGTGGACGACCCCGCGTCCCGTCCGGCGTCGCCGGTTTCGGGACACTCCCCCGTCACGGTGATACCAACTGCACCATGCAGCACATGAGACCCTGGCGATGACTCCCGCATCACATGTGACATCAGAACCGTACGTCACATCAGACACAACGGAAAACCGTCAGAACGAATTACATTGACGTGATTACCTGGGAAAATGCCGTGAACTGGCCAAAAGAGTCGCGCAAGAAGAAGGTCTCAACTTTGCAACAAGAGTGACGCCTGTGACGTCAGGGCTGTTGCCCTTCTGTCGACTGCGGTATTCGCGCGTGATCGGATGCGCCGGGGGCGGCGCAGCGGCCCTCAGGCGTCGTCGGAGCGCAGGTCGACGCGCTCGGTGCGAGCCGCCCCGTCGACCGCGGGGGTCTCGGTGGCCAATGCGGTCGCGACCACGTCGCGGGAGCGGCGCTGCCGCAGCGAGCGCAGCCGGCCGATGACCGCTCCCACCACCACCACGACGATCAGCACCAGCGTGATGACCGTCCAGTCCAGGGTGGGCGCGGTCATCTGATCGACCATCTGACGTGCGGCGACCGCGGGCTGCTTGAGGTCGAGGTTGTTGGTGGCCTGCTCCTGGACGAATCGGCTGAAATCCGGTCCGGTGCTGCCGACCGAGTTGGGACCCAGGACGATGACCGTGCCACCGACGTCGTGCTGCAGCGTGGTCGCGATGTCGCGGTAGATCCAATAGTTGGGCTGCTGGTCGGCGAGCACGACGAGGCTGATGTCGTGCCCCTTGGCCTTCGCGTCGGCGACCACGGCGAGCAACGCCGGGACCTGATCGGGGTTGCTGGGCGCGGCAACGTGATCGGCCGCCAGATCGGTGGCGAGCTGTTTCATGTCCACATTGGTCAGCCCGGGAATCGACGGTGAATCCGTGTCACCGGCCTGTGTGCCCGGTGAACCCGGCACCAGCGGATCGGGACTCATCGGGTCCTCCTCACCTCAACGTTTCGCGACCATTAAATTCACGCGGACACCTGCCTGCCCGGCAAACCTAGTCCTGCACCGTACGACAGAATGAACTGGGCCGGTCAATTCCGGTCGCACGCGGCCCCCACCACGGCGTGTCGAGCCGCAAACTTGTTAGCAGTACGCTCGTACTGTTAACATGGACGCAGTGCCGCGGTAGCCCACCGCGGCCGCTGGTTCCCCGCCGATGGTCCCCGTCGCCGGAGAGCGAGTGACACCGGTGCAGCCCGCCGGTGAAGGTCAATGTCGACGAACAAGCGGCGTTCGCCGACCGAAGGCTCCGCGGCAGTTCGTCCCTGGACCGACGCGGAGTGAGAGCACCGCCGGCGCAGCCCGTCGGCTTCGACAGGAGAGTGGATTAGACGTGAGTATCAATTCGTTCGGCGCGCGAGGCACGCTCGAGGTCGGCGACAACAGCTACGAGATCTATCGCCTGAGTGCCGTCGAGGGCACCGAGAAGCTCCCCTACGCGCTCAAGGTCCTCGCCGAGAACCTGTTGCGCACCGAAGACGGGGCCAACATCACCAAAGAACACATCGAGGCCATCGCGAACTGGGATCCCAACGCCGAGCCGAGCGTGGAGATCCAGTTCACCCCGGCGCGCGTGATCATGCAGGACTTCACCGGCGTGCCCTGCGTGGTGGACCTCGCGACCATGCGTGACGCCGTCAAGGAACTCGGTGGCGACCCCGACAAGGTGAATCCGCTGGCACCCGCCGAGATGGTCATCGACCATTCGGTCATCATCGAGGCCTTCGGCAATGCGCAGGCCTTCGAGCGCAACGTGGAGATCGAATACCAGCGCAACGAGGAGCGCTACAAGTTCCTGCGCTGGGGTCAGGGAGCCTTCGACGACTTCCGCGTCGTTCCCCCGGGCACCGGCATCGTCCACCAGGTCAACATCGAGCACCTCGCGCGCTCGGTCATGGTCCGGGACGGCGTCGCCTATCCGGACACCTGCATCGGTACCGACTCGCACACCACCATGGAAAACGGTCTGGGCGTGCTGGGCTGGGGCGTCGGCGGCATCGAGGCCGAGGCCGCGATGCTCGGTCAGCCCGTCTCGATGCTCATCCCCCGCGTCGTCGGCTTCAAGCTCACCGGCGCCGCCAAGCCCGGTGTGACCGCGACCGACGTGGTGCTCACCATCACCGACATGCTGCGTAAGCACGGCGTGGTCGGCAAGTTCGTCGAGTTCTACGGCAACGGCGTCGCCGAGGTGCCACTGGCCAACCGCGCCACCATCGGCAACATGAGCCCCGAGTTCGGCTCGACCTGTGCGATCTTCCCGATCGACGGCGAGACCATCAACTACCTCGAGCTCACCGGCCGGTCCAAGGAGACACTGGAACTCGTCGAGGCCTATGCCAAGGAACAGGGCATGTGGCTGGAGAAGGACGCCGAGGAGCCGCAGTACTCGGAGTACCTGGAACTCGACCTCGCCGACGTGGTTCCGTCGATCGCCGGGCCGAAGCGGCCGCAGGACCGGATCGAGTTGTGGGACGCCAAGAACGCCTTCCGCAAGGACATCCACAACTACGTCGAGGAGGGCAACACCCCCAAGCTCAACGGAGTCGACGAGGCCAACGAGGAGAGCTTCCCCGCCTCGGATGCACCGGCCACCTCGCCGGATGCCGCCAAGCTCTCGTTCTCCGACGACGAGCCCGCGCACAACGCCGCCAAGGGCTCCGAGGGCCGGCCGTCGAATCCGGTGAAGGTGGAATCGGCCGAGCGCGGCACGATGATCCTCGACCACGGCATCGTCACCATCGCCTCGATCACCAGCTGCACCAACACCTCCAACCCGTCGGTGATGCTCGGTGCCGGTCTGCTCGCCAAGAAGGCCGTCGAAAAGGGCCTGACCTCCAAGCCGTGGGTCAAGACGTCGATGGCCCCCGGTTCGCAGGTCGTCACCGGCTACTACGACAAGGCCGGACTCTGGCCCTACCTGGAGAAGCTGGGCTTCTTCCTCGTCGGCTACGGCTGCACCACCTGCATCGGCAACTCGGGCCCGCTGCCGGAGGAGATCTCCAAGGCGATCAACGACAACGACCTTACCGCCACCGCGGTGCTCTCGGGTAACCGCAACTTCGAGGGCCGGATCAACCCCGACGTGAAGATGAACTACCTCGCGTCGCCGCCGCTGGTCATCGCCTACGCGCTGGCCGGCACCATGGACTTCGATTTCGAGTCCGATCCGCTGGGCCAGGACCAGGACGGCAACGACGTCTTCCTCAAGGACATCTGGCCGACCAATGAGGAGATCTCGGAGACCATCGCGTCGTCCATCTCGGCCGAGCAGTATGCGGCCGACTACGCCGACGTGTTCAAGGGGGACGAGCGCTGGCAGAACCTGCCGACCCCGGACGGCAAGACCTTCGAGTGGGATGACGAGTCGACCTACGTGCGCAAGCCCCCGTACTTCGAGGGCATGAAGCCGCAGCCGGACCCGGTCTCCGACATCAAGGGCGCCCGCGTGCTGGCCAAGCTCGGCGACTCGGTCACCACCGACCATATCTCGCCGGCGTCGACGATCAAGCCGGGCACCCCGGCCGCCCAGTATCTCGACGCGCACGGCGTGGCCCGCAAGGACTACAACTCGCTCGGTGCCCGCCGCGGTAACCACGAGGTGATGATCCGCTCGACCTTCGGCAACATCCGTCTGCAGAACCAGTTGCTCGACGGTGTGTCCGGTGGGTACACCCGGGACTTCACCCAGGACGGGGCCCCGCAGTCGTTCATCTACGACGCGGCGCAGAACTACGCCGAGAAGGGCATCCCGCTCGTCGTGCTCGGCGGCAAGGAGTACGGCACCGGCTCGTCGCGTGACTGGGCGGCCAAGGGCACCACACTCCTCGGCGTCAAGGCGGTCATCACCGAGTCCTTCGAGCGGATTCACCGCTCGAACCTGATCGGTATGGGTGTCATCCCGCTGCAGTTCCCCGACGGTGAGTCGCACAAGTCGCTCGGGCTCGACGGCACCGAGGTCTTCGACATCAGCGGCATCGAGAAGCTGAACGAGGGCGAGACGCCGGCGACCGTGCATGTCACCGCGACCAAGGAGGACGGCTCGACCATCGAGTTCGACGCCAAGGTCCGCATCGACACGCCCGGTGAGGCCGATTACTACCGCAACGGAGGCATCCTGCAGTACGTGCTGCGCAACATGATCAACAGCTGACGCGTGCCGTCAGGAGTCATGGGGTACTCAATGATCAAGGGAGCCAACGGTGCCCAAGGTCAGCGATGATCACCTGGCCGCGCGTCGTCGAGAGATTCTCGACGGCGCGCGGCATTGCTTCGCCGAGTTCGGCTACGACGGTGCGACGGTCAAACGCATCGAGGAGTCGACCGGAATGTCACGCGGGGCGATCTTCCATCACTTCCGCGACAAGGAGGCGTTGTTCCTCGCGCTCGCACAAGAAGACGCCGAGCGGATGGCCGATGTCGCCGCCGAGCAGGGTCTGGTACAGGTCATGCGTAACGTGCTGGCCCGGCCACAGGATTTCGACTGGCTGGGCACCCGGCTGGAGATCGCCCGAAAGTTGCGTACCGACGCGGCATTTCGCGATGCGTGGACGGCGCACTCGGCCGACCTGGAGAAGGCCACCCTGGACCGGCTGCAGCGCGGCCGCGAGACCGGCCGGTTGCGCGGCGACGTACCCACCGCGGTGCTGCTCGACTATCTCGACCTCGTCCTCGACGGTCTGATCACCCGGCTGGCCTCCGGACGCCCCACCGAGGATCTGCATGCCGTCCTCGATCTCGTCGAGGAATCGGTGCGCGCCACGCCACCGTCGGGCATCGCGGCAGCCGAACGGACCTGAGGCCGCTTTTCAGCTGGTTTTCAGGTTCGCGGTCCTACCGTCGGTCCGTGAAGTCGCCTCCCATCGCGATACGTCGGGCACAGGTCGATGTCGACGAGACGAGCCGGGGCCCGGTCGTGCCCCGGCGAGCTGTCCTTCGGGGTGCGGTCGGCCTCGGGGCACTCGCCGCGGTGTCGACGGCCACCGGCCGAGCCACGGACCCCGCGCAGGCCGGGAACACGCCGACGGCCATCGTCATCGGTAGCGGGTTCGGCGGTGCGGTGGCAGCACTCCGTCTGGGACAGGCCGGTTTTCGCACGACGGTTTTCGAACGCGGCCGCCGATGGCCGATCCGTCGCGACCAGAACACGTTTGCCACCTTTGACCGGCCCGACCGCCGGGCCGCGTGGTTTCGGGACAGCGCAGGGATCTCCAGCGCCCTGCAGGTGCCCGTGGAGCGCTATCCCGGTGTGCTGGACACGATCTCCGGAAACGGCGTCGAAACGGTGTACGGGGCGGGCGTCGGCGGCGGCTCGCTGGTGTTCGGCGCGTTCTCGGCACAACCCGACCGACCCGACTTCGAACTCGTATTCCCAGGCGGCACAGGCTATTCCGAACTCGACCGGATCTACTACCCGCGTGCACGGCGCATGCTGGGCGCGAGCAACGTGCCAGCGGATGTTTTGGCCCACCCCAACTACGTGGGCGCACGGTCGTGGCTGAGGGTCATCGCGCGGTACGGCGTCACACCGCGATTCATCGATTACGCCGTCGACTGGGACATCGTCCGCGAGGAGTTGGCCGGCCGGGCCCGCCCCGGCGTGAGCATCGGCGATCTCTCCTACGGTGTGAACAGCGGGGCCAAGAACTCCGTGGACCACAATTACCTGCCGGCCGCCGAGGCCACCGGCAACGTCACCATCAAACCCATGCACGAGGTCTTCGAGATTCGAACACGTTCTCGCCGAGCGGGTTTCGTCGTCCGGGCCCGGCAGATCGATGACCGGCACCGCACCGTTCGGGTGGTCAGCGCCGAGGCCGATCACCTGTTCATGGCCGCTGGCTCCTTCCACACGACATCGCTGCTCGTGCAGGCCAGGGCACGCGGACTGTTGCCGAATCTGTCAGCCAGGATCGGTGACGGTTTCGGCACCAACGGTGACTTCCTCATCGTGCGTACCGCCCTGCGCGATCCCTACGGCCCCCTGCAGGGAGGTCCGGGATATGCGCGGATCCGGGAGGACCGTCTTCCCGGCGGTCCGGTGGCGATCGTCTACCAGGCCAGTCCCTTCCCGTCGCCACTCGGCGGCGTGGCCACCACCCATCTCATTCAGGTACACACCGACGAGCGCGGCACCATCGATTTCGACCACGCCACCGGTGGCACCCGGCTCACCTATCCACATCGCGCCGGCAGTAGCACACTCGACCGGCGCGCGATCGCCTTCGCCCGGCACTTCCACGAGCGAACCGAGACACGACATGGATACCCGCTCAACGGGATTCCGCTGTTCGACCGCGCCTATGGGTTCGGTTCGGCGAGCACCTTCCACGGTCTCGGCGGAGTGGTCGTGGGTAGGGCGGCGACGCCGGACGGCGCGATCATCGGCTACGACAATCTCCACGTCGTCGACGGCTCATTCTGCCCGGGCGCGGTCGGCCTGGTGAACCCGTCGCTCACCATCACCGCGCTCGCCGAACGCATCATGGATCGCTTCCTGACACGTCACTGAGGCGCTCATCACCCCGTACCCAGGCTTACCCGATACCCAGGTTTGCCTAACCTTATTCATAGGCTACGGTCACGTCTCGTGAAACGAGACATTTCCACCCAAGGCGTCTCTCGCCGTTCCGTTCTGGTCGGCGCCGCCGGCCTCGGTGCCCTCGGCGCGCTGGACGCCGCCGTCGCACCCCGGGCGCACGCCACGCCGGCACCGGGTCCCAGCGCGATCGTCATCGGCAGCGGGTTCGGCGGTGCGGTCGCGGCGCTGCGTCTCGGCCGGGCCGGGATCTCCACCACCGTTCTCGAACGCGGTCGGCGCTGGCCGATCCGCCCGGACGGCAACACCTTTGCCACGTTCACCTCCCCGGACCGGCGCGCGGCCTGGTTCAGCGACACGGTCGGACTGACCGGCACGATCGGCATCCCGGTCACGCGGTACCCGGGCATCCTCGACCGCATCAAGGGAAACGGCATCGACGCGGTGTACGGCGCCGGAGTCGGTGGCGGTTCGCTGGCCTTCGGCGCCTTCACACCCGTACCCCGCCGCGTCGACTTCGAGCACGTCTTCCCCGGGGGCGCCGACTACGACGAACTGGTACGCACGTACTACCCGCGCGCAAAGAAGATGCTCGGCGCGTCGCCCCTGCCGGCCGACATCATGGCGCATCCGCGTTACGTGGGCACCCGCTCCTGGCGGGCCACCGTCCGCCGTTACGGCAAAGAGCCTGTCAGCTTCGACTACGCCATCAACTGGGACGTGGTCCGCGACGAGCTGGCCGGGCGCATCAAGCCCGCCATCATCACCGGTGAACTCGGCTTCGGCGTCAACAGCGGTGCCAAGAACTCCGTGGACCACAACTACCTGCCGGCCGCCGAGGCCACCGGCCACGTCACGATCAAACCCATGCACGAGGTCTTCGAGATCCGTCCGCGAGAACGTCGCCGAGGATTCGTCGTGTCCGCGCGCGTCATCGACGAGAACCACCGCACAGTCCAAGTGGTGACCCTCGAAGCCGACTATCTGTTCCTCGCGGCCGGCTCCTTCCACACCACCCGGATGCTGGTGGAGGCGAGGGCAAAGGGCACCTTGCCCCGGCTCTCACCCCGCATCGGCGACGGCTTCGGCGCCAACGGTGACTTCCTCACCGCCCGGACCGCACTCTCCGACGACTACGGTGCCGTGCAGGGCGGGCCCGGGTTCGGCCGGGTCTACGAGGACGATATGCCCGGCGGACCGGTATCGATGGTCTATCACTCCACACCGGTGCCCGCACCACTCGGAAAGACGTTGACCACCAACCTCATCCAGGCGCATACCGAGGAGCGAGGCACCATTGACTACGATCACGCGACCCGTTCGGCAGTCATCAACTACCCCCACCCGGAGGGCAACGATCTCGACCGCCGCGGCGCGGCGTTCGCCGAGCGGTTCCGGCAGCGCGCGGAGATCCGGCACGGACGTACCACGAGCGGCGTGCCCGTCTATTCGCGGGCGGCCGGCTTCGGGTCGGCGAGCACGTATCACGGCCTGGGTGGGGTGGTGATGAACCGCGCGGCGACGATGGACGGCGCGGTGCGCGGCTACGAGAACCTGTACGTCGTCGACGGCTCGTTCGTGCCGGGCGCGGTGGGACTGGTGAACCCGGCGCTGACCATCACCGCACTCGCCGAACGGACGATGGAACGGTTCCTGGCGCGGCGTTGAACCGATAGTCAATAATCGTTCCATCGGCTAGCCGGAAACGCCGGTGCCGAATGATCGCTCGGTATAAGGTCGGCGGGGTAGTTCATCCAAGCACGAGGAGTTGCGTTGTTCCCAGGAAATTTCGTCGCCACCACCCCCGACAAGCCGGCCGTCATCGCGGCTGCCACCGGCGAGCAGGTCACCTACGCGCAACTCGACGACAACTCCACGCGACTGGCCAATCACCTCGAGTCGCTGGGACTGGCACCGGGTGACTGTATTGCGGTGGTGTCCGCGAACGACCTGCGGATTTTCGACGTGTACTGGGCCGCACTGCGCAGCGGCCTCTACGTCACCGCGGTCAATCATCACCTGACCGCCGCCGAGACCAACTACATTCTTGGCGACTGCAACGCCAAGGTGCTCTTCGCCGGGGCCTCGGTGGCCGACGCGGTCGCCGCCTCCGGGGAGATCGACGTGCTCGCCCGGCCCGGACATCGCATCGTCTGGGGCGGCACCCTCGACGGCTTCGAGGACTACGACGCGATCCTGGCGTCGGCCTCGCCGGAACCACGGACCGATCAGCCGCGGGGCACCGACATGCTCTACTCCTCGGGCACCACCGGGCGGCCCAAGGGCATCAAGACCCCGATGCCCGAGGGTCAGGTCAACGAGGTGCCGGACGCCTACACCGCGATCTTCGCGCCGATGTACGGCTTCGACGACTCGACCGTCTACCTCTCCCCCGCCCCGCTCTATCATGCTGCGCCGCTGCGGTATTGCGGGGTCACCAACTCCGTGGGCGGGACGGTTGTCTTCCTGGATCGCTTCGAGCCCGAGGCGGCCCTGGCCGCGATCGAGAAGTACCACGTCACCCACAGTCAGTGGGTGCCCACCATGTTCATCCGGATGCTCAAACTGCCCGCCGAGATCCGCGACAAGTACGACGTGAGCAGCATGAAGCTGGCCGTCCACGCCGCCGCTCCCTGCCCGGTGGAGGTCAAGCGCGCGATGATCGACTGGTGGGGTCCGGTCATTCACGAGTACTACGCGTCCACTGAGGCCGCCGGTGCCACCTTCATCGGGCCGCAGGAAGCACTCGACCACCCCGGTTCGGTCGGCAAACCGCTCCTCGGCGTCATCCACGTCTGCGACGAGGACGGTGCCGAACTCCCGACCGGCGAAGTGGGACAGGTGTACTTCGAGCGCGACGCGGTGCCCTTCCAGTACCACAACGATCCCGAGAAGACCCGTAAGTCCCAGCACCCGGAGCATGAAAACTGGTCCACCACAGGCGATGTCGGCTACGTCGACGACGAGGGCTACTTGTACCTCACCGATCGCAAGGCCTTCATGATCATCTCCGGCGGCGTCAACATCTATCCCCAGGAAGCCGAGAACGTCCTCATCAACCATCCCGCTGTGTTCGATGTCGCGGTGATCGGCGTGCCCGACCCCGATCTGGGCGAGGTCGCCAAGGCGTGCGTGCAACTCTCCGAGGGATACCTGCCGTCGGATGAACTCGCCGACGAGCTGATTTCGTTCACGAAGGATTCGATTGCCGCCTACAAGGCGCCACGATCGGTCGACTTCGTCGACGACCTTCCTCGGACACCCACCGGAAAGCTCGTGAAAGGTCAACTGCGCAAGCGCTATTGGCCGGCCGCCACGGTCTGACATCGGAGCAGGATAGGCTCCCGGCGTGGACGAGAACCCCGCGATCTCGTTGTCGGGAGCCGCCGGCGTCGACGGTGCCCGACCTGGCGCGTCAATGCATCCGCGCTGTCAGGCCAACTCGATGAGTTCCTGGTACTCGTCGGACCAGTGATCCTCGGTCCCGTCGGGCAGCAGGATCACCCGCTGCGGGTCGAGGGCGGCCGCGGCACCCGGGTCGTGGGTGACGAGCACGACCGCACCGGTGTAGCTGCGGAGTGCGTCGAGGACCTGCTCGCGGGAGATGGGATCGAGGTTGTTGGTCGGCTCGTCGAGCAGCAGCACATTCGCGGCCGACGAGACCAGACCGGCGAGCGCGAGACGGGTCTTCTCACCACCGGACAGGGTGCCGGCCGGCTGATCGAGTTGCGGGCCGGTGAACATGAAGGCACCGAGCAGACCACGCAGATCCTGCTCCCCCGCGTCCGGCGCGGCATGGCGAATGTTCTCCCACACCGACGCCATGTCGTCGAGCGTGTCGTGTTCCTGCGCGAAGTACCCGATCTTGAGCCCGTATCCGGGTTCCATCGAGCCGGTGTCCGGTTTCTCCACGCCGGCAAGCAGTTTCAGCAACGTGGTCTTACCCGCGCCGTTGAGGCCGAGCACCACCACCCGGCTGCCCTTGTCGATGGCGAGATCGACGCCGGTGAAGATCTCCAGCGATCCGTAACTCTTGGAGAGCCCGGAGGCCATCAGTGGCGTCTTGCCGCAGGTGGCCGGGTCGGGGAACCGGATGCGGGCCGTGCGGTCGGCCACCCGCTCCTCGTCGAGTGAGCTGAGCATGCGGTCGGCACGTTTGAGCATATTCTGTGCGGCGGTCGCCTTGGTGGCCTTGGCCCCGAGTTTGGCGGCCTGCGCCCGCAACGCCGACGCCTTCTTCTCCGCGTTCGCGCGTTCGCGCCGACGACGCTGCTCATCGGTGGCCCGCGCGTCGAGATAGCGCTGCCAGCCCATGTTGTAGACGTCGGCCTCGCCGCGCACCGCGTCGAGGAACCAGACCCGATTGACCACGTCGGCGAGCAGATCGACGTCGTGGCTGATCACGACAAGTCCGCCCTCGTGGTTCTGCAGGAAGCCGCGCAGCCAGGTGATCGAGTCGGCGTCGAGGTGGTTGGTCGGTTCGTCGAGCAGCAGCGTCGTGTCGGATTTCCCGGAGTCGTCGGATGCGGCGAACAGGATGCGCGCCAACTCGATTCGACGACGCTGCCCGCCGGACAGGGTACGCAGCGCCTGCCCGAGTACCCGGTCCGGCAGACCGAGACTGTGGCAGATGCGGGCGGCGTCGGATTCGGCGACGTATCCGCCGAGCGCGGCGAAACGCTCCTCGAGGCGCCCGTATTTGGCGACAGCCTTGTCGCGGGCGCGGTCATCGGCCGCCTCGGCCATCTGCGCCTGCTGCTTCTCCATGTCGCGCAGGATGGCGTCGAGGCCGCGCGCGGAGAGCACCCGGTCCTTGGCCAGGACGTCGAGATCGCCCTCCTTGGGGTCCTGGGGGAGATACCCGATCTCACCGCTGCTGCGGATCGCGCCGCCATAGGGTTCGGTCTCCCCGGCCAGGATGCGCAAGGTGGTGGTCTTGCCGGCACCGTTGCGGCCGACGAGGCCGATCCGGTCGCCGGGCTGAATACGCAACGCGTCGCCGGGCGCCGACAACAGGGTCCGAGCACCCGCTCGAACTTCCAGGTCGGTCGCGGTGATCACGACGAGACAGTCTACCGGGGCTCCTCAGCCCCCCTTTTCCACCCGGAGTCGATCGGTGGCGGGCGGGCGAACAGATACGGTTGCAGACGTGACGCACTCCACATCCATCCCGAGCACATCCGACCTGACCGGCAAGTCCGCCCTGGTGACCGGCGCCAGCCGCGGAATCGGTCTCGGTATCGCCACCGAACTGGCACGACGCGGGGCCTCCGTGGTCATCACGAGTCGCAAGCCAGAGCCGCTGGCCGCCGCGGCCGACGAGATCCGCGCGGCCGTTCCCGATGCGAAAGTGACCGCCTGCCCGGGCAACACCGGTGACGAAACTCACCGCTCCGAAGCCGTCGCGGCCACCGTCGAGCTGGGTGGGGCGATCGACATCCTGGTCAACAACACCGGCATCAATCCGCTGTTCGGTCCGCTGATGGATGCCGACCTCGGCGCGTTCCGCAAGATCTTCGACACCAATGTGGTCGCCGGTCTCGGGTTCATCCAGGAGGCCTTCCGGGCCGGGATGTCGCAGCGCGGCGGGGCCGTGGTGAACATCGCCTCGGTCGCCGGACTGCGGTCGTCCGGTGTGATCGCCGCCTACGGCGCCTCCAAGGCGGCGATGATCCGGCTGACCTCCGAACTCGCGTGGGAGCTCGGCAAGAACAACATCCGGGTCAACGCCATCGCCCCGGCCATCGTGCGCACCCGGTTCGCCAAGGACCTCATCGCCGGCGAGAACGAGGCCCGCGCGATCAAGGGGTATCCGCTGGGCCGGCTGGGCGAGACCGAGGACATCGCCCGGGCGGCGGCGTTCCTGGTGAGCGACGAATCGGCATGGATCACCGGTCAGACCCTCGCCGTCGACGGCGGGTTGCTCTCGACCGGCACCATGTAGTAGATCCCCGCATGCCGGATGTGATCGTGGTCGGGGCCGGCCCGGCCGGCCGTGCCCTGACCCACCGGTTGCTCGCGCGGGACGTCACCGTCACGCTCGTCGACCCGGCCCCCGACCGGCCGTGGCGCTCGACATACGCCTGCTGGGCCGACGAAATACCCGACTGGCTGGACACCGACCGCACCATCGCCGCGTCGGTGTCCACGGTGGCTGTCTGGGGCCGCCGCCACCACACGGTGACACGGCCGTACTCGGTATTCGATACCGCCGCGCTACAACGGTGTCTGTCCGTCGACGACGCATTCGTGGTCGCTGCGCGCGCGGGATCGATCACCCCGACGACGATCCGGCTCGACGACGGCACGTCGATGACCGCCGCTGCGGTCATCGACGCACGCGGCAGCGTCGGGGCCGGTCCACGTCAGACCGCGTGGGGTGTCGTCGTGCCGCGCTCCGCCGCCCGGCCCGCTCTCGGGGAGCACGAGGCCGTCCTGATGGACTGGCGCGACCACCATCAGGTCGGCGGTGACGAACTCGGCGCCACGCCGTCGTTCCTGTACGCCGTACCGCTCGACGCCGACCGTGTCCTTCTCGAAGAGACCTGTCTCGCAGGCGATCCCGCCATCGAAGTGGCCGCCCTGCGGGAGCGGCTGGGTCGCCGGCTCGCCGCGATCGGTGTCGATGCGGCGGCAGTCACCGGCACCGAGGCGGTGTCGTTCCGGCTGACCGGCGTTTTGGGTGCCCCCTGGCGACATGCTCCCCCACTGTTCGGTGCACGCGCCGGGATCATGCATCCGGCCACCGGCTACAGCGTCGCCGCCGCGCTGGCCGCCGCCGACCCGCTGGCGAGGGAACTAGCGGCCGGCGGCGACCCGAATCGACAGTTGTGGCCAACCCGGGCCCGCATCGTTCATCGCCTTCGGCAGGTCGGGCTGCGCGCACTGCTCGACTTCGACGCGCCGGCCACCGTCGACTTCTTCGACACCTTCTTCGACCTGCCCACCCACCGTCAGCGCACCTACCTGTCCGACCGCACCGACGCGGCCGCCCTGAGCGCGACCATGGCCGCATTGTTCGCCGCATGCGACAACCGGACCCGGCGGCGGCTGGCGCGCGCGGTGCTCACCCCGCGCTAGTGTCCTGAGTCATTAATTTCCGTTCGGTTGTTAGGCTAGGGAATGGCAACCCGGGGTCCGCGAGCAGTGGATATTGTTCTGACCGATGACGAGCGCCGTGAGCTCGAAGGGTGGGCGCGTCGGCGAACGACGGCCTCGGGTTTGGCGATGCGCTCACGAATCGTTCTCGCTGCCGCTGATGGCGGGTCGAATACCGAAGTGGCACAACGACTCGGCCTCAACCGAGGTACCGTGCGGCGATGGCGAGGCCGGTTCGTCGAGCACCGCTGCGAGGGGTTGCTCGACGAACCCCGGCCCGGGCGACCTCGAACCGTCGGCGACGAGCAGATCAAAGACCTGATCACCGCAACTCTCGAGACCACTCCGAAGAATGCGACACACTGGTCGACGCGGGCGATGGCTGAGCATCTCGACATGTCGCAGTCAACTGTTTCGCGTGTATGGAGAGCGTTCGGATTGGCTCCACACAAACAGGATTCGTGGAAGCTGTCGAAAGATCCCATGTTCACCGAGAAGGTCCGCGACGTCGTCGGGCTCTACATGAACCCACCCGAACGTGCCCTGGTGCTCTGCGTTGACGAGAAGACCCAGATCCAAGCGCTCGATCGCACCCAGCCGATCTTTCCCATGCTCCCGGGCACCCCGCAACGGGCCAGCCACGACTACGTGCGCAACGGCACCTCCAGCCTGTACGCGGCGTTGGACATCGCGTCGGGCAAAGTCATCGGTTCGCTTCACTCACGGCATCGCGCAACGGAATTCATCGGATTCCTCCGCAAGATCGACGCCGAGGTGCCCGACGAGCTCGACGTCCACCTGGTCATGGACAACGCCTCTACCCACAAGACGCCCGCGGTCAAACGATGGCTGACCTCGCACCCACGATTCGTTGTCCACTTCACCCCGACGAGCTCATCCTGGATGAACCTCGTCGAACGCTGGTTCGCCGAACTGACCACCAAGAAGCTCCAACGCTCCACCCACCGCACCGTGAGAGCGCTCAACGCCGACATCAGAGCATGGATCGAGACCTGGAACGACAACCCCCGCCCCTACGTGTGGGTCAAGACCGCTGACCAGATCCTCGACTCCATCGCCCACTACTGCACACGAATTAATGACTCAGAACACTAGACACCAAGCCTCATAGCCGGGAGTCCACCTTCTCGGTCTCGAGAGCGAGTACCGCGAACACACACTCGTGCACCTTCCAGAGAGGTGCCCCCCGGGCATGTCGGGCCAAGGCCTCACGCCCGAGCTGATACTCACGCATCGCCATCGAGCGCTTGTGCCGGAGGTCGCGGGAACGCAGGCGATCCAGATCGTCGGTGTAGGACGGCCCGTAGATGATCCGCAGGTATTCCCGACCGCGGACCTTCACGCCGGGCGGCACCAGACCACCCTTGGTGTCCCGCACCAGATTGGCCGCCGGTTTCACCACCATTCCCTCACCGCCGGATGCGGTCAGCTCGGTCCACCAGGCCGCTCCGGCATCCCGCGACCGGCTCGACGAGGTCGACACGTGCATCCGGGCGGTCGGCGCGAACAGCGACGAATCAGCCTCGGCCAGCGCGTCGGCCACCTCGAGATGCCAGGCGTGCGAGCGGTTCTCGAAGGTGGCCGTGGTCTCAGCCCCGCCCGCCGCCAACACCTCGAACGCTGCTATCCGGACATCGGACACCGTCGCCCCGACCTGCACATGATCGAGGTACGAGGCCGTGAACGCGTCGACGTCACGTCTGCGAGCAGCGAGTCGCTCGCTGCGATCACCGAGATCGAGACGGTGACCCACCGCCGCCAGTTCTGCGGCGAGGAGGTCGAGTTCCGCGGTCGCCGCGGCGGCCACGCTCGCGAACCGCTCCCGAACCAGGCCTTCGCCCTTGATGTTCCACGGAAGGATCTCGGCGTCGAGGATCATCCAGGACCACCCGAACCGGTCGAAGACCGATTCGCCGGCGCGTCGTGCGCGCACCAGCATCTCGTCGGTGTCGGCCGATCCGAAGAAGGAACGTCCGGTCCGCGTGTGGATCGCACCCGCACCGGCGACGCCGAAGACCCGGCGGGCCGTGTCGTCGTCGCGGACGACCACCAGGACGGCGCGCGACCCCATGTGCTTGTGCTCACAGATCACGTCCTCGACACCGAGTCCGGCATAGAAGCTGAAGGCGGCTGCCGGATCCTCGAGAAGATCTGCTGACTCGCTACCGACCGGACTCATCGTGGGCGGCAGATACCGGATCCAACGCGGGTCGATCGCGAAGCGGCTCATCACCTCCAGTGCCGGTGCCGCGTTCTCCTCCCGGATGGTCACCGCTGGCCCGAATCCGGTTCGGATGCTGCGCTTTCCGACGACGTCGTCGAGGCGCAGACGCGTCCGCATGCGGGCATCGGCGTCGGAATCGCCGTACCCGGTCACCGTGTCGCTGTGCCAGTACACGCGGTCGGCGGGCACCGCCCGGATCTCGGACTCCGGGTACCGCAGCGCCGTCAGCCGTCCGCCGAAGACACAGCCGGTGTCGATGCACAGCGTGTTGTTCACCCAGGCGACGTCGGTCACCGGGGTGTGTCCGTAGACCACCACCGCGTCGCCGCGGTAGTCACGCGCCCAGTCCAGACGCTCCGGGAATCCCCACCGGTCGGTCCGCCCGGTGGTCTCGCCGTACATCGCCAGGTTGCGTACCCGCCCCGACGACCGACCGTGATAGCGCTGCGCCAGTCCGGCGTGCGCAACCACCAGTCGCCCACCATCCAGGACATAGTGTGAGACAAGACCATCCAGGAACTCGACGACGGCGTCGACGAAGTCATCCGGGCACGCCTCGAGCTGGGCGATCGATTCGGCCAGCCCGTGTGACAGGGTGATCGCCCTGCCCGGACGACCCCCTCGGCGTTGGCGGAGTGCCCGCAGGAGTTTCTCCTCGTGGTTGCCCCGCACGCAGATCGCCTGACCGGCAGCGACCATCGACATCACCAGCGCCAGCACTGCCGGGGTGTCGGGCCCGCGGTCGACGAGGTCGCCCACGAACACCACGCGCCTGCCCTCGGGATGATCATGCACTCCGAGCACCGTTCCACTCGGGTCGGACCTGATCGTCGCGCCCAACTCCTCGAGGAGCTCACACAGTTCACCGAAACAGCCGTGTACGTCGCCGATGATGTCGAACGGGCCATGCTCATCGGTCAGGTCGTTGAACAGCCGGGTCGGGCTGATCGTCACCGTGTCGATCTCGTCAACTCCGTCCAACACGTACACGAATCGGAATCCCTCCTTGCGCAGATTCTTTCCGTGCCGGCGCAGCAAGGTGTGCTGGCGGCGGAGCACGCCGTCGTCGATGTCGTCGCGGTCGGCCGCGCGTTGTCTCAGCTCGGCGAGCGGCACGTCGAGGACGATCGCCACGGCGAAGACGTCGTGTTCCTTGGCGAGCGCGAGCAGACCGGCGCGGTCCTCCGGGCGAAGTGACGTCGCGTCGATCACGGTCAGCAGTCCCCGCCGCAACCGGCGGCCCGCGATGTCGTGGAGGACCTCGAAGGCGTCCGAGGTCGCCGACTGATCCGTCGGGTCATCGGCGAGGATTCCGCGGAAGACATCCGACGACAAGACCTCGCTGTCCCGGAAATGACGGTGCGCGAACGTCGATTTGCCCGCACCGGAAACACCGACGAGCACGACGAGGCACAGTCGTGGGATCTCGATGGCGCTCACGGTGTTTCCTCTGTGGTTGGGTCGATGCGGCGGAGCACGGCAGTCTGAGTGGGTGATCCATGTCCCTTCACCGGCTCCCCGATGGTGCCGAGTTCGACCGCATACCGGTGTTCGGCGGCGACCGCGGCGGCCCACTGCGCGAATTCGGATCTGCTGAACTCGAATCGGTGATCCGGGTGCCGGAAACCGTCGACCCCGTAGACGGAGTTGTGGTCACGATTCGGTGTGGTGACGATGACCGTCTCCGGTTCCATGTCGCCGAAGACGGAGTCGGTGGCCACCGGCAGCCGGTCGGGGTCGATGTGCTCGATGACCTCCATCAGCACCACCGTGTCGAAGCCGCGGCAGCGTGGGTCCCGGTACATCAGCGATGACTGCCACAGGTCCACGGACCGCCATCGCTCCAGCCTGCCGCGCGCGCGGCGCAGCTCCGCGGTGGAGACGTCCACGCCGGCGAGCCGCGTGGCCCCCTCACTGGCGGCCAGGCCGGCAAGGAGCCTGCCCTCTCCACAGCCGACGTCGAGGACCGAACGCGCCCCTGATGCCCGGACCAGGTCGACCACCGCACTCAACCGCTTGCGCGCCAACGACTCCCGGGCCGGTGGATCGGTTGTTTCAGCGACGCCCAGACGGGCGAGCGCGTCGTCGGCGAGCGGCCGGATGCGTTTGAGGCCGGTCTCCACGATCGCGGCGCGCAACGGGTGGGTCGCCAGCCAGCCGGCGCCGAGATGCAACAGCCGCTCGACTTCGGCGTCGGAGACGAAGTAGTGCTTGCTGTCGCTGAGCGCGGGAAGCAGCACGCATAGGTGACGCAGGGCATCGGACACGCGCTGCGTACCGGTCAGGGTGATGGTCGCGTAGTCCGAGTCACCCCACTCCGGCGGTGTGAGAGGTTGCGGAGCGACGCCGAGGGTCCACCCCAGCGGACCGAACAACTCGTCCGGACCGTGCGGGCCACGCACCCTGACAGCCGGGAGCCGCACGGTCAACGGCCACGCCATGTCCGCGAGTTCCGGTCGGGCCGTGCATCGTCCGGCCAGCGCGTCGCCGAAGACCTTCCCGATCGCGACCACGAGTCGCGATGACGCCGCGTACGGGAGGTCGTTGACGTACCGGTCGGAATCCGATGAGCGTTCGGGTGTGACACCGTCGCCGTCGACGTGCAGGACCGCCCGACACCGCTCCGGTGTCGCCTCCGGGTAGAACACCGTCGCCGTCCCCTGCGTGGTGGTGAACTCCTGCACCCGATCGGGATGCTTGTGGAGCAGGTAGCCGAGATCGGTCGCCGGGGTCCCGGCGACGCGATCTGCTTGCAGTGTCAACATCACCGGGCCAGCGTATCGAGACACGCAACCCGATTACCGGGACCACGAGACCTGTCCCCGTTCGTCTCAGGCGGCCGCGTCGTCGCGTCGGCGTTGCTCGAGTTCGTCGATGGCGGTGCGGGCGAACACCTGTTGTTCGGTGATGGCCAACTGATTTCGGCTGCGCGTGGTGAACGAGAACATCCAATCGATCAGCGTCGTGAACCGGTTTCGAAAACCGACGAGATACAACAGGTGCAATACCAACCAGCCGACCCAGGCCCAGAATCCGGCCAGCTCGACGCTCTTCGCGGTCCCGGGTATCGGGATCTTCGCGATCGCGCTGTACCGCGCCACCGTCGCCATCGATCCCTTGTCCCAGTACCTGAACCGCTCTCGGGGCATGGTCGGTTCGCCGGCAAGCCGCATCCGGATCCCTTCCGCAGCATAGGCCGCGGCCTGTATCGCGGCGGGCGCCATCCCGGGAACCCCGTCGATCGAGACCATGTCGCCCACGACGGCGATCTCGGGATGCCCGGGCACCGTGAGGTCGGGTGCGACCTTCACCCGTCCCGCCCGATCGAGCTCGACGTCGGTCTGGGCGGCGAGTTGGCGGCCGAGCGGACTACCCGACACGCCCGCGGACCAGATCTTGCACTGGGCATCGATGCGATGAACACGTCCGTCGGAGTCACGTACGTCGAGCCCGTCGTAGTCCATGTCGACCACCATGGTTTCGAGACGGATCTCGACGCCGGCGCGTTCGAGTCGGTGAGCTGCGCGACGACTGAGCCTGCCGCCGTACGCGGGCAGGATCTCACATGCTGCGTCGATGGGAATCACCCGCGCATCGGTGGGATCGATGGACCGGAAGGCCCCGCGAAGTGTGGTGGAGGCGAGTTCGGCGATTTGACCGGCCATCTCGACTCCGGTTGCTCCGGCGCCCACCACCACGAAGGTCAGCAGCCGAGCCCGTTCCTCGGGGTTGTCGGAGAGTTCGGCTTGTTCGAAGGCGCCGAGAATTCGGCCGCGCAGTTCGAGTGCATCGTCGATGGTCTTCAGGCCGGGTGCGAACTCGGCGAACTCGTCGTGCCCGAAATAGGACTGGTCCGCGCCGGCCGCGACGATCAGGCTGTCATACGCGAACGCGCTGATACGGTCCAGCGAACGCACCGTCACGGTCCCCTCGGCGACATCGATACGTTCGACCGCCCCGAGAACCACCCGAGCATTCTTCTGGGTGCGTAGGACGACGCGGGTCTGGGGCGCGATCTGTCCCTCCGAGATCAGTCCGGTCGCAACCTGATACAGCAACGGCTGAAAAAGATGGTGGCTGGTGCGCGAGATGACGGTGACGTCGACCTCGGCTTTCGCGAGTCGGCGGGCGGCGGTCAATGCACCGAAACCCGACCCGATGATGACGGCGCGACATGGTCCTTTTCGAATACTCGAAGTGGACACCCAGGCGGTCGATGTCGTGAAATTCGCTCCTCGCCGGTTATCCGGCCTCGCCAGTCGCATGTCCAGGCTACAACCCCCGGCGGGGTCCGGCCAATCGATTTCCTCACCCTCGCATCAGCGACGGCGCAGAGCGCGCCAGTCCTCGATCATCTCCTCGACGTCGACGGTGCGGGCCACGAGGTGCGACGCCGGCCCCATCGTCGGGCGCAACCGGTCCTGCTTCACCCGCCGGTTGAAATCCTCCAGGATGGTGCGCACCGCCGTCTCGTCGGCGATGTCGCGCAGCGACCCAGGGAATCCGTCGCGCTCCTTGCGGAGTTGCAGGGTCGGCGGCAGCAGCGCCGACGAATCGAGGTCCTCGTCTTTGATCTTCTGCTTCGCCCACCAGTCCGGGTCATCAAGACCCTTGAGGTTCAACGGCTTTCCCATACCAGGCAGATTGTCGAAATCGCCACGCTCGGTAGCCTCGCGGATCATCATCTCCACTCGCGACTCCCCCACCGGCGGACGCCATCGGCGTACCCGGCGGAAGTGTCGATCATGCTCGACCATGACGTCCAGGGTGCCCGCGCACGCGCCGAGCGGCAACCCGCTGAGTGGTAGCCACCGCTGCTCGTCGAGTGGTACCTCAGCTAGTTGGCTGGCACCTCCCAGCTGGTTGAGCCAGCACCTCTCAGCTGGTTGAGCCAGCACCTCTCAGCTGGTGAGCCGGCACCTCTCAGCTGGTTGAGCCGGCACGGACGAGCCTGCGAGTCCGAGCCGCGTCGAAACCACTGGTGACTCGACTATGTCGGCCCCCCGGCGAACACAAGGTAGTGGTCACGAACTACGTTGTCTCACCATTGGTTTCGAGACGGCTCGGCTCGATACGATCGCCGTGCCGGCTCAACCGGCTGACAGGGCGGCTCAACCAGCCAAAATACGAGCAGTTAGACCGTGAACCCCAACGCGCGCAACTGGTCTCGGCCGTCGTCGGTGATCTTGTCCGGCCCCCACGGCGGCAGCCACACCCAGTTGATCTCCAGGTCGGTGCACAGGCCGCTGTTGACCAGGGCACCACGCGACTGATCTTCGATGACGTCGGTCAACGGGCAGGCCGCAGACGTCAGCGTCATGTCGATCTTGGCGACCGCGTCGTCGGTGACCTCGATGCCGTAGACCAGGCCGAGGTCGACGACGTTGATGCCGAGTTCGGGGTCGACGACGTCACGCATCGCCTCTTCGACATCGTCGACTGCCGGCAGCGAGGTGGCCGGCCCGGTCGGCGACCCGGAGGGGCTGGTGTCGGTCACAGGTGCATCAGTGGCGGGTGTTTCGGTGGTGTTCTCTGTCATGCTGACTCCGCGTCCGTCTGGTTGTCGATGGTCTGTGCGAGTGCGTCCTTGAACGCCATCCAGCCGAGCAGCGCGCACTTGACGCGCGCGGGGTACTTGCTCACCCCGGCCAAAGCTATGCCGTCGCCGAGGATCTCCTCGTCGCCCTCGTCCTTACCCCGCGAGGTCATCATCGCGTTGAACGCCGTCAGCGTCGCCATCGCGTGATCCACACTCGCACCGACCAGTTGGTCGTGGAGCACCGACGTCGAGGCCTGCGAGATCGAACAGCCCTGCCCGTCGTAGGAGATATCGGTGACCGTCTGCCCGTCGTCGGAGACCGCCACCCGCAGGGTGACCTCGTCACCGCATGTCGGGTTGACGTGATGGACCTCGGCGCCGAAGGGCTCGCGCAGACCCCGCCCGTGCGGGTGCTTGTAGTGATCCAGGATGACGTCCTGGTACATCTGTTCCATTCGCATCCGAGTTCACCTCACCCCGAAGAACTTTTGCGCGGTGACGATGGCGTCGGCCAGCGCGTCCACCTCGGCGAGGGTGTTGTAGGCCGCGAAAGACGCACGGGCGCTTGCCGCGATCCCGAACCGCCGATGCAGCGGCCAGGCGCAGTGGTGTCCGACGCGAATGGCGACACCCTCGTCGTCGAGGATCTGCCCGAGGTCGTGGGCGTGGATACCGTCGACGACGAAGGACACTGCGCCACCGCGATTCTCGGTGGTGTCGGGTCCGATGATCCGCAGACCTTCGATCTGCGTCAGCCGGGTCAGCGCGCGATCGACGAGGGCGTGTTCGTGTTCGGCGACCGCACTCATGCCGATCTGCTGCAGGTAACGCACGGCGGCACCGAGACCGACGGCCTGTGAGGTCATCGGCACCCCGGCCTCGAACCGTTG
This sequence comes from Gordonia bronchialis DSM 43247, assembly GCF_000024785.1. NCBI lineage: Bacteria > Bacillati > Actinomycetota > Actinomycetes > Mycobacteriales > Gordoniaceae > Gordonia > Gordonia bronchialis. The sequence goes on along the minus strand of NC_013441.1, from coordinate 2,542,005 downwards.
CGGCGGCGGCGCGTACGTCGAGAGTTCCATGGTGACGGTCTCGATCATCGAGCCGCCGGTGATGAACGGCGGCAAGGACTCCAGCAGTTCCGCCCGCCCGTAGAGCGCACCGACGCCCGACGGCCCGAACATCTTGTGCCCGGAGAACGCCGCGAAATCCACGTCGAGTGCCCGGAAGTCGACCGGCATGTGCGGCACCGACTGGCAGGCATCGAGAACGACGAGCGCCCCGACCGCGCGGGCACGACGAACGAGTTCGTCGACGTCGGCGACGGCGCCGGTGACATTCGACTGATGGGTGAAGGCGACCACCTTCACGGTGTCGTCGAGTTCCAGCGAATCGAGGTCGATTCGCCCCTCGTCGGTGACGCCGTACCAGCGCAGGGTCGCACCGGTACGCCGGCAGAGTTCCTGCCACGGAACGAGATTCGCGTGATGCTCGAGTTCGGTGATGACGACGGTGTCGCCCGCCCCGAGCGGGCGGCCGCCGAAGACGTCCGCACTGCGGTCGTCGCCGAGGGTGTAGGTCACCAGATTGAGCGCCTCGGTGGCGTTCTTGGTGAAGACCAGCTCGTCGGCGGTGACACCGACGAATCCAGCGATCACCTCACGTGCGTCCTCGTAGGCGTCGGTGGCCTCTTCGGCCAGCTGGTGAGCGCCCCGATGGACGGCCGCGTTGTGCCGGGTGAGGAACTCACGTTCGGCGTCGAGCACCTGCACCGGGCGCTGCGAGGTCGCACCGGAGTCGAGATACACCAGCGGTTTCGAGTCGCGCACGGTGCGCGCGAGGACCGGGAAGTCGGCCCGCAGCGACTCGACGTCGACGCCCGGCGCAGCAGTCTGTGTGGAGAGAGACATCTCGCCTCCTTCGCTTGGTGTCAGCCCGCCTTGGCCGGGGAGGTGAACCGCACGTAGCCGTTGTCCTCCAGCTCGTCGGCGAGCTCGGGACCAGCGGATTCGACGATGCGGCCGTTGACGAAGACGTGCACGAACTCCGGCTTGATATAGCGCAGAATCCGGGTGTAGTGGGTGATCAGCAGGACGCCACCGTGCTCGCGGTCCTTGTAGCGGTTGACACCTTCGCTGACCACGCGCAGTGCGTCGACGTCCAGGCCGGAGTCGGTCTCGTCGAGGATCGCGATCTTCGGCTTGAGCAGGTCGAGCTGCAGGATCTCGTGGCGCTTCTTCTCGCCACCGGAGAATCCTTCATTGACGCTGCGTTCGGCGAAGGACGGATCGATGTCCAGCGCGGTCATCGCCTCCTTGGTCTCCTTGACCCAGTGCCGCAGCTTCGGCGCTTCGCCGCGCACGGCGGTGGCCGCGGTCCGTAGGAAGTTCGACATCGACACACCGGGCACCTCGACCGGGTACTGCATCGCCAGGAACAGGCCCGCCCGGGCGCGCTCGTCGACGCTCATCTCCAGGACGTCCTCACCGTCGAGGGTGATCGACCCCTGGGTCACCTGGTACTTGGGGTGGCCGGCGATCGCATAGGACAGCGTCGACTTGCCGGAACCGTTGGGCCCCATGATGGCGTGGGTCTCACCCGAACTCACCGTCAGGTCGACACCCTTGAGGATGTGGATGGGTTCGGCGTCGGCGTCGGTCTGGGCGACATCGACGTGCAGGTCGCGGATTTCCAGTGTGGTCATGGTGTGCGGTGTTCTCTCGTTCGTGAGTGGTGGGCTGGGAGACGACTCAGGCGCCGGCGATCTCGAGTTCTTTCTCGATGGCCGCCTCAAGGCGGTCCCGGATGTCGGGAACCGAGATCTTGGCGATGATCTCGCGGAAGAAGCCGCGGATGACCAGGCGGCGGGCCTGGTCCTCCGGGATACCGCGCGCCTGCAGGTAGAACAGCTGCTCGTCGTCGAAACGGCCGGTGGCACTGGCGTGTCCGGCGCCGACGATCTCACCGGTCTCGATCTCCAGATTGGGCACCGAGTCGGCACGGGCGTTGTCGGTGAGCACCAGGTTGCGGTTGAGCTCGAAGGTGTCGGTGCCCTCGGCGGCCGGCCGGATCAGGACGTCGCCGATCCACACGGTGTGGGCCTCGCGGGACCGGTCACCGGATGTATCACCTTGCAGCGCACCCTTGTACACCACATTGGAGCGGCAGTGGGGCTGGCTGTGATCGACGAGCAGCCGCTGCTCGAGGTGCTGTCCGGCGTCGGCGAAGTAGAGTCCCCACAGTTCGACGTCGCCGCCGGGTGCGTCGTAGTGCACCACCGGTGAGAGCCGAACCAGGTTGCCGCCCAGGCTGATCGCGAAATGCCGGATGCTCGCGTCGCGCCCCACCCGAAGATGATGGGCGGCCACGTGCACCGCGTCATCGGCCCAGTCGTGCACGTTCACGACCGTGAGCGAAGCCTGATCACCGACAACGAATTCCACGTTCTCCGCGTAGGTTCCCGACCCCTTCTGATCGAGCACCACCACGGCGCGCGCAAACGGCTCCAGCCGCACCTGCAGGTGCCCGAAGCCCACCTCGCCCGCACCCGGGCCCTCGACCGTCACGACGATCGGGTCGGCCGGTTGGGTCTCCTTGCCGACGGTGATCACCGTCGCCTGGGTGAACGACGAATATGCCTGCGCCGCAATGCGGTCGAACGGCACGCCGCCGTCGCCGAGACGGGCGTCGTCGCGTCCGACCGTCTCCACGGAGACTCCGGCGGCCTCTCCGGTCACGGTGACGGCTGCCTCGGCGGTGCGCTCGGCCGAACCGTCATGCAGACCGCGCAGCCGGCGGAACGGGGTGAACCGCCACACCTCTTCACGCGGGCTGGGTACCTCGAAGGCGTTCACGTCGAAAGACGTGAACATCTCGCCTTTATTGACGGGGGCGGCAGCAGCCGCGCTGACGGGCAATGTCGGATCTGCCATCAGCCGACGGCTCCTTCCATCTGGAGTTCGATGAGACGGTTGAGTTCGAGCGCGTACTCCATCGGGAGTTCCTTGGCGATCGGCTCCACGAACCCGCGGACCACCATCGCCATCGCCTCGTCCTCGGTGAGGCCACGGCTCATCAGGTAGAACAACTGGTCGTCGCTGACCTTGGAGACGGTCGCCTCGTGACCCATCGTCACGTCGTCCTCACGGATGTCGACGTACGGGTAGGTGTCGCTGCGCGAAATCGTGTCGACCAGCAGCGCATCGCATTTCACCGTCGAACGGCTGCCGTGCGCACCGCTGTTGACCTTGATCAGGCCGCGGTAGGAGGCCCGGCCGCCGCCGCGGGCGACGGACTTGGAGACGATGTTGCTCGACGTGTTGGGTGCCAGGTGCACCATCTTGGAACCGGTGTCCTGATGCTGCCCCTCGCCGGCGAACGCCACCGAGAGGACCTCGCCCTTGGCGTGCTCACCGGTCAGCCACACCGCCGGGTACTTCATCGTCACCTTGGAACCGATGTTGCCGTCGATCCACTCCATGGTCGCGCCGGCCTCGGCCTTGGCGCGCTTGGTGACGAGGTTGTAGACGTTGTTCGACCAGTTCTGGATGGTCGTGTAGCGGCAGCGGCCACCCTTCTTCACGACGATCTCGACCACCGCGGAGTGCAGCGAATCGGTCTTGTAGATCGGCGCGGTACATCCCTCGACGTAGTGCACGTAGGCACCCTCGTCGACGATGATCAGGGTCCGCTCGAACTGACCCATGTTCTCGGTGTTGATGCGGAAGTAGGCCTGCAACGGGATGTCGACATGCACACCCGGGGGCACGTAGATGAACGAGCCACCCGACCACACCGCGGTGTTGAGCGCGGAGAACTTGTTGTCCCCGGCCGGGATCACCGATCCGAAGTACTCCTGGAAGATCTCCGGGTGCTCCTTGAGGCCGGTGTCGGTATCGAGGAAGATCACGCCCTGCTGCTCCAGATCCTCACGGATCTGGTGGTAGACCACCTCGGACTCGTACTGCGCGGCGACGCCGGCCACCAGACGCTGCTTCTCGGCCTCGGGGATGCCGAGCCGGTCGTAGGTGTTCTTGATGTCCTCGGGCAGCTCGTCCCAGGTGGTCGCCTGCTTCTCGGTGGAGCGGACGAAGTATTTGATGTTGTCGAAGTCGATGCCGTCGAGCTCGGCGCCCCAGTGCGGCATCGGCTTGCGGTCGAAGATGCGCAGCGCCTTGAGCCGCTGCTCGAGCATCCACTCGGGCTCGTTCTTCTTCGACGAGATGTCGGCGACCACCGCGTCGGACAGTCCGCGCTGGGCGCTCGCGCCGGCGACGTCGGAATCCGACCACCCATAGCCGTAGTTACCCAGCGAGGCGATCGTCTCCTCCTGGGTGAGCGGTGCTGCCTTCATCGGGGCACTCGTGCCGGTGGGCTCGGTGACTGTCATCGCGAGACCTTTCGGGTTGTCCCTTGCGGGGGTTGCTGGGCAAGAGTCGGCGCGGGCTGTGCGTCGCTCCGGTGTCGTGCGCTGCGTTCGCCGGGGTCGTCGGGCACCGACTGCAGCGGTACGTGGGTGGTGCATGCGCAGTCGCCGTTGGCGATGGTCGCCAGGCGCTGCACGTGTGTGCCGAGCAGTTCGGTGAACACGGCGGTCTCCGCCTCACACAACTGCGGGAACTCCGTCGCGACATGGGCGACCGGGCAATGATGCTGGCAGATCTGCATCCCGGTGCCCACCTCACGGGTGTTTGTGGCATAACCGGCACTGGTCAGTGCGTCGGCGATGGCCTCGACGGTGTCGGCAACGCTGGTTGAGCCACCGCTGGCCGGCACCCCGGCCACGATGCGCTCGACCCGTTCCCGGGCGAACTCCTCGACGGCGTCGTCACCGGCGACGGCGCGCAACTTGCGCATGGCCGCCCCGGCGAGGTCGTCGTAGGCGTGCCGAAGCTTGCCGCGGCCCGTCGCGGTCAGCTGGAACCACTTCGCCGGCCGGCCGCGGCCACGCTGACCGAATCCCGACGACGAGACCTCTACGTCACCCACGGCGAGCAGAGCGTCGAGATGCCTGCGGACGCCGGCGGCACTGATGCCGAGGCGTTCACCGATCTCGCCCGCCGTCAGCGGCCCGTCTTCGACGAGGAGTGTGACGACCGCAGCGCGGGTCTGACCGTCGTGATGAGCGGTCCCCTCTGCCGGTCCGATGACGTCACCGGACGACGGGACGTCGCTGGAGCTGTCTGCGGACAGCGCAACTTCGTTCCCCATGGTTTTCACAACACGAGTGTGACGTAATTGATTCCGCACTGCCAGCAAGGGTGCCCTTAGCCACGCGAGCGATCTCGCCCGAACAACACGTGGCGGGGTGCTCACCGGACCGTGTGCGGCGGCCACTAGAGTCGTTCTGTGCCCGAAACCACAGTCTTGCGCCGTGCGCTGGACTACTTCGGACTGAGCAAGACCACGACGACGTCGAACTCCGACGACGATGCGATCGACCGTCCCGGTGACTACGGCAAGACCGTCGCCCGACTCCACGACGACGAGCGTGAGGTCGGCCCACTCAACGCCGAGGAGTCCCGTCGCCTCCGGCGCATCAAACTCTTCGGCGCCACCGGGTCGGTACTCATACTGATCGGGTCACTGGGTACCGGAGCGATCCCGGTGCTGCAGAATCCGGTCGCCGGCATGCGTGTGCTGTCGTTGCCGTCGCGCATGTTCGGGACGGCGCTCGCGCTGTCCATCAGCGGCACCCTCACCCTGGTCGTGGCGTGGCTGCTGCTGGGGCGCTTCGCCGTCGGCCGGTTGTCGGTGGAGGTCCGCAACGGGCGCAGCCCGGCCCGGCGCATGAGCCGCCGGCAGGCCGACCGGACACTGCTGCTGTGGATCGCGCCGATCGTCGTCGCCCCGCCCCTGCTCAGCAAGGATGTCTACTCCTACCTGGCCCAGAGCGCGATCGCCTATCGCGGGATGGATCCGTACGCCGTCGGCCCGATGGGCGGACTCGGCATCGATCACGTGCTCACCCGGTCGGTACCCAATCTGTGGCGAGACACACCTGCCCCCTATGGTCCGTTGTTCCTATGGATCGGCGAGGGCATCACCGCGATCACCGGCGAGAACATCACCGCCGCCATCTTCTTGCACCGTCTCATCGCCCTGGTCGGCATCGCGCTGATCGTGTGGGCGCTCCCCCGCCTGGCCCGACGGTGCGGGGTGTCGTCGGTGGCGGCGATCTGGCTGGGCGCGATGAATCCGCTGCTGATCCTGCACCTGGTCGGTGGCATCCACAACGAGGCCCTGATGCTCGGGCTGATGCTGGTGGGTCTCGAGCTCAGCTTCCGCGCGATCTACGGGCCCGACCTGTTGCGGAACCCGGGGTCCTTCTGGCCGTCGCGCAGCGGCTGGATCCTCATCGGCGGTGCCGCGGTGCTCGCGGCGTCGGCGATGGTCAAGTTCACCTCGATGCTCTCGCTGGGATTCGTCGGGATCGCGCTCGCCCTGCGCTGGGGGGCCACGCTGCCCGCCCTGCGTCGCGCACCGCTGCAGCAGTGGTGGCAACGATCGCGGCAGACCGTGTACGCGCTGTCCCTGTCGGCCGGTTTCTACGCGGTCGTCGCCGGCGTGGTGATCGTGGTCATCAGTGTGGGAACCGGACTCGGGTTCGGCTGGACCGGCACCCTCACGACCGGTGAGATCGTCCGGTCCTGGATGTCGATGCCCACGCTGCTGTCGGTGACCACCGGCCGGTTGGGCGTCAACCTGGGGCTCGGCGATCACACCCAGGCCGTTCTCGAGGTCGCACGCCCGATCGGTCAGCTCATCGCGGCGGGGTTCATCGTGCGCTGGATGCTCGCCACCCTGGGCGGGCGCCTGCACCCGCTGGGCGCCCTCGGTGTGTCCATGGCCACAGTCGTGCTGTTCTTCCCGTTCGTCCAGGCCTGGTATCTGCTCTGGGCGGTCATCCCACTCGCCGCGTGGGCGACCGGTCCGTGGTTCCGGCTTTCGACCATCGCGGCGTCGGCGATCATCGCGATCGTCGTCATGCCGACCAGCTCCAACACCAGCGGAGTGGTGCTGGCACAAGGTGTTCTGGCCGGGGTGATCATGGTGGCCGTGCTCACCGCGGTGTTCTTCGAGGACGACCCGTTCACCCGGCGGCGCCGACGACGACACCCACCGGCCGACGCCGACCCGCACGAGGAGTCCCGTGCGGGTGCGGGTTCGTGAATCCCGTCGCATCGCCGGCCACCGTTTTTCGTCCAGCGCCGTCGAGCGCATAGTCTGAGCTGTGTGCGCGGCACAACGTCTCATCGCTTGGACGGCGACGATCCCCTGGTCGATCGCCCCTCCGGTGATCGCGCCACCCACCGCCCGGCCGGTCCGCGCGCGAACGCCGCGCTGACCGTTCGCGGCCTGGTCAAACGCTACGACCGCCACACCGCCGTCGACGGCCTCGACCTCGACCTCGAACGCGGCTCGATCCTCGCCCTGCTCGGCCCCAACGGGGCGGGCAAGACGACCACCGTGGAGATCTGCGAGGGTTTCGTCACCCCCGACGCGGGTTCGGTCCGGGTGCTGGGGCTGGACCCGCACGCCGACAACGACAGGCTGCGCACCCGCATCGGGGTGATGTTGCAGGGCGGAGGCGCCTATCCCGGCGCCCGCGCCGAGGAGATGCTCGGCCTCGTCGCCTCCTATGCCGCAGACCCGATCGATCCCGACTGGCTGCTGGACGCCCTCGGCCTCACCGAGGCCCGCCGGACCTCGTTCCGACGCCTCTCCGGTGGGCAACAGCAGCGTCTGTCGCTGGCCTGCGCCATCGTCGGCCGGCCCGAGATGGTCTTCCTCGACGAACCGACCGCCGGGCTCGACGCCCATGCCCGGCTGGTGGTGTGGGAACTCGTGGACCGGTTGCGCGCCGATGGTGTGTCGGTACTGCTGACCACCCATCTGATGGACGAGGCCGAGGAACTGGCCGACCAGGTCGTCATCATCGACCGCGGCCGCTGCGTTGCGGCCGGTACCCCCGCCGATCTCACCAGTCGAGGCGCCGAGAACGAGTTGCGCTTCACCGCTCCCCGGGGGCTGGACCTCGCGATGCTGCGGCTCGCCCTGCCCGAGGACTACCAGTGCACCGAAGCGACACCGGGCACCTACCTCGTCGTCGGGCAGGTCACCCCTCAGGTCCTGGCCACCGTCACCGCGTGGTGCGCCAAGATCAACGTGCTGGCCACCGATCTGCGGGTGGAGACCCGCAGCCTCGAAGACGTGTTCCTCGACCTGACCGGACGGGCACTGCGCTCATGACCCGAACCTCCCGCGGACCTTCTGCCGATGCCCGGCCCGGTGAACTCTTCCCGCCCGGCACCTTTGCGCCCCGGCCGCAGACCGCCGGCATTGCCGCGATGCTCGCAGCCCAGTCGCGTCTCGAACTCCGACTGCTGCTGCGCAACGGCGAACAACTGTTGCTCACCATGTTCATCCCGATCACCCTGCTCATCGGTCTGTGTCTGCTGCCCGTCGACACCGGACTCGGCACCGGTCCGGCGGCACGCGCCGACGTCTTCGTGCCGGCGATCCTCACCGTGGCGGTGATGTCCACCGCATTCACCGGCCAGGCCATCGCCGTCGGCTTCGACCGCCGGTACGGAGCGCTGAAACGTCTTGGCGCAACCCCGATTCCGCGGTGGGGCATCATCGTCGGCAAGTCGATCGCGGTGCTGGTGGTGGTGATCGCGCAGTCGGTGATCCTCGGCGCGATCGGCGTCGCCTTCGGCTGGCGGCCCGCAATCCTCGGCCTCGCGCTCGGTGCAGTGGTGATCGCCATCGGCACCGCCTGCTTTGCCGCACTGGGGCTGCTGCTCGGCGGCACGCTGAAAGCCGAGGTGGTTCTCGCGCTGGCCAATCTGGCCTGGTTCGCGCTCGTCGGGATCGGCAGTCTCGTGGTGCTGGATTCCCGAGTGCCCGACGCCGTCTGGTGGGTGGCCCGCTGTGTCCCGTCCGGTGCACTGACCGAGGCCCTCGAACGGGCGTCACACGGGACGGTCGACGTCTTCGGTATAGGTGTGTTGCTGGTGTGGTCGGCGGTTGCCGCCGCGCTGGCGGTGAGGTGGTTCAGGTTCGAATGACGACATCACAGAGCCCGGCTCGCGCCGGTCAGGAGAACGACGCCACGGCGCAGTCCGCGGCGCCGGTGGCCGGCCGGTGGTCCCGCGTCCCCTACTTCGGCACGCCGACCGCGCGGTTCGTCCATCGCTGGGCCATCGCCCTGCTGGTCGCCAACGTGGGCATCGTCGCAACCGGCGGCGCGGTGCGCCTGACCGGCTCCGGGCTCGGGTGCCCCACGTGGCCCCGCTGTACCGACACGTCCTTCGTCCCGCACCAGGCACTCGGCTATCACGGCGTGATCGAATTCGGTAACCGCATGCTGACCTGGGTGCTCATCGCGATCGCCATCGCCACCTGGGTGGCCGTCTGGCGCCGCGCGGGCTCGACCCGCGCCGATCGCCGACTGGCGACCGTGCTGGCGCTGGGCATCCCATTTCAGGGCGTCATCGGCGGGATCACGGTCCTCACCGATCTCAACCCGTGGGTCGTCGCCCTGCACTTCCTGCTCTCCATGGCGCTGGTGTCCGGGTCCACTGTGCTGGTGCACCGGACGCGGCCGTACCCGGACACCGAGGTCGCCGCGCCGGAACCGTCGTCGGCGCAGCGTCTGGGTAGATACCTCTCGTGGCTCACCTATCTGGTGACCTGGGTGACCATCTACCTGGGCACGGTGGTCACCGGGTCGGGTCCGCACGCCGGGGACGCCGATGCGCCCCGCAACGGCCTGGCGCCCGACCACGCCACGCAGTTGCACGCCGACGCCGTGTTCGTCCTGATCGGGTTGTCGGTGGCGCTCGTGGTGTTCACCCGCGTCCTCGGCGTGCCGCAGCAACGTACGGCGCTGACCTTCGTCGGGTTGCTCGCCGTCCAGGGCGTCATCGGCGTGGTGCAGTACGTGACGGATCTGCCGATCCTGCTGGTGATCTTGCACATGGCCGGCAGCGCGGCGCTGCTGATCGGCGCCACCTGGCTGATCCTGGAGTTCGCGCCGTCACGCAAGCACGACCGCGAGCCCCAACCGATCGGCTGACGGCCGGAGTCTTCAGAGAATCGCCGAGTTGCGCGCCTTGGGGAACCGCTTCTGACCGGCCACCCAGCCCGCCATCTTGCGGTAGTGCGACGGCTTCACGGTGGCCGCCGACGTCAGATCACGGTCCCACTCGGCGATCTCGACACCCTCGACGGCGTCGACGACCGCGTGCGCGGTCGCGATGTCGTCCACGACGCGGTCACCGAGGATCCCGCCGTCCTCGCCGACGAGCGTGATGCGTACGCCCGCGGTCCCGATCGGCTGCAGGACGGCCTTGGCCTCCCCACCCTCCCGGGCGACGAACCCGCGGACCGAGGAAACCACCTGGGCCGGCGCCGTGACCGGCTTCTGTGTGGACGGGTTCTGCTCGTCGGGATCGTGTTCCGTCGCAGCGTCAGTCATGCCCGTGAGCATACCGCCCGGTAACAAGACCTCACTGTCGAGACCCCACGCGGCGGCGGTGTAAACAGAAGACATGCGCGCGATTCAGGTAACCCGACATGGCGGACCCGAGGTGCTGTCCTACGGCACGGTGGACGATCCGATCCCCGGCCCCGGCGAGGTACTCGTGAAGACCTCGGCCGTCGGCGTCAATTTCATCGACACCTATTTCCGCCGCGGGATGTATCCCTCCACACCGCCCTACATCCCGGGCAGCGAGGGCGCCGGCACCATCGTCGACGTCGGTGCCGAGGTCACCGACCTCACCGCCGGGCAGCGGGTGTGCTGGTGTGACGGACCGGCGAGTTACGCCGAGCTCGTCGCCGTGCCGGCCGCGCGGCTGGTTCCCATCCCCGACGGGGTGGACGACGCCGCGGCCGGTTCATCGCTGCTGCGCGGACTCACGGCCCACTATCTGCTCGACGGCAGCGCACACCCGCGGTCCGGCGACACCGTGCTGGTGCACGCCGGGGCCGGCGGTGTGGGTCTGGTACTCACCCAGCTGGCGAAGAAGCGCGGACTCACCGTGATCACCACCGTGTCCAGCGACGAGAAGGCCGAGCTGTCCGCGGGCGCCGGCGCAGATCACGTGTTGCGCTACGGCGACGACCTCGTCACACAGGTTCGTGACCTCACGGGAGGCCGCGGGGTGTCGGTGACCTACGACGGCGTCGGAGCCGACACCTTTGAGCAGTCCCTCGCGGTGACCGCCGTGCGCGGCATCATCGTGCTGTTCGGGGCTGCCAGCGGCCCGGTGCCGCCCTTCGATCTGCAACGGCTCAGCGCCGCCGGTTCGCTGTCGGTGACCCGTCCGACGCTGGCCCACTTCATCGCCGACACCGACGAACTGCGGTGGCGGGCCGGTGAATTCCTGGGGGCCGTCGCGGACGGTTCGGTGGACGTGCGCGTCGGGCAGCGTTACCGGCTCGCCGACGCGGAGAAGGCGCACACCGACCTCGAGGGACGGGTCACCACGGGTTCAACGGTCCTGCTTCCGGACTGATCGGTCAGAGACAGAGGGTGAGTTCAGGGACAGACCGGGTGAGTTCAGGCCGCGTCAGAACAGACTGGCGATGGTCGGCAAACCGATGACCGCATCGACCGCCAGCCCGCAGAACAGCACAGCGAGGTACTCGTTGGACTGCAGGAAGATCTTGAGCGGTGCGACCTCCGCACCACGGCGGGTGTCGCGGTAAAGAATGTGCACCCGACTGGCGAACCACGCGCCGGCCAGTACCGCGACGGCGGCGTAGATCCAGCTCGTCGCCGGGACCAGGATGAGCGAGCACACGACGGTCAGCCAGGTGTAGATCACCATCTGACGGGTGACGCGTTCCTCGGTGGCGATCACCGGCAGCATCGGCACGCCGGCGGCCTTGTAGTCCTCCTTGTAGCGCATCGCCAGCGCCCAGGTGTGCGGCGGGGTCCAGAAGAAGATGACGCCGAACAGCACCACCGGTTCCCAGCTGAGAGATCCGGTCACGGCCGCCCAGCCCACCAGCGTCGGCATGCATCCGGCCGCGCCACCCCACACCACGTTCTGCCAGGTCCGACGCTTGAGGATCATCGTGTAGACGCCGACGTAGAAGACAATCGTCGCCGAGACCAGCAGTGCGCTCAGGAGATTGGCGGCGACGGTCAGAACCGCGAATGACGCCGCCCACAACACGATCCCGAAGACGAGCGCGCTGCGCGGGGCGACCGCGCGTCGGGCCAGCGGACGGCGGGCCGTGCGTTTCATCTTCTGGTCGATGTCGGCGTCGACCACCATGTTCAGCGTGTTGGCGCTGGCCGCACCGAGCCAGCCGCCGACCAGCGTGCATGCGATGACGAGCAGGTCGACATGTCCGCGGTCGGCCTGCAGCATCACCGGGATGGTCGCCACCAGAAGAAGTTCGATGACGCGCGGCTTGGTCAGCGCGATGTAGGCGAGGATGGTCAGCTGAATGCGTCGCAGCCGACTCGGCGCGGCGTCGTCGGCATCTGCGGGAGTCAGGGTCCCGGCGGGCCGGGAAGAGCGGGATGCGGCGGTGTGGTCTCCGCTCACACGCTCCCCAATCCTCACGGCCTCTCCTCGTTCTGCCCGCCCAACGGTGTTCGACACCGGGGACTCCGACCTCATCGGGCCCGTCGGATCACTGCACAGCGGGCTACTACAGAGCATGGTAGACGTAGGCCGACTCGATCCGTGAATCGAGTCGGCCGCACCGCTTCGACCTGCCCCGGGTGGGCATCGTCCACTCGCTGCGCGACGGTCGCGCTGCGACGATTACTCTGGGTGGAGCACAGGCCGACGTCCCGATGATTCCCGCCTTCGCCGGGAACAGCTTGTCGGCATGTTCAACGTCCAGCACCGAGCAGGCACAGGAGACACCACGATCGTGGCCGACACAGACGAGATCCGCGCACTGACCACCCCTCGCCATCCCGATGATTGGTCCGATCTGGACACCCGCGCGGTCGACACGGTCCGTGTACTCGCTGCCGATGCCGTGCAGAAATGCGGCAGCGGGCATCCCGGGACCGCGATGAGTCTGGCACCGCTGGCCTACACGCTGTTCCAGCGTGTGATGCGCCACGACCCCGCCGACACCACGTGGGCCGGTCGTGATCGCTTCGTCCTGTCCTGCGGACACTCCAGCCTCACCCTCTACATCCAGCTGTACCTGGGCGGCTTCGGACTCGAACTCGCCGACCTCGAGGCGTTGCGCACCTGGGAGTCACTGACTCCCGGCCACCCGGAGTTCCGTCACACCAAGGGCGTGGAGATCACCACCGGACCGCTCGGCCAGGGGCTGGCGTCGGCGGTGGGTATGAGCATGGCCAGCCGCTACGAGCGCGGCCTGTTCGATCCGGACGCACCCGCCGGGCAGAGCCCCTTCGATCACTTCATCTACGTCGTCGCCTCCGACGGTGACATCGAGGAAGGCGTGACATCGGAGGCCAGTTCGCTGGCCGGCACCCAGCAGCTGGGCAATCTGATCGTCTTCTACGACCAGAACCAGATCTCGATCGAGGACGACACCGACATCGCACTCTCCGAGGACGTGGCCGCCCGCTACGAGGCCTACGGCTGGCACGTGCAGACCGTCGAGGGCGGCGAGGACGTGGTGGCCATTGAGGCGGCGATCGAAGCGGCGAAGGCAGTGCGGGACAAGCCGTCGATCATCTGCCTGCGGACCATAATCGGATTCCCCGCCCCCACCAAGATGAACACCGGCGGCATCCACGGTTCACCGCTCGGTGACGACGAGGTCGCCGCCACCAAGAAGGTCCTCGGCTTCGATCCGGACAAGAGTTTCGACGTCGCCGACGACGTGATCGCCCACACCCGCAAACTGGTTGAGCGGGGCGAGGCCGCCAAGGCCGAATGGACGTCCGCCTTCGACGCCTGGGCGCAGAAGAACCCCGACGCCAAGGCGCTCTACGACCGTCTCACCGCCCACGAACTCCCGGAGGGCTGGGCCGATGCCCTGCCCACCTGGACCCCCGGCGACAAGGACGTCGCCACTCGCAGTGCATCGGGCAAGGTGCTGAGTGCGCTGGCGCCGGTGCTGCCCGAACTCTGGGGTGGCTCGGCCGACCTGGCCGGCAGCAACAACACCACCATGGACGGCGCCCAGTCCTTCGGTCCACCGTCGATCAGCACCAAGAAGTGGAGCGCCGACCCGTACGGCCGAACCCTGCACTTCGGCATCCGCGAGCACGCGATGGGTGCGATCCTTTCGGGAATCGCGCTGCACGGACCGACCCGCGCCTACGGCGGCACGTTCCTGCAGTTCGCCGATTACATGCGGCCCGCGGTCCGGCTGGCCGCCCTGATGGAGATCGACCCGATCTACGTGTGGACACACGACTCGATCGGTCTCGGCGAAGACGGACCGACCCATCAACCGGTCGAACACCTCGCCGCACTGCGCGCCATTCCGCAGCTCGACGTGGTCCGCCCGGCCGACGCCAACGAGACCGCCCACGCCTGGGCACACCTGCTCACCCGCCGCAACCGGCCGGTCGGGCTGGCGCTCACCCGTCAGAACATCCCCATCCTGGACGGCACGTCGGCCGACGGCGTGGCCAAGGGCGGCTATGTCCTCAGCGACTCCGACGCCGACGCGCAGGTGGTCCTGATCGGCACCGGTTCCGAGGTCCATCTCGCCGTCGAGGCCCAGAAAGCATTGGCCGACAAGGGAATCAACGCGCGAGTCGTGTCCATGCCGTGTGTCGAGTGGTTCGACGAGCAGCCCCAGGGGTACCGCGATTCCGTGCTCCCGCCGTCGGTGCCGAGGGTGTCGGTGGAGGCCGGCATCTCGATGCCGTGGTACCGCATCGTCGGCGAGGGTGGCGAGATCGTCTCCCTGGACCACTTCGGCGCATCCGCCGATTACAAGGTGCTCTATCAGCAGTTCGGCATCACCGCGGAGGCGGTCGTCGGGGCCGCGCAGCGCGCCATCGAGAACAAACAGCACTGAAAGGGAACCCCCGTGACCCAGAACCAGAATCTCGCCGAACTGTCCGCTGCCGGAGTGTCGGTGTGGCTCGACGATCTGTCGCGCGACCTGATCGCCTCCGGCGACCTGGCCGACCTCATCGCGACCAAATCGGTGGTCGGGGTGACCACCAACCCGTCGATCTTCCAGGCAGCGCTGTCGAAGGGCAACAGCTACGACGCCCAGGTCAACGAGCTCGCCGCACGCGGTGCCGACGTGGATGCCACCATTCGCACCGTCACCACCGATGACGTCCGCAACGCCTGTGATGTCCTCGCCCCGGTCTTCGAGGAGTCGAACGGCGTCGACGGCCGCGTGTCCATCGAGGTCGATCCGCGCCTGGCGCACGATACCGACGGCACCGTCGCGCAGGCGATCGAGCTGTGGAAGATCGTGGACCGGCCCAACCTGCTGATCAAGATCCCGGCCACCAAGGCGGGCCTGCCCGCGATCACCAAGGTGCTCGCCGAGGGCATCAGCGTCAATGTCACCCTGATCTTCTCGGTGGAGCGCTACAAGGAGGTCATGGACGCCTACCTCGACGGCCTCGACGCCGCCGCCCTCGCGGGACACGACCTGTCGACCATCCACTCGGTCGCCTCGTTCTTCGTCTCGCGGGTGGACACCGAGGTGGACAAGCGCCTCGACGCCATCGGCACCCCGGAGGCCCTGGAACTGCGCGGCAAGGCGGCGCTGGCCAACGCGCGGCTGGCCTATCAGGCCTACCAGGAGATCTTCGAGGTGGAGTCACGCTTCCCCGATCTGCTGGCCCAGGGCGCACGGCCGCAGCGCGCACTGTGGGCGTCGACCGGCGTCAAGAACCCCGACTACCCCGACACTCTGTATGTGAGTGAACTGGTGGCGCCCAACACGGTCAACACCATGCCCGGCAAGACCATGGACGCCTTCGCCGACCACGGTTGGGTCAACACCGGTTCGATCGTCGGACTCGGACAGGAATCGCAGGCCGTCTTCGACGCGATCGCCGCGCTCGGCGTCGACTTCGCGGACGTCTTCGAGGTTCTCGAGAGCGAGGGCGTCAGCAAATTCGAGGATGCCTGGAACGATCTGCTGACCGCGACCGCCGAACAGCTCGCCGCCGCGAAGGGCTGACCCACGTGCCCAAGGGCCCGACCGGCTGGACCAATCCGCTACGTGACCCCCGTGACAAGCGCCTCCCCCGGATCGCCGGTCCCAGCAGCCTGGTCATCTTCGGCGTCACGGGTGACCTGGCCCGCAAGAAGCTCATGCCGGCGATCTACGATCTCGCCAACCGGGGGCTGCTGCCGCCGTCGTTCGCGCTGATCGGCTTCGGCCGTCGGGACTGGACCGACGAGGATTTCGCGGGCGTGGTGCACGACGCGGTCCGCGAGCACACCCGAACCGGTTTCCGTGAGGAGGTCTGGGAGCGGCTGGCGGAGGGCTTTCGCTTCGTGCAGGGCACCTTCGACGACGACGACTCCTTCGACCGGCTCCGCGACACGCTGGCCCGGCTCGACGTCGAACGCGGCACCGACGGCAATCACGCCTTCTACCTGTCGATCCCGCCGAACGCCTTCCCCACCGTCTGCGAGCAACTCGATCGCAGCGGGCTGGCGAAGGTGGAGGGCGACAGCTGGCGGCGCGTGGTCATCGAGAAGCCGTTCGGTCACGATCTGCAGTCGGCCAAGGAACTCAACGCGATCGTCAACAGCGTCTTCCCCGAGTCGTCGGTGTTCCGCATCGACCACTACCTCGGCAAGGAGACGGTGCAGAACATCCTGGCGTTGCGCTTCGCGAACCAGCTGTTCGATCCGCTGTGGAGTTCGCACTACGTGGACCATGTGCAGATCACGATGGCCGAGGACATCGGACTCGGCGGACGGGCCGGCTACTACGACGGGATCGGCGCCGCCCGTGACGTCATCCAGAACCACCTGTTGCAGTTGATGGCGCTGGTGGCGATGGAGGAACCGATCTCCTTCGAGCCCAAGCAATTACAGGCCGAGAAGATCAAGGTGCTCTCGGCGACGAGCAACATCCTGCCGATCGCCGAGAACACCGCCCGCGGCCAGTACGGTCCTGGCTGGCAGGGCAGCCAGAAGGTACCCGGACTCATCGACGAGGAGGGATTCGATCCCGATTCGACCACCGAGACCTTCGCCGCGATCGCCCTCGAGGTGGACTCCCGACGCTGGGCCGGGGTGCCGTTCTATCTGCGCACCGGAAAACGGTTGGGGCGCAGGGTCACCGAGATCGCGCTGGTGTTCAAACGGGCACCGCACCTGCCCTTCGACAAGACGATGACCGAGGAGCTCAGCCAGAACGCGCTGGTGATCCGGGTCCAGCCCGACGAGGGCATCACGATGCGCTTCGGATCGAAGGTTCCGGCGTCGAGCATGGAGGTCCGCGACGTCAACATGGACTTCAGCTACGGCACGGCGTTCACCGAGGCCTCCCCGGAAGCCTACGAACGCCTCATCCTCGACGTGCTGCTCGGCGAGCCGTCGCTGTTCCCGGTGAATGAGGAAGTCGAATTGTCGTGGGAGATCCTCGATCCGGTCCTCGAGCATTGGGCATCGGAGGGGCGGCCGGACGAATACGAATCGGGCACCTGGGGTCCGGCGTCGGCCGAGAAGATGCTGGCCCGGACGGGACGCGCCTGGCGCCGGCCGTGACCGCACACATCAGCTATCAGGAGATCGCATGATCGTCGAACTGCCGGACACCTCCACCAACGACGTCGCCAAGAAGATCGTCGAGGTCCGCGAATCCGGCGGTGCGGTGAGCCTCGGCCGGGTCCTCACCCTGGTGGTGTGCGCCGATCACGGCGAGCCGACCGAGGGCGCCATCGAAGGTGCCATCGGTGCGAGCCGGGAACACCCGAGTCGCGTGATCGTGGTCTCCCGCGGTGAGCGATCCGAGGACAGCCGGCTCGACGCGGAGATCCGCGTGGGAGGCGACGCGGGCGCCTCGGAGGTCGTGATCCTCTCGCTCTCCGGCGAACTCGCCGATCATCCGCACAGCGTCGTCACGCCGTTCCTGCTGCCGGACACCCCGGTGGTCACGTGGTGGCCGGGTGCCGCGCCGGAGGATCCGGCCGCCGATCCCATCGGTCAGCTCGGCCGGCGACGAATCCTCGACGCCACCAGATCCGCGCATCCCGAGACCGTGCTCGCCCGGCGGCTGGCCACCTACTCCCCCGGCGACACCGACCTCGCCTGGACCCGTATCACGCACTGGCGCGCCATTCTCGCGTCGGCGGTGGATCGTCCGCCGCATACGGCGATCACCAGCGTCGAGGTCACCGGCCAGCAGGTCGCGCCGTCGGTGGACCTGCTCGCCGGCTGGTTGCGCGCCACCCTCGGGGTGCCGGTGTATCGCCGGGTCGGCAGCTTCGAGGTGCGGGTCCATCGGGAGGAGGGTCCGACGATCCTCGCGGTCGACGAGAACAACAACGCCATCATCACCGCACCGGGCAAGCCGGACGGTCGAGTCGCGATGATGCACCGCGACCTGCCGATGTGCCTGATCGAAGAATTGCGGCGCCTCGACAGCGACGAGGTGTACGCCGAGGCACTGCGCGGAGTCACCGAGATCATCGTCGAAGGAGTTGCCTGATGTCCGTCGAAACACTCGTCTTCGACGCCAAGGACGAGCTGGTGTCCACCGCGGCACGCAGATTCGTCGACCTCGTCACCGCCGCCCAGCGTGACCGCGGTGTCGCGAGCGTGGTGCTCACCGGCGGCAGCAACGGCATCGCGATCCTCGCCGAACTCGCCGCCGACAGCGGCAGCATCGACTGGTCGCGGGTCGACATCTATTGGGGGGACGATCGTTTCGTCCCCGCCGATGATTCGGAACGCAATTACGGCCAGGCCGTAGGGGCGCTGCTGAACTCGGTCCCCGTCGATCCCGACCGGGTACATCCGATGGCACCGTCCGACGGTCCGCTCGGTGACGACATCGACGCCGCCGCGGCCGACTACGCCGCCGTTCTGGCCGCGAACTCCGCCGACGGGGTGGCGCCCAACTTCGATCTACATCTGCTCGGCATGGGCGGCGAAGGCCACATCAACTCGTTGTTCCCCCACACCGCGGCCACCGCTGAGACCGTCAAGTCGGTTGTGGCGGTTGAGGACTCACCCAAGCCGCCGCCACGCCGAATCACCCTGACGCTGCCCGTGGTCAATCGCAGCCGCGCCGTGTGGTTCCTGGTCGCGGGTGCCGACAAGGCCGAGGCCGTGGCCGCCGCACACGCGGGAGCCGATCCGGCGGACTGGCCGTGCGCGGGAGCCCACGGCACCGAAGAGACCATCTGGTTCCTCGACGACGGGGCGGCATCGACGCTGCCCGGCTGATCTCGATGCGGTGATCACATGTCGGACAGCCCCGGGCGATCGAGCAGGCCGGCGATCGCTTCGTCGATGAAAGCGATGTCGACCGGATTCGCTCCGCCACCGGCGAAATGCCCCCAGATGCCGGGGATGACGAGAACCTCGCCATGCTCGATGAACTGGCTCGCCCACTTCTCGTCTTCGGGCGGGAAATAGAGGTCCTTCTCGCCTGGCATGGCGAGCAGCGGACAACGGATCGATCGCAGCGCAGCCTGGGTGTCACCGTCGAATCCCGGCGTCGCGCCGACGTCCGCGGCGTGCCAGGTACGGAGCAGTGCGATCAGATTGTTGGGGTCGCGATCTCGAAAGAACCGCTCCCAGAAGCCGAATCGGAAGTCCTCGTACGAGGTGTATCCCATCTTCCGCCATTCCTCGGCCCAGTAGAACGCCTGCGAGAAGCCCCACCCAGCGTAGATCCGCGCGAACGCCTGCAGCCCTTTGACCGGCGGGCGGTCCGGCGAGTAGTCACCGTCGTCGAAAATGGCATCGGCCATCAGCGCGGTCCAGAGCGATTCCAGGAAGACTTTGTTGTGCGGCGCCGTGACACTGGACCCGCAGAACGGTGCAGCTCGCTCGACCATCTCGGGATGGCTGACCGCCCACTGGTAGGTCTGTCCGGCACCCATCGACCACCCGGTCACCAATGCGATCTTGGCGATGCCGAAGTGCTCGGTGAGCAGTTTGTGCTGTGCGGCAACCTGATCCAGGACACTGACATGCGGGAATCGGGACCGGTCGTAGGGCATCGGCGTGTTCGACGGCGACGAGGAGACACCATTGCCCAGCATGTTCGGGATGACGATGAACCACTTGTCCGGATTCAGCGCCGACTTGTCGGTGCCCACGAGCCACTCGTTGTCGGTGTGCCATCCCGAATACCAGGTGGGATAGACGATGACGTTGCTCTTGTCGTCGTTGAGTGTGCCGAAGGTCTTGAAGCTGAGTTGCGCGTCAGGCAAGGTGATCCCCGACTGCAGCGTGAAGTCGCCCAGCGCGAATGACTCCGCATCGGTGGGTGCCGGCATGAAACCTCCTGGATGTGTGTCCCGTCGGAACTCTGAGTTCCGACGAATGAAGCCGATCGGGAACCTTACTTCCAGATGGTAGTTTCTCCGGGACGTGCGCGCGACCGCATCGGGAATCCGCGCGCCCCGTGCACCGTTGTGCATGCCATGCGCGCACTCTGGGTCTCGGCACATCCCGATTCGCACTCCCTGACCGGGCATCTGCGCACACTCGGCGTCCACACGCTGCGTTCCGACGGCTGGCAGGTCACCGAATCCGATCTGTACGCGATGAGATGGGACCCGGTTCTGCACACCGAAGGCGGGCCGGACGTCGAGGCCGAACAGCGCAAGCTTCTCGACGCCGATCTCGTCGTCCTGCAGTTCCCGCTCTGGTGGTACGGCATGCCGGCGATCATGAAGGGCTGGATCGACCGCGTCTTCGAACGCGAATTCGCCTACGATGTCCTCGATCCGGTGACGGGACGGGCACGCAAGTACGGTGACGGTGGCCTCGTCGGGCGCCGGGCGCTGACGGTCGTGACGGCCGGCGACCGTCCGGGCAGTCTGGGACCCCGGGGTATCAGCGGAAGCATCGACGACGTACTGTGGCCCCTTCTGCACGGAACACTGTGGTACACGGGCATGTCCGCGCTACGGCCACACCTGATCACCCGGGCGCGAGACGTCGATGCCGACACCATCGCCGACGTCGAAGAGGCGCTGACCGGGCGGCTGCACGGCGTTGTCGACGAACAGCCGATCCCCTACCTGCCGCTCAACGAACGCTACTACGATCACTCGATCGCTCTGCACCCACACGTATCACCCGCGGAGTGCGGCAACGACGCACACCGACTGGCCTGAGCCGCAGCACCCAGGGACTTGGGCCCGAGTCCAGGGCCCGACGAGTTGGCATACCCGGGTCGGCGACCTTCATTGTCGCACAAGTGTTTTCGACGCGGCTCGGTCTCACTTCGCTCGCCCGTGCCGGCAACCAGGCCCAACCAGCAAAGGTGGACGACGTGGTCTACCCGCTGTTGCGCAATGCCGTCGCCAGACCATTCATCGTCAGCTGTATGCCGCGCCGAATCCGCGGCTCGTCGTCACCGGCGCGGAAGCGCCGCAGCAGCTCGACCTGCAGCAGATTGAGTGGCTCGAGGTACGGGAAGCGGTTGTAGACAGAGCGTTTCAGTGCCGCGTTGTCGGCGAGCAGGTCGTCGGTTCCGGTGATCTTCGAATACATCGCGATGGTGCGTTCGTGTTCGCCGACGATCATGCCGAAGACCTTGTCGCGCAGTTCTTCATCCGGAACGAGCTGGGCGTAGCGATGAGCGAGGTTCATATCGGATTTGGCCAGCACCTGCGCCATGTTCGACATGACGGATCGGAAGAAGGGCCATTCGGTGTAGTAGCGCTGCAGGGTGGCGAGCCGGTCGTCGGAGTCGCCGATCCACTCGGCGAAGGCCGAGCCCGTTCCGTACCAGCCGGGGAGCATGGCGCGCGACTGTGTCCAGGACAGCACCCACGGGATGGCGCGCAGGTCGGAGATCTTCTCGGTCTGCTTGCGCGAGGCGGGGCGGCTGCCGATGTTGAGGGCACCGATCTCCGACAGCGGGGTCGACGTCGTGAAGTACTCGACGAAGCCCGGGGTGTCGTGTACCAGCTTGCTATACGCCGAACGGGCAAGGGCGGCAAGCTCATCCATAATCGCGTAAGCGTCCTCGGAGTCGTCACCGAGGCCCTCGACATCGAGCAGCGACGACTCGATGGTGGCCGCGAGCAGGGTCTCCAGATTGCGTTCGGCGCTCACCGGTTCGGCATATTTGGCGGCGATGATCTCGCCCTGCTCGGTGATGCGCAGCGACCCCTGCACCGCGCCGGGCGGCTGCGCCAGGATCGCGTCATAGCTCGGGCCACCACCCCGGCCGACGGTGCCGCCGCGACCGTGGAAGAGCCGCAACCGGATTCCCGCCTTCGCGGCCGCCTCCACCAGGTCGAGTTCGCCGCGGTAGAGCGCCCAGTTGGCGGCCATGTAGCCGCCGTCCTTGTTGGAATCGGAATAGCCGAGCATGATCTCCTGCATGCCCGCCTGGGAGTCGACGAGCCCCCGGTAGAACGGCAGGTCCAGCGCGGCGAGCAGCGTGGTGGCGCCCTGCTGGAGGTCCTCGATGGTTTCGAACAGCGGCACGATGCGCACCGTCGAGGTCAGCGTGCCGCTCTCGGCGTCGATGTCGATCAGACCCGCTTCCTTGAGCAGGATCATCGGCTCGAGCATGTCACTCACCGAGGTACACATGCTGATGATGTAGTTCGGCACGGCCTGCGGGCCAAAGGTGGCGACGGCGCGGGCGGCAGCCCGCACGATGCCGAGCTCCTTGACCGCCAGCTCGCTGAGATCGGCGTCCGGACGGGTCAGCGGCCGGCGCTTCTGCAGTTCCTCCGACAGGATCGCCACCCGCTCATCCTCGTCGAGGGACGCATAGTCGGGGTGTACCCCGGCCCAGGCGAGCAGTTCGGCGATCACCTCCTCGTGCATATCCGAGTTCTGCCGCATGTCCAACCCGGACAGGTTGAATCCGAAGGTGCGCACCGATTCTCGCAGCGTGAGCAGACGGTCGTCGGCGAGGATGTCGTCCTTGCCGTGCCGCAGCGCGGCGTCGATCACGTCGAGGTCGGCGAGGAGTTCGGCAGCGTCGGCGTAGGCGGGTTTGCCGTTCACCAGAAACAGGTCCGCCGCCTTCATCACCTCCTCACCGAACATCTCGGTCGCGGTGGTGGCCAGCCGGGAGCGTATGTGGCGCAACGCAAGACGGAACGGTTCATCCGCCTTGGGGTCGTCGGCCGGCACTCCGGCGAGTTCATAGAGCGCCTCACCCGGATCCATCAGGCGCGTCGACATGCTCAGTTCCTCGGCGAGCTTGTGCAGCTCCGACAGATGGTGACCGATCGCGGTGCGCGCGGCGAGAGTGGTGGCCATCTCCACGATCTCGTCGGTGACGAACGGATTGCCGTCGCGGTCGCCGCCGATCCACGATCCCATCCGGATCATCGGGTCGTCGGCGAGCCCCGCATCGGGGTAGGCAGCCCGCAGCGACGCACGCACCGAGGTGTTGATCTTGGGCACGACGTCGAAGAAGGACGCGTCGTAATAGCGCAGTCCCGAACGGATCTCGTCCTGAATGGTCAGGCGTTCGAGCCGGATCAGCGCGGTCTGCCACAGCGTGAGGATCTGGCGCCGAATGGCTTTGATGACGACGTCGTCCTCGGCCGGGGTCAGCTCCGAACGCGACCGGTACCGCATGAGTTCGGTGATCCGGTTCTGCGCCTCGAACACCGAACGGCGACGGGTCTCGGTGGGATGGGCGGTGATCACCGGAACCACTGTGGCGTCCGCGAGGGCGCGGCCCACCTGCTCGTCGTCGAGGCCGGCCTCGGCGAGTTTGGTGTAGGTGGCCGCCAGGCTGCTGTCCTGCGGTGGATCCCCGGCCCGCAGGTGAATGGCGCGCCGCCGCTCACGATGGATGTCCTCGGCCAGATTGGCCAGCAGCGCGAAGTTGGAGAATGCACGGATCACCGGCATCACGACGTCGAGGCTCACCCCGGAGAACATGTCGGCGAGCTCACCGCGATCGATCTCGTTGCGACGAATCCGGAAGGCCGCGACGCGGGCCGCCTCCACGAGTTCGAAGACCTCGTCCCCGGAGTGTTCCCGGATCACGTCCCCCAGCAGCCCGCCGAGGAGACGGATGTCCTCACGTAGCGGTTCGGTGAGGGCGCGACCTTCGTCGTCGACGGTGATGTGATCGACGATCGAGATGGACGGACGCCACGCCGGGGCACCCCGGGAGGGAACGGATTG
This sequence comes from Gordonia bronchialis DSM 43247, assembly GCF_000024785.1. Taxonomy (NCBI): domain Bacteria; kingdom Bacillati; phylum Actinomycetota; class Actinomycetes; order Mycobacteriales; family Gordoniaceae; genus Gordonia; species Gordonia bronchialis. The sequence continues at coordinate 2,517,804 of NC_013441.1, read as the reverse complement.
GCTCATGGGTTCAGTATTCCGGTTGATCCCGCACGGGGCATCTCGGGGACGCCGGGACACGAGGCGCGCTGCCGACACCCCAACTCAGACGACAGACCCGGTGGCACGTGGTGCCACCGGGTCTGTGTCGGATCTCGACGGGTCAGGACAACTTGATGTTGACCCCGACGCCGATGATCAGGATGAACCAGATGAGCCCGACGAAGATCGTCAGGCGGTCGAGATTGCGCTCCACCACGCTCGAACCCGACAGGCTCGACTGCACGCCGCCACCGAACAGCGAGGACAGACCGCCACCCTTACCGCGGTGCAACAGCACGAGCACGATGAGCAGCACACTGGTCACGATCAATCCGATATCGAGTGCGCTTTCCACTGACACTGGTGTGTTCCTGTTCTAGTCGGCAAAGTCTGTACGGGTGGTCCACTGCAGGACAACCCGGCACAGTCTACGCGAGCCCCCAACCGGGCCCGGTTCCGGGCAGGGATCTCCGGGCAGGGATCTCCGGGCAGGGATCTCAGGGTAGGGGGCCGCCGGCCGCGATCGCCGACAGTGTCGCGAACTCGTCCGACTTCAGCGATGCCCCGCCGACCAGTGCGCCGTCCACGTCGGTCTGTCCGACGATGTCGCCGACGTTCTTGGCATTGACCGACCCGCCGTAGAGCACACGAACCGAGGACGCGGTGGCGTCGTCGGCGATCTCGGCGAGCGTCTGCCGAACCGCCTTGCACACCTCCTGCGCGTCGTCGGCGCTGGCCACGCGGCCGGTGCCGATCGCCCAGACCGGTTCGTAGGCGATGACGACCTTGCCGATTTCCTCGGCCGACAGGCCGGCCAGCGAGCCTTTGAGCTGGGCGACGTTGTAGGCGACGTGTTCGCCGGACTCGCGGATGTCGAGGCCCTCGCCGATACAGACGATCGGGGTCAGGCCATGCCTGAGCGCCGCCTTGGTCTTGGCGAGCACCACCTCGTCGGTCTCGGCGTGCATGGTGCGCCGCTCCGAGTGGCCGACCACCACGAAGGTGCACCCCAGCTTGGCCAGGAACGCACCGCTGATCTCACCGGTGTAGGCACCCGAATCGTGTGCGGACAGATCCTGCGCACCGTAGGTGAGCAACAACTTGTCACCGTCGACGACGGTCTGCACGCTTCGGATGTCGGTGAACGGCGGGATCACCGTGACGTCGACCTTGTCGAAGTACTTCGCCGGCAGGGCGAAGGCGATCTTCTGCACCAGCGCGATCGCCTCGAGATGATTCAGGTTCATCTTCCAGTTGCCGGCGATCAGGGGCTTACGGTCTGCCATCAGTTCTCCAGCACTTTCAGTCCGGGCAATTCCTTGCCCTCGAGATACTCCAGCGACGCACCGCCGCCGGTCGAGATGTGCGAGAACCCGGAATCCGGCAGACCCAGGGTGCGCACCGCGGCCGCCGAATCGCCGCCACCGACGACGGTGAACGCGCCGTTGGCGGTGGCACCGGCGATCGCTTCGGCCACCCCCTTGGTGCCCGCGGCGAACTTCTCGAACTCGAACACCCCGGAGGGACCATTCCAGAAGATGGTCTGCGCACCGCCGAGCACCGCCGCGAAGCGTTTGACCGACTCCGGTCCGATGTCCAGGCCCATCCAGCCGTCCGGGATCTCGTCGGCATTGACCGTCTTGGCGTCGGCGTCGGCCGCGAACTTGTCGGCGACCACCACGTCGACGGGCAGGTGGATCACGTCACCGAATCGCTCAAGTAGATCTTTGCAGACCTCGATCTGATCCTCCTGCAGCAGCGAGGTTCCGACCGAATGCCCTTGGGCGGCAAGGAAAGTGAAAGCCATGCCACCGCCGATGACCAGGGTGTCGACCTTGGGTGCCAGCGCCTCGATGACCCCGAGCTTGTCCGACACCTTGGACCCGCCGAGCACCACCGCATACGGGCGGGACACGTCGTGGGTCAGTTTGGCGAGCACGTCGACCTCGGCCGCCACCAGCTGACCCGCGTAATGCGGGAGCAGCTTGGCGACGTCGTAGACCGAGGCCTGCTTGCGGTGCACCACACCGAAACCGTCGGAGACAAAGGCCCCGTCGTCGCCGACGAGCTCCACCAGGGCCTTGGCGAGCGACTCGCGCTCCGCCTCGTCCTTGGAGGTCTCCCGGGGATCGAAGCGGATGTTCTCCAGCAGGAGCACATCGCCGTCGGTCAGCCCTTCGGCCCGGGCCAGCGCGTCGGTGCCGACGACGTCACCGGCGAGCTGGACGTTGCGGCCCAACTCGGCGGACAGACGCTCGGCCACCGGCGCCAGCGAGAACTTCGGGTCCGGCTCCCCCTTCGGCCGGCCGAGGTGGGCGGTGATGATCACCTTGGCGCCCGCGTCGATCAGCGCGTTCAGGGTGGGCAGGGAGGCGAGGATCCGGCCCGGATCGGTGATCGTCGACCCGTCGAGCGGGACGTTGAAATCCGACCGAACCAGCACTCCTCGGCCCGAAACGCCTTCGGCGAGAAGGTCTTTCAGTGTGGGTACACCCATTGCAGCTGTGCTCCTAGCGTGTGTGAGTGACCCGTCAGAGAGACTTGCCGACAAGTCCGGTCAGGTCGACGAGCCGGTTGGAGTAGCCCCACTCGTTGTCGTACCAGGAGACGGCCTTGACCTGGTTGCCGATCACCTTGGTCAGACCCGCATCGAAGAGCGAGCTGTGCGGGTCGGTGACGATGTCGCTGGAGACGATCGGCGCGTCGTAGTACTTGAGGATGCCCTTGAGCGGGCCGTCAGCGGCCGCCTTCATCGCCGCGTTGATGTCCTCGGCGGTCGCGCTCTTCTCCAGGATCGCGGTGAGGTCGGTGACCGAGCCGGTCGGGATCGGCACACGCAGGGCGTAGCCGTCGAGCTTGCCCTTGAGTTCCGGGAGCACCAGGCCGATGGCCTTGGCCGCACCGGTGGAGGTGGGCACCACGTTGATCGCGGCCGCGCGGGCGCGACGCAGATCCTTGTGCGGCCCGTCCTGCAGGTTCTGATCCTGGGTGTAGGCGTGCACGGTGGTCATCAGGCCGGAGACGATGCCGAACTCGTCGTTGAGCACCTTGGCGAACGGCCCGAGGCAGTTCGTGGTGCACGAGGCGTTGGAGATGATGTTCTGGCTGCCGTCGTACTTGTCATCGTTGACACCCATGACGATGGTGATGTCCTCGTCGGTGGCCGGTGCGGAGATGATGACCTTCTTGGCACCCGCTTCGAGGTGTCCCTTGGCCTTGGCAGCATTGGTGAAGATGCCGGTGGATTCGACCACCACGTCCACGCCGAGGTCGCCCCACGGCAACGCCGACGGGCCTTCCTTGACCTCGAGTGCCTTGATCCGCTGATCGCCGACAACGATGAAGTCACCGTCGAGGGAGACGTCCTGGGGCAGACGACCCAGGATCGAGTCGAACTTCAGCAGGTGCGCGAGAGTCGCGTTGTCAGTGAGGTCGTTGACCGCGACGATCTCGATGTCGGTGGTGCCCAAAGCCTTTTGCGCTTCGATGGCACGGAAGAAGTTGCGGCCGATCCGGCCGAATCCGTTTACGCCTACCCGAACAGTCACTGTCTGTGCTCCTTTGAGGTGTTCATCGTCAAGCCGTATGGCGGTCGTTCGCGCCGTGTCACGACCCCGGTAGGAGTTCTCGCCGCGCACACGCCAACCCCCACCCTAGTAGGAGGGCTTCGGGGAGGCACCGCTAAGGGGCAATCCGGCGTCAGTCCTCGTCGAGCAGATCCGAGGTGACCGCCGATTCGGTGTCCGCGAGACCTTCGACGCGGGCCTTCTTGTCGGCCATCGAAAGCAGCCGCCGGATACGGCCGGCCACCGCATCCTTGGTCATCGGCGGGTCGGCGAGCTGGCCGAGTTCCTCCAGGGATGCCTGCCGGTGGGTGATGCGCAGTTGGCCGGCCGCCATCAGGTGATCGGGCACCTCGTCGCCGAGAATCTCCAGCGCGCGTTCGACGCGGGCGGCCGCGGCCACCGCGGCCCGCGCCGAACGGCGCAGGTTCGCGTCGTCGAAGTTGGCGAGCCGGTTCGCGGTCGCCCGGACCTCGCGCCGCATCCGACGCTCCTCCCAGACCAGCCGGGTGTCGTGGGCGCCCATCCGCGTGAGAAGCGCGCCGATGGCCTCCCCGTCGCGGATGACCACGCGGTCGGCTCCGCGTACCTCGCGCGCCTTGGCCGCGACGCCGAGCCGACGGGCGGCGCCCACCAGCGCGAGCGCGGCCTCCGGTCCCGGACAGGACACCTCCAGCGCCGACGACCGGCCCGGTTCGGTGAGCGAACCGTGCGCGAGAAAGGCACCGCGCCAGGCGGCTTCCGCGTCGCCGACGCTGCCGCCGACCACCTGGGCGGGCAGCCCACGCACCGGACGGCCGCGCAGGTCGAGCAGGCCGGTCTGACGGGCAAGGCTCTCCCCGTCCTTGGTGACGCGCACGATGTAGCGAGCCGAGCGGCGCAATCCCCCACCGCGCAGCACGTGGACATCGGGGTTGTATCCGTAGAGGTCGAAGATCTCCCGGCGCAGCCGCCGCGCGACGTTGCCCATATCGACCTCGGCCTCCACCACGACGCGCCCGGCGACGATGTGCAGTCCCCCGGCAAAGCGCAGCAGCGCCGACACTTCCGCCTTGCGAGAACTCACCTGGGTGACGCCCAGTCGACTCAGCTCGTCCTTCACCGCCGCGGTCATCGCCACCGGTCCCTGTCCTCCTGTCACCTGGCCGCTCGCCCCCTCACCGCCAGAATCGTCCACCGCACATGCCGCGCATCGCCCGGCAAGCCTAACGGGTCAGTTCACGTTCGCACAGTTCCTTCACCAGGGCTGCGACTTTGGCGGGGTCATGGACCTGCTGTCCCGCGGTGGCCACATCGCCCACATCCAGCGCCGCACCGAACTTGGCCGCCGCGCGCACCAGATGGTCGCGTTCCCGGCCGGCCGGCACCGACGCCGCGTCGACCACCACGTGATCGACGCGGAACTGATCGGCGTGTGCGTGCAGCACATGCAGGTGCCGCTCCACCGAGAACCCCGGCGTCTCCCCCGGTTCCGGGGCCAGGTTGACGAACAGGATCTTGCGGGCGGCGGTGCGCTGCAACGCTTTACGTTGCTCGGGCACCAGCACGTGCGGGATCACGCTGGAAAACCACGACCCCGGACCGAGCACCACCAGATCGGCGTTTTCGATCGCCGCGATCGCCGACGCGCTGGCCGGCGGATCCGAGGGCAGCAGCCGAACCCGCCGCACCTTCCCCGGTGTGGTCGCGACGGCGACCTGTCCGCGGATGCAGCGGCTGATGCGCGGATCGGATTCCAGGCCGGACACGTCGGCCTCGATCTCGAGCGGAACCGTCGACATCGGCAGTACCCGGCCGTCGATCCCGAAGACGCTGCGCAGCTCGTCGAGTGCCGCCTCGGTGTCGCCGAGGATCTCGGTGAGGCCGGCGAGCAGGAGGTTGCCGATGGGGTGTCCGGCGAGTGCGCCCCGACCGCCGAAGCGATGCTGGAATGCCTCCGCCCACCGCGCATGCCGCTGCACGTCGTCGTTGGCAGCGTCGGCACCGCCGGCCAGCTCGTCGAGTGCGGCCGGCGCACTCATCAACGCCACCAACGCCATTCGCAGGTCACCTGGCGGGATGACGCCCAGTTCGGCGCGCAGTCGGCCGGAGGAACCGCCGTCGTCGGCGACGGTGACCACGGCACTGACGTCCGGGCTCAGGTAGCGCATCGCGGTGAGCGTGGCGTAGAGGCCGTGTCCGCCGCCGAGGGCCACGATCCGCATGGGCGAGTCGGTCATTCGCGCCCCAGATCCCGGTGCAGCACGCGAACGTCGTAGTGGGCCGCGCCGGCATCGTCGATACGCTCGCCGAGTCGTCGCGCGAGTTCCTCGGCCAGAGCGACGCTGCGATGTTTCCCGCCGGTGCATCCGACGCTGATCGTCATGTAGCGCTTGCCTTCTCGGAGGTAGCCGCGCCCGACGATGCCCACCAGCTCGGTGTAGAGATCGAGGAAACCCGGCACGTCGGGGTGACCGAGGACGTAGTCACGCACCGGCTCCTGCAGTCCGTTGTGATCGCGTAACTCGTCAACCCAGTAGGGATTCGGCAGAAAGCGGACGTCGACGACGAGATCGGAATCGATGGGCAAACCGTACTTGAAACCGAAGGACTGCACCGCGACCGACAGCCGCGAGTCCGCCTGCGGGTAGGCGTCTTCGACCACCTCGCGCAACTTGGCCACGGTCAGGGCCGAGGTCTCCACGACGAGGTCGGCGACGTTCTTGATGGGCGCCAGGATCGCGCGTTCGCGAGCGATGCCCTCGGTGAGGGTTTCCCTGCCCTGCAACGGATGCCGGCGGCGCACCTGCTCGAATCGGCGGACCAGGGCATGGTCGCTGGCGTCGAGGTAGAGCAGTTTGGTGCGGATTCCGTCGTTCTCCAGCGAGGTGCGCAGGGTCTCCAGTTCGGTGGCCAGCCCGGGGTCCGACGCCCGCAGCACCAGCGCGAGCCGGGTGATCGCGGGGTCGCCCTCACGGACCATCTGCACCATCTTCGAGATCAGCGACGGTGGGACATTGTCGGCGACATACCAGCCGTCGTCCTCGAGGACGTTGGCGGCCGTGGAGCGGCCGGCCCCGGACATGCCGGTCACGAACAGCACCGTCAGGTCCTCGGGCGATCCACCGCCGGTCGCGAGGTCATCTGCCGGTCCGGGGTCAGTCACCATCGCCTCCTGAGACATCTGCCGCATCGTCACGGCCATCCTCCCCCAACGCGGCCTGCACCGCGCGCGCGGTGGCCATCCCGATACCGGGAACGCCCGAGATGTCCTCCAAGGATGCCTCACGCAACCGGGCCACCGAGCCGAAGTGCGTCACCAGCGCCGTCTTTCGGGTCCGCCCCAGGCCGGGGACGCCGTCGAGCACCGATTCGGTCATCCGTTTGCTGCGTTTGTTGCGGTGGAACGTGATCGCGAAGCGGTGGGCCTCGTCGCGGACCCGTTGCAACAGGAACAGGGCCTCGCCGGCGCGCGGAAGGATGATCGGCTCGTCGTCGCCGGGCGTCCAGACCTCCTCGAGCCGCTTGGCGAGTCCGATCACCGACACATCGGTGATGCCGAGTTCGTCGAGAACCGCGGCGGCCGCGTGCACCTGCGGTGCACCACCGTCGACGACGAAGAGGTTGGGCGGGTAGGCGAACTTCTTGGGGACCGGCGGCGCGACATCGGCCTCCGGCGTGCCGGTCGGGGCCGGGCCGGACTCCATCGGCGGCGGTGCGGGCAGCTGATCGGCGCGGTGCCGCAGGAACCGGCGCCGGGTGACCTCCGCGATCGACGCGACGTCGTCGGAGTGGCCGTCGCCGGCGGCGTGCCGGATGGAGTAGTGCCGATAGTCGGATTTGCGCGGGAGTCCGTCTTCGAAGACCACGAGGGAGGCCACCACATCGGTGCCCTGCACATGGGAGATGTCGACGCATTCGATGCGCAGCGGCGCCTGGTCGAGCCCGAGTGATTCCTGCAGTTCGGTCAGCGCCGCCGATCGAGTGGTGAGATCGCCCGCGCGCCGGAGCTTGTGCTGGGCCAGCGCCTCGGATGCGTTGCGGCCCACCGTGTCGAACAGTGCCTTCTTGTCACCGCGCTGCGGCACCCGAAGCCGTACCCGGCTCCCGCGCAGCTCCGACAGCCAGTCCTCGAGTTCGGCTGCGTCCGAGGGCAATTCGGGGACCATGACCTCGCGGGGTACCGCATCACCACGAGCCCGGCCGGCACCGATCTCGACGGTGGCATCGAGATCGACCTGCTGTCCGTAGAACTGGGTGAGGAAGTCGCCGACGAGGTCACCGACGGATCCGTTGTCGGATCGCTCCACCACCCACCCGCGCTGACCCCGCACGCGGCCGTCACGCACGTGGAAGATCTGCACGGACACCTCGAGATCGTCACCGGCAAAGGCGACCACATCGGCGTCGGTGCCGTCGCCGAGCACCACGGCCTGCTTTTCCATCGCACGCCGCATCGCACCGATGTCGTCACGCAGCCGGGCGGCCCTCTCGAAATCGAGTTCGGTTGCCGCCGCTGACATCTCGCGTTCCATCCGGCGAATCATCTGATCGGTGCGGCCGGCCAGGAAGTCGCAGAAGTCGTCGACGATCTCGCGGTGCTGCTCGGCACTGACCCGGCCCACGCAGGGGGCGGCGCACTTGTCGATGTAGCCGAGCAGGCACGGCCGGTCGATCTGGCGGTGCCGTTTGAACACCCCGGCCGAACACGTTCGGGCCGGAAACACCCGGGTCAGCAGATCGACCGTCTCGCGGATCGCCCAGGCGTGCGAGTACGGGCCGAAGTAGCGCACCCCGCGCCGGCGCGGACCCCGGTAGACGAACAGGCGCGGATACTCCTCGTTGAGGGTGACCGCGAGCATCGGATAGCTCTTGTCGTCGCGGTACCGCACGTTGAATCGCGGATCGAATTCCTTGATCCAGTTGTACTCGAGCTGAAGCGCCTCGACCTCGGTGCCGACCACCGTCCACTCCACCGACGCCGCGGTGGTCACCATCTGGCGGGTGCGCGGATGCAGCGATGCGATGTCGGCGAAATACGACGTCAGACGTGAGCGGAGGCTCTTGGCCTTGCCGACATAGATGACCCGGCCGTGTGCGTCGCGGAAGCGGTAGACCCCCGGTTCGGTCGGGATCGTCCCGGGAGCGGGACGGTACGTCGTCGGGTCGGCCACTCTTCCAGGTTAGTCGTCCGGTCCGACAGCCAGTTCCCCACCGCCGGGGTGCACTCCGGAGACCAGCAGGGCACGCGATGTCGCACCTGATGTGGCCTGCAGGCCCGTCGGCGTCAGGATCTCGCGTCCGTGTGCGGTGAGGACCGTCCGCGCGTCGGTGGAACGACATTCCCAGCCGCTCGCGACCAATCGGTCGACGATGCCGGGGTCGGGTTTCCACATCGACGCGACCGAGGCGAACGGATCCTCCGGCGGGCGGGCACCGGGCAGTCGCACGGTGAGGCCGATGCGCGACCCGGCTGCCGACGCCGAGGTGATCGCACCGATCGCCTGCCACACCACGTCGGTGTCGAGGTACACCAGCAGGCCTTCGGCGAGCCAGCAGGTCGGTTCGCCGGGACGGAATCCGGCGGTCCGCAGCTCGGTGAGCCAGTCCCCCGCGAGATCGGCCGACACCACCCGCCGCTGCCCGTGCGCGACGAGCGAATGCTCGGCGACGAGTTGTTCCTTCACCTCGGTCACCGCGGGACGATCGAGTTCGTAGAACACCGCATCCGGCCCGAGATCGAGGCGGAAGGCCCGCGCGTCCAGTCCGGCGCCGAGAATGACGAACTGCCGGACACCGTCGGCGGCACCGGTCGTGAACACCTCGTCGAGAAACAGGGTGCGCCCGACGATCGAGTGGTACATCGCGCGCCGTTCGCGACCCGCCTCGTCGTCGGCCGGCGGGAGTTCACGCAGGTGCCCCGCGTCGTCGACGACCGCCGATCCGTACAGTCCCAACGCGAGCGGATCGACGAAAACCGCGTTGGGACGCCGTGATTCATAGGCGCGCAGGTATGCGACGCCCAGCGCGGTCCGTCCCACCTCGTCGAGGTCGATCATGCCGCCGAACCTCGTGCCGCGCGATACCGCTCCTCGAGTTCTCGGTAGCGATTCATCGCCTCGACCGCCCGGTCGCCGTCGCCGGCCTGGACCGCGAGCACCGGGACGTGCTCGTCGGCGGGAAGTTCGAGTTGCGCGCCGAAGCCGCGGTCGGGATAGGTCAGTCCGACCACGGTGTCCCAGTCGAAGACCCGCTCGGTGGCCAGGTTGCGCACCGCCACCCCGGCCGGGCCGACACGCAACCGCGGACGGGTGAACAGCAGGATGGCACCGCAGATCACCACCCCGATGATCACGATCGCGGCCTGATCGGAGGTGCCGATGTTGCGCGGACCGGTGTCCGAGATGGTCAGCAGCACGCCGAAGACGATGTGGATGATGAGCACCACCACGGCGGCGGCCACGGCGTACATCGGCATGCGGTGGGGCCGGTAGACCAGATCCCAGACCTCGTCACCCGACGCCGGACCGGGTGCGTTCACGCGTCCGCGGCGACAGACGGGGCACCGACAGACGGGAGTTCCTCGCCACGCTGCAACGCACGCAGCGTCAGCGCCGACGCCAGCGCCGCGACGGTCGCCTGCGCTCCCTTGTCCTCCGACGACCCCGGTAGCCCGGCACGCGCGATGGCCTGTTCTTCGGTGAGCACGGTCAGCACACCGTTGCCCACGGGCGTGGACTCGTCGAGCGACACCCTGGTCAGACCGGCGGTCACGGCGTCACACACGTAGTCGAAATGCGGGGTCTCGCCCTTGATCACGACGCCGAGCGCCACCACCGCGTCGTGGGTGCGGGCCAGTGCCTGCACGATCACCGGCAGTTCGATCGCCCCGGCAACCTGGATGATGGTGGGGTCGGTGACGCCGTTCTCGGCGGCGGCCCGGCGCGCACCGTCGAGCAGGGCCGTGCAGATGGTCTCGTGCCATTGTGAGGACACGATCGCCAGGCGCAGCTTGCCCGCGTCGGCCAGGTGCAACTGTGGTTCGCCCGTGCCACTCATGCCGGATCCGCCTCTCCGGCCGGGGAAACCGCGTCGGCCGGTAAGTCGGGATCCAGTCCCACCAGGTCGTGTCCCATCCGGTCGCGTTTGGTACGTAGGTAGCGCAGATTCTCCTCATTGGCGCGCACCGGCATCGGCACCCGCTCCACGATCTGCAGCCCGTACCCGTCCAGACCCACCCGCTTGGCGGGGTTGTTGGTCAGCAACCGCATCGACGACACACCGAGGTCGACGAGGATCTGCGCGCCCAGGCCGTAGTCGCGGGAATCCGCGGGCAGACCGAGCTGCAGGTTGGCGTCGACTGTGTCCGAGCCGGCGTCCTGCAACTGATAGGCCTGCAGCTTGTGCAGCAGCCCGATGCCCCGCCCCTCATGCCCACGCATGTAGAGCACGATGCCGCGCCCCTCGGCGGCGACCATCTCCATCGCGGCGTCGAGCTGCGGGCCGCAATCGCATCGCAGGGAGCCGAAGACGTCACCGGTGAGGCACTCCGAGTGGACCCGCACCAGCACGTCGTGGCCATCACCGGCGGCGATGTCACCCATCACCAGCGCCACATGCTCCACCTCGTCGTACACGCTGGAATAGCCGACGGCCCGGAAGTCGCCGTGCCGGGTGGGGATCCGGGCATCGGCGACCCGGACGACATGCTTCTCGTGCCGACGCCGCCAGGCGATCAGGTCCGCGATCGAGATCAGTGCGAGCTCGTGTTCGTCGGCGAAAACGCGGAGTTCGTCGGTCTGGGCCATCGACCCGACGTCCTTCTGGCTGACGATCTCGCAGATCACGCCGGCCGGTGTGAGGCCGGCCAGCCGCGCGAGGTCGACGGCGGCCTCGGTGTGGCCGGGACGGCGGAGAACGCCACCGTCCTTGGCCCGCAACGGGACCACGTGCCCCGGTCGGGTGAAGTCGGCGGCCGAACTCGCCGGGTCGGCCAGCAGGCGCATGGTGGTGGCCCGGTCGGACGCGCTGATACCGGTCCCGATCCCCTCCCGCGCATCGACCGTGACGGTGTAGGCGGTGCCGTGTTTGTCCTGGTTCATCGAGTACATCGGCGGCAGACCGAGACGGTCGCAGGTGTCGCCGTCGAGGGGCGCACACAGGTAGCCGGAGGTGTAGCGGACCATGAACGCGACGAGTTCGGGAGTGGCCTTCTCCGCTGCGAAGATGAGGTCGCCCTCGTTCTCCCGGTCCTCGTCGTCGACCACGACGACGGCTTTGCCGGCCGCGATGTCGGCGATCGCCCGTTCGATGGTGTCGAATCGGGTGCCCGCCTCGGCGGGGGTGGGCTGCTCGGGGATGTCACTCATCAGGCTCTCGCTCATCGTGCTCACTTGTCCTCCACCGTTGTACGCACCGTCTCCGCTGCCGCGTTCGCGACCCCCGGATGCAACCGTTCGACGTACTTGGCGATCACGTCGACTTCGAGGTTGACCACGGTGCCGGGTGCGGCGGACCCGAGATTCGTCTCGGACAACGTGGTGGGGATCAGGGAAATTTCGAACCAGGGTGTCTGGTCGGTCTCACCGAGGGCGGCCACCGTCAGCGAGACACCGTCGACGGTGATCGACCCCTTCTCGACGAGGTAGCGGCTCAGCTGCCCGGGCATCGCGATGCGGACCACCGTCCAGTGTTCCGACGGCGACACCGACATCACCTCACCGGTCCCGTCCACATGCCCCTGGACGATGTGGCCACCGAACCGGCCGCCGGCGGGCATGGCACGTTCGAGGTTGACGCGGCTGCCCGGTCCGAGCCCGGACAGCGAACTGCGCCGCAGTGTTTCGGCCATGACGTCGACGGTGAAGCTGTCGTCGCGCTTCTCCACGACGGTGAGACAGACACCGTTGACGGCGATCGAATCGCCGTATCCGGCGTCGGAGGTGACGACCGGCCCGCGGACGGTGATGCGGGCAGCGTCGGGAAGGTCTTCGCGGGCGGCGATCTCGCCGAGCTCCTCCACGATTCCGGTGAACACGTGCTCCTCCTGCTTGCTCGGAGCAGACGCAGACGGCCTCGTGTCGCCTGTTCTCTCACATCCGGACTGTGACCGTCGGCTCCGGATTCGCACCGGAATCTGCTGTCCCTGCCTGGGCAGGCGCTCGCGGGCTCGATGTCGCGAGCATGACCTCGCAGCATCATCACCGCCGGTGGGGAGTTTCACCCCGCCCCGAGAACTGGTGCCTTCGACGCTAGCACGCTGCGAAAGAGGGGTCGCCTTGTGCTCCCGCTGAGCAGAACCCCGACCAAACGGAACCATCCCGCCCGGGAATCGCTCACCGCGACATGCGAACGAAGACATCGCCACCGGCCAGACCGACGACCTCGCGGGTGGTGAAGCGAACCGCATCGGCCAATGTGGTGATCGTCGGGACGTCGACGGCGTTGCGGCCGGCACCCAGCAGGACCGGCGCCACATACGCCTCGACCGAATCGACCAGCCCGGCCGCGACGAAAGCGCCGGCAAGCGTCGGGCCGCCCTCGACCAACACCCACAGCGCGTCGTCGAGGGCGTCGAGGACCTCGGCCGGTTCGCGGGTTGCCACCCGGAGCAGGGGCGCCGCGTCGTCACGCAGATTGGCGTCGGCGGGCAGGTCGCGGTGGCCCACGACGACACGGGTCGGTTGATGCGGGTACCGCGTGCCGTCGGGCCGACGCGCGGTAAGCGACGGGTCATCGGCGAGCGCCGTTCCGGTTCCCACGACGATCGCGTCGATCCGGGAGCGCCGCTCATGGGCGTGGGCACGTGCCGCCGGACCGGTGACCCACTGACTGGTGCCGTCGGACGCAGCGACACGGCCGTCGATCGAGGTCGCGAGTTTCACCGTGACGAACGGTCGTCCCGTCGTCTGCCGGTGCAGCCACGGCTGCAGCGGGCCGGCGGCGACCTCGTCCGCGAGTACGCCGGCATCGACGCTCACACCCGCCGCGCGCAACGTGTCGGCTCCGCCGGCCGCCGTCGGATTAGGGTCGGCCACACCGAAACACACGTGCGCCACGCCCGCCGCGATGAGTGCCTGCGAACACGGTCCGGTGCGCCCGGTGTGGTTGCACGGCTCGAGTGTGACCACCGCGGTTGCGCCGCGTGCGGCCGCACCGGCCTGGGTGAGCGCGACGATCTCGGCATGCGGGCCGCCCGGCGGTGCCGTGTGCCCGACACCGACGATCGTTCCGGCACGGTCGACGATGACCGCGCCCACCGGTGGGTTGGGGGTACTGACCCCCTGTGCCGCAGCCGATTCGGTGATCGCCTGCCGCATCAGGGCGGGTATGTCCACGTCGGTCAGTTCGTGCCGGCGTTACGGGCCTGCGCCGCCTGCTCACGCAGCTTCGCCACGGCCACACCGGGATCCGCGGCACCGTAGACCGCCGATCCGGCGACGAAGCAGTCGATTCCCGCCTCGGCGGCCTGCTCGATGGTGTCGGCGTTGATGCCCCCGTCGATCTCGACCAGCAACTGCAGGTCCTCGGCGTCGATGATCTTGCGAATGGTCCGGGCCTTCTCGAGCACGTCGGGGATGAACTTCTGTCCGCCGAACCCCGGTTCGACGCTCATGATGAGCAGGGTGTCGAAGCTCGTGAGGATCTCCAGGTAGGGCTCGAGTGGCGTGCCGGGTTTGATCGACAGGCCGGCCTTGGCACCTGCGGCCCGGATGTCGCGGGCCACCGGGATCGGGTCGTCGGTGGCTTCGGCGTGGAAGGTGACGTTGTGGGCGCCCGCCTCGGCGTACGGCGGTGCCCAGCGCTCGGGGTTCTCGATCATCAGGTGGCAGTCGATGGGGATGTCGGTGGCCTTGAGCAGGCTTTCCACCACCGGCAGGCCCAGTGTCAGGTTCGGGACGAAGTGGGCGTCCATCACGTCGACATGCAGCCAGTCGGACCCCTCGACGGCGGCCGCCTCGGCCGCCAGGTTGGCGAAGTCCGCGGACAGAATCGAAGGGGCGATCATGGGCGTTGCGCCGGCGTCACACATATCTGAGATTGTATGGTTCGCCCGCTCGAAGCCGTCAGGGAGTCTCGGTTGCGGCCCCGGCGCTTCACTCCATGCGGCGCAGCACCGCCAGAAACATGGCGTCGGTACCGTGCAGATGCGGCCAGAGCTGCACGTGCGGACCATCGCCGAGCTGATCGGCGGGGACGAGCGGCCGGGCGTCGATCTGCTCGACGTCAGGATGCTCGGCGAGCACCGACGACACCACCTCGACGGTCTCCGCCGGATGCGGCGAACACGTCGAGTAGACGACCAACCCACCCGGACGGACCAGACGCACTGCCTCGGTGAGCAATTCGCGCTGGAGCACGACGAGCTCGTCGACGTCGGCGGGTTGCCGGCGCCATCGCGCCTCGGGCCGGCGGCGCAGCGAACCGAGACCCGAGCATGGCGCATCGAGCAGGATGCGATCGAAACCGGGGTCGAGGCCGGCCGCGCGGGCGTCGGCGACCTGCACGTGAACCGGCAGGTCACGCACCGTCTTGCGGATCAGCTCGGCCCGATGCTCGGACACCTCGACGGCATCGACATGGGCGCCGTTGATGTCGGCGAGCGCACCGAGCAGCGCGGCCTTGCCGCCGGGTCCGGCGCACATGTCCAGCCACCGTCCGCCGTCCTCCCCGACGACGGGCGCCACCGCGACCGCGCGTGCGACAAGCTGGCTGCCCTCATCCTGCACACCCGCGAAACCCTCACGGACGGCGTCGAGTTCGCCGGGATCGCCGCCGGGCAGGTACACACAGTAGGGCGAGTGGTCACCGACCTCTCCGCCACTGGCCAGGGCGAGCTCCTCGGCGGTGATGAAACCGGGCCGGGCCACGAGGTGCACCGGCGGGCGCTCGTCGTCGGCGGCCAGTGCGGCCTGCAGCAGGCCGGCCGAACCTCCCAGTGCCGAGAAGAAGACCTCGGCGATCCAGCGCGGATGCGCGTACCGGAACGCCAGATGCCCGACGATGTCGTCGGCGACCGACGGTGCGAGCTCATCCACCCAGATGTCCTCGTCGCGCTGGGATATCTTGCGCAACACCGCATTCACGAAACCGGCCGGCCCCATGCCGTTCTCTGCGCGGACGAGATCGACCGAGGTGGACACCGCCGCATGCGATCCGATGCGTGTGCGCAACAGCTGATAGGCGCCCAGGCGCAGCACGTCGAGGAGTTGACCGTCGATCTCGGCGACCGGGCGACCCGCGGCCGCCGCGATGATCGCGTCGATAATGCCCTGCGCGCGTGCGGTCCCGTAGGTCAGCTCGGTGGCCAGCGCGGCATCACGGCCGGTGATGTGGCGCTCGCGCAACATCTTCGGCAGAACGAGGTTGGCGTAGGCGTCTCGTTCCCGGACCGCACGTAACGTGTCGCGGGCGGCGACCCGGGCGGGGTCGAGGTCTTTGCGTCGAAGTCTGCGGTCGTCGGGCCGGTCTGCGCTCATCGCTGTGGTCTCATCGCTGTGGTCTCATTTCAGGGTCGTGCCGTCGGACAGCCGCGCGCCCCGTGCCCAGTCGGCGGCCGGCATGGGTTTCTTCCCGGGTGGCTGCGTGGTGCCGAGTCGCACCGGTACCGAACCGGTACCGACGTAGACCGCCTTCTTGGTGACCGCCACCGCGCCCGGGTCCAGGGCGTCGGGTGCGTTCGGGTCGTCGTCGGCGACGGTCACCGGGCCGAGCTTGATCCGGTTGTCCCCCAGGCTGGTCCACGCCCCGGGCGCCGGGGTGTAGGCGCGGATGAGTCGTTCGACGATGTGCGCGGGCAGCTCCCAGCGCACCCGGGCGTCGTCGACCTCGATCTTGGGTGCGTGACTGATGCCGTCCGGGGGTTGCGGGGTGGGTGTCAGCTCACCGTCGGCGATGCCGTCGAGGGTGCGCACCAGCAGTCCGGCGCCGGCGACCGACAGCCGCTCGAGCAGTGCCCCGCTCGTGTCGGCGGGTGCGATGGTCTCGGTGAGCACCCCGTACACCGGCCCGGTGTCCAGGCCCTTCTCCAGCCGGAAGGTGCTGGCGCCGGTGACCTCGTCGCCGGCTGCGATGGCGGCCTGCACCGGAGCGGCACCGCGCCAGGCCGGCAACACCGAGAAGTGCAGGTTGATCCAGCCGTGCTCGGGCAGATCGAGCAGTGCGGGTGGTACCAGCCCGCCGTAGGCCACCACCGCGCCGCAGTCCGGCGCCCAGGCGCGCAGCGTGTCGGCGACATCGGGTTCGGCGAGTCGACGCGGCGTGATGACCGACAGTCCGTACTCGTCGGCGAGCAGACCGACCGGCGAACGCGACACGGTGCGTCCGCGCCCGGACACCGCATCCGGCCGGGTGATCACCCCGACGACCTCGTGTGCCGGTGAGTCGATCAGTGCCTGCAG
Source organism: Gordonia bronchialis DSM 43247 (assembly GCF_000024785.1). Lineage (NCBI taxonomy): Bacteria > Bacillati > Actinomycetota > Actinomycetes > Mycobacteriales > Gordoniaceae > Gordonia > Gordonia bronchialis. The sequence goes on along the minus strand of NC_013441.1, from coordinate 2,500,841 downwards.
CGACGCGACGGCGACGTCGGGAGTACCCGCGAAGACGATGCGCACGAGTCGGTTCCTCTCCTATCCGGACAACAGTTCTCACAGAGCGGGGGTCGGGTGCCGCGGAATGCGCGGCCACCGATCATCCGATCGTAGGCGGATCGATCTGTACCCGGATCGGCCCGGTCTCGTGACGGGTGTTGCGGCGTGCCTGAGCGGTGACGAGCGCATCGGCCAGCAGCCGGCCGTCCCGTCGCGGAACCCGCACCAGCAGACGGTCCACCTCGGCGTCGAGGTCCTCGCGGTCGGAGCCGGCGGGCGGCCGGACCCCCGGCGGCAGCGGCACCGGGCCCAGTACGTCGCCCTCGGGCGGCAGGTCGAGGTGCTCGGCGAACTCGGTGATGAGTTGCCGATCGCCGTCCACCGAGGCCATCGTCACCGCGGGCGGGAAACCCAGTTCGGCGCGTTCGGCGAGTTCGGTCTCGGCGAAGCCGACCGGGTCCCACCGGATCAGCGCCTGCACCGGCGGCAACGACGAGTCGGCGACGATGACGAGCCGGCCGCCGTCACCGTGGGGGCGGACCTGACCGCCGATCGCCATCCACCGGCGTACCGCGTACTCACCGGCCCGCAGGTCGGCACGGTCGAGCTGTGCCCAGGTGTCGAGGATGACCGCAGCCCCGTATCCGTCGGGGGCCACCGGCTCGGCACCCGGCGTCGCGACCACCACCCGTGCACCGGCCGGGATGTCGTCGATGATGGTCGACCCGCCGCTGGTCACCACCGGCACCCCGGCGAAAGCGCGGCCGAGTTCTTCCGCGGTGCGCCGCGCACCGGTCACCAGCGCCCGGACCGCGGTCCCGCCGCAAGCCGGACAGCGGAACGAGGGTTCGGCGCGGCCACACCACCGGCAGCTCAGGTGGCTGCCGTCGAGCTGGAGCGGGCCATGGCAGGCCCGGCACCGCACATGCTCACGGCAGCGGGTGCAGGCCAGCGACGGGATGTAGCCGCGCCGGGGCACGCTGAAGATCACCGGTGTGTCCGCGGCGAGCGCGGCCCGGGCGGCGTCGAACGCGACGGCGGGGATCCGTGCCGAGCGGGCCTGCGGATCCCGGGCGACCTGAGCGTCGTCGTCGGTGATGGCCTGCACGTGAGGGCTGCGCGTCCGGACCACCTGCCGGTCGGCGACGAGATCGTGCGCCCAGCCCGCGGCCACCAGTGCCTGCGCCTCCGCCGTGCGGGCGAAACCACCGATCACCAGGGCGCACTGCTCCTGATGTGCGCGCAGCACGCCGACCTCACGGGGATGCGGGTAGGGCGCACGGGGTTCGGCGAGACTGTCGTCACCGTCGTCCCAGACCACGACCAGCCCCAACTCGGCGACGGGGGCAAAGATCGCACTGCGGGTGCCCAGGACCACCGTCGCGGCGCCCCGACGCACGGCGAGCCACCGCCGGTAGCGCGCCGTGGGACCCAGCCCGGCGGACAGCGTCACACACCGGTCACCGAGGAGCGGTTCACACGCCGCCGACACCCGATCGAGGTCCCGTTGATCGGGTACGACGATGATCGCGCCCCGGCCCGCGGCCACCACCGTCGCAGCCAGCTCGGCAAGGCGGCGCGGCCAGTCCTCACCGGGTACCGCCTGCCAGGCGGCGCGGGGATGGGCGGCGCTCAGGGAGTCCAGGAAACCGTCGGCCGACCGATACGTGCGCCAGCCGGCCCGGTCGGGCGCGACGACGACGCTCGTCGGCGCCGGGGTCTCCTCTTTCTCGGTGCGGGCGTGGCGAGGCGGGACCGCGAGGCGGATGACGTCGCCCATGGTGCCCGCATACCGGTCGGCGACCGCCCGGCACAACGCGGCCAGTTCGGGACCGAGGACGGGTTCGGCGGAGACCACGCGATCGAGCCAGCCGAGTTTGCCCGGATGCTCACTCTCGTCGATGCGGTCGAGCAGGATTCCGTCGACGAGGCGTCCGGCGAAGCGGACGCGCACCCGCACACCCGGCAGTGCCGTCGCATCCTGCTCGGTGTCGACGAGGTAGTCGAAGGGTCGATCGAGGTGGGTCAGTCCGAGCAGCGGCAGCACCTGCGCCACCGGCCGCGAGGTGGCCGGAACACGGGAACCCTTGCGGCCGACCGTCTTCGGGGCCCGCGAGGTGGACCCCGCCGGCGACGGCGTGGTGTCGGTCAGAGGCCCGCTGCGGCGCGCAACTTCTCGGCGCGGTCCGTACGCTCCCACGGCAGATCGATGTCGGTGCGGCCGAAGTGACCGTAGGCGGCAGTCGGTGCGTAGATCGGGCGCAGCAGGTCCAGATCGCGGATGATCGCGAGCGGACGCAGATCGAAGTTCTCCGAGATGACGCGTTCGATAACAGCCGGGTCGACCTTCTCGGTGCCGAAGGTCTCGACGAACAGGCCGACCGGGGCGGCCTTACCGATCGCGTAGGCCACCTGCACCTCGATGCGGTCGGCGAGACCTGCGGCGACGGCGTTCTTGGCCACCCAGCGCATCGCATACGCCGCCGACCGGTCCACCTTCGACGGATCCTTGCCGGAGAAGGCGCCGCCACCGTGGCGGGCCATGCCGCCGTAGGTGTCGACGATGATCTTGCGACCGGTCAGCCCGGCATCGCCCATCGGTCCGCCCAGCACGAACTTGCCGGTCGGGTTCACCAGCAGCCGGTAGCCGGAGGTGTCCAGGGTCGCCACCTCGAGATCGGCGAGCACCGCCTCGACGACCTCGGTGCGGATGTCCGGGGTCAGCATGTTCTCCAGGTCGATGTCGGCGGCATGCTGCGTCGAGAGGACCACGGTGTCCAGGCGCACCGGCTTGTCACCGTCGTATTCGATGGTCACCTGGGTCTTGCCGTCCGGCCGCAGGTACGGCAGGACGCCGGACTTGCGGACCTCGGTCAGCTTGCGCGACAGGCGATGTGCGAGCGCGATCGGCAGTGGCATCAGTTCCGGGGTCTCGTTGGTCGCGAAACCGAACATCAGGCCCTGGTCACCGGCACCCTGGCTGTCGATCTCGTCCTCGGAGATCCCACTGCGGCTCTCGTGCGAGTTGAACACGCCCCCGGCGATGTCGGGCGACTGCGCGCCGATCGCGACGTTCACGCCGCAGGACGCGCCGTCGAATCCCTTGGTCGACGAGTCGTAGCCGATCTCGAGGATCTTCTGCCGGACGATGCCCGGGATGTCGACATAGGCCGTCGTGGTCACCTCACCGGCGACGTGTACCTGGCCGGTGGTGACGAGAGTCTCCACCGCGACGCGTGCCTTGGGGTCCTCGGTCAGGATCGCATCGAGCACCGAGTCGCTGATCGCGTCACAGATCTTGTCGGGGTGTCCCTCGGTGACGGATTCGCTGGTGAACAGACGTGACGCGGAGGTGGTCATCTGGTCCTCTCAAGACAAGTCGTGACGGTGTCGGTCGGCGGGAGGGTCAGCTGGACACGTCTGTGTCCGGCAGTGACCGCTCGTCCCCCGGGGATGCCGACGTGAGTGCGTTCCAAACTACACACACCCGACGACGGGGCGTGCGGTGCGGGTCACGCACCCCGACCATCAGGCACCAGGGCACGCACTTCGTCAAGTATTCGGCTCGACATGAGGGTTTTGGAACCCAGCGGCAACGCGGTCTCGGCGCCGTTGGCGGACAACAGCCAACCCGTGTTGTCTTCGGTACCGAAGGCCTTGCCGTCGCCGACGGCGTTCACCACCAGCAGGTCGCAGCCCTTGCGGGCGAGTTTGGCGCGTCCGTGGTCGAGGACCCCGCCGGTCTCGTCGCCGGTCTCGGCGGCAAAGCCCACGATCACCGTCTCCGCCGGGATCTGGCCGGCCATCCGGCTCTCGACCAGTCCGCGCAGGATGTCCGGGTTGGTGGTGAGCTCGATCGGAGCGGGCCCGTCCTGGCCCTTCTTGATCTTGGCGTCGGCGACCGCGACCGGCCGGAAATCGGCGACCGCCGCGGCCATGATCACCACATCGGATTCCGCGGAGCGTTTGGTCATCTCCACCGCGAGCTGTTCGGCGGTGGCCACCCGCACGATCTCCACACCGGCGGGATCGCCGGGATCGGCGGTGGAACCGGCCACCACCGTGACCGTGGCTCCGCGCTGGGCCGCGGCCCGCGCGAGCGCGAAGCCCTGCTTGCCGGAACTGTGATTGCCCAGGAACCGCACCGGGTCGAGTGGTTCGCGGGTTCCGCCCGCACTGATGACGACACGCACACCCGCGAGGTCATACGGCAGGGCATCGGGGCGTTCGAGGAGGAGTTCACCGATCAGCGAGATCTCCTGCGGATCGGGTAGCCGGCCCGGTCCCGAGTCGGTTCCGGTGAGCCGGCCCGAGGCCGGCGTCATCACGGTGGCGCCGTGGGCACGCAGGGTCGCGACGTTGGCCGCGGTGGCCGGGTGATCCCACATCTCGGTGTGCATCGCCGGCACGAACAGGACCGGACATCGCACGGTCAGCAGAGACGCGGTGAGCAGGTCGTCGGCGCGACCGGAGGCGGCGCGGGCCATCAGATCGGCGGTGGCCGGGGCGACGACCACCAGATCGGCTCCCTGACCGAGCCTCACATGCGCGACCTGGTCGACGTCGTCGAAGACGTCGGTGCTGACCGGATGACCGGACAGTGCCTCGAAGGTCGCGGCGCCGACGAATCTCAGCGCGGCCTCGGTGGGTACCACACGCACCTCGTGTCCGGCCTCGGTGAAATGCCGGATGACCGAGCACACCTTGTAGGCGGCGATACCGCCGCCGACTCCGACGAGGATGCGCCGACGTGGTCTGGCCGAATTGCTCATCGCGACGCGGTGGCTCTACTCGCCTTCGGTGTGCTCGAGCAGGTCCGAGTGGATCTCGCGCATCGCGATGGACAGCGGCTTCTCCTGCAGACCCGGCTCCACCAGCGGGCCGACGTACTCGAGGATGCCGTCGCCGAGTTGGTTGTAGTAGTCGTTGATCTGACGGGCACGCTTGGCCGCGTAGATCACCAGCGCGTACTTGGAGGAGGCGCGCTCGAGCAGGTCGTCGATCGGCGGGTTGGTGATGCCGAGGGGGGTGTCGTAGGCCGGCGCATCAGCGATCTCGGTCATCTCGAAGTTGGTCTGGGTGCTCACTCGATCTCCTGCTGCGTGACGTGTGACGTGCGTGTGGATGGTCCCGTGCGGACCACGGTACGGCCGGCTCAGCGGGTGCCCGCGGCATCCTGCCGGGTGGGCGAGGCGGGCTGAGAAGGTCCGACCAGCAAGGATACCAACTCATCGGCCGCCTGGTCGACTTCGCTGTTCACGACGACGTGGTGGAACTCGTTCTGCGCGGCCATCTCGGTCCGCGCGGTTGCCAGTCGCCGCTCCACTGCCTCGGGACTCTCGGTACCGCGACCGGTGAGACGGTTGACGAGCTCGTCCCAGCTCGGCGGGGCCAGGAACACCGTGATCGCCTCCGGTAGCCGGGCGACGACGTTGCGCGCCCCCACCAGATCGACCTCGACGAGGACAGGCACACCGGCGGCGAGGGCGTCGAGGACCGGGCGGGCGGGTGTCCCCGACCGCTGCAGTCCGCCATGGATCTCGGCCCATTCGAGAAGCTCGTCGTCGGCGATCATCCGGTCGAATTCGGCGGCGTCGACGAAGTGGTAGTCGCGGCCGTCGACCTCGCCGGGCCGCGGTGCGCGGGTGGTGGCCGAGACACTGAAGTACAACTGCGGCAAGCGGTCTCGTACCCGGGCCACCACGGTGGATTTACCGACGGCCGAGGGGCCGACCAAGACGATCAGTCGGCTCCTCGGACGTTCGGTGCTGGTGCGCCCGCTCGCGGCGGACGCCTGGTGCTGCTCGTTCAGGAGCTGAACTTCTCGAGCAGCGCCTTGCGCTGACGGTCGCCCAGGCCGCGCAGACGGCGGGTCGGGGCGATCTCCAGCTCGGTCATGATCTCCTGCGCCTTCACCTTGCCGACCTTCGGCAGGGCTTCCAGCAGTGCGGAGACCTTCATCTTGCCCAGGATCTCGTCGTTCTCGGCATCCTTGAGCACCTGCTTCAGGTCGGTGCCACCGCGCTTGAGGCGCTCCTTGAGCTCGGCGCGGGCCCGCCGAGCGGCAGCAGCCTTCTCCAAGGCGGCGGCGCGCTGCTCGTCTGTCAACTGGGGAAGGGCCACGGTTCCTCCGTATTTCGTTCTTCGATCAGTCTGCTGGGCCACACGAACATGTGACCCGCTTGGCCGCGGTAAATCGCGGACGCGTGGTCGACCGTACCCAACGTGAGCAGGCAATTCGAGTACGACCCCTGCTCGGGTGCGCGATTCCCATGCTGTACGTTGCCACCTCGCCGTGTCTGGGGCAGATCCTCCTCGGACCACGATCTGTGCAGCTCACGGGGTATTTCCTGGTCATTGCGCGACACCTGGCGCCCGACACGTGTGTGACGCGAGTGACGGAGGAGCTGTGGGCATTCTTTCCCAGACTCATCCCGGTGCGTCGGTGTGTCGCGGCCCGCCAAACCGCCGGTGGGCTCGCCGGCCGCGCGGTCTCGTGCGCAGGTCAACCGGCCGCGTCGAGCCGTAACGGCACGGTCGCGACGGCCACCGTGCCGCCGCCCGGCCGGGCTCCGACGGTCAGCGAACCGCCCGCCGCCTCCAGTCGGACCCGTCGTGAGGCCAGCCCCAGATGGCCCTGTGCCAGCCGTTCGGGGATGCGCAGCGCATCGTCCTCGGTGAAGCCGGTGCCTTCGTCGAGCACCACCAGCCGCGCCTGACCGCCGGTGTATTCGGCGGTCATCTCCACTCGCTCGGCGTGTGCGTGTTTGAGCACGTTGGCGAGGAGTTCGCGTGCGGTTGCGTACAGCAACGCGTCCACCGGCGTCGGTGTGTCCCCCACCCAGCCCGCGGTGTCGACGGCCACCCGCGGTCCGTGTTGCCCGACGGCCGATGCCCCGAGTTCTGTCAGGGCCACCCCGAGGCCGTGGTGATCGAGGACGGCGGGATTGAGGGTGGTGAGCGTGGAGCGCAGCATCCGGCCGGATTCGGTCAGCGCCGCATCGAGACGCGCGAGAGCCTCCGGATCGTCGCCGCGGCGCACGTCGGCAAGCGCGTGGCGGGCGGCGAGCACATACTGCATCGCGCCGTCGTGCAGGGATTCGGCGAGGTCGCGCCGCTCCCGATCCTCGATCCGCAGCGTCTCGGCGAGCAGACGCGACCGGTCGGCGGCCAGCGACCCGATGGTGGCCACCCGGGAGCGCTGTAGACGCGAGAGCAGCACGCTACCGAGACCGAGTGTCGCGATCACCCCGGTGTGCAGCACCACCGACGACCAGGGCTCCCCGTTTGCGGGCGGGCCGCGGCACTCGCCAGGAAGAAGACGATCACCGTCGGTACCGCGATCACCGCGCAGACCCACGGCCGCAGCTGCGTCGCGGCGATCATCGGAATCACGGCGAAGCCGGTGAGCAGCACGTCCGAGGTCCAGCTGATCGCGTCGGAACGGCTCGCGAGTATCGCAACGGCGGTGAGCGCGACGAGGTCACCGAACGCGGCCAGCCACAGCAGGCGGACGGTGGTCTCGTCGCCCCGCACCGCGAGAACCACGGTGAGCGCCGACCAGGCGAGATAGGCGCCGGTCACGATCCAGGTGGCGGTCAGGTAGCCCGCGGGCGGGTCGAACGCGACGACGGCGGCCACGAAGGCGGCCAGGATCACCCGCAGCAACACCTGGATGCGCAACCCGCGCAGGGCGTGATCGACGAGGATCGATCGCACCGGACCCGGTGCCGTGATCTCCCGCAGTTCCGTCGCCGAGTCCGCCCCGAGGTGACCGGACCGCCCATCGCCAGGCATCCGATCAGTCGATCAGTCCGCGCCGGATACCCTCGGCGACCGCCGCCGCCCGATCCGAGACGCCGAGCTTCTCGTACAGCCGCTGCGTATGGGTTTTGACCGTCGATGCCCCGATGAACAGCTCCGCGGCCAGCTGCGGGATCGAGCGTCCCTGCGCGAAACCGACCAGAACCTGGTGTTCGCGTTCACTCAGCGCCGGTGAACCCGTGGTGGTGTGTGCCCGGATCTGATCGACCAGACCGCCCGCCAGTTCGGGCGGCACCACCGTGTCTCCCTTGGCGACCCGCAGCACCGCGCCGACGATGGTGTCGCGGTCGGCGTCCTTGGACAGATACCCGCTCGCGCCCCGTTGCAGGGCTTCGAAGACGATCGGCGCATCGGTGACGGCCGACAGCAGCAGCACCCGCGTGGACAGGCCGTCGCGGGTGACGGCGTGGGCCACATCGGCGCCGGTCATCTGCGGCATCTGATAGTCGACGACGGCAACGTCGGGAGTGACCTCGCGGATCAGGTCCAGCGCCGCGCGGCCGTCGCCGGCCTCCCCGATCACCGACACCCGGCCGCTGAGCGTGAGTCCGCGCGCGATCCCGTCGCGGAAGAACGGGTGGTCGTCGACGACGACGGTCACCAGGGGGTTCGCCACCCGCCGAGTCTATCCCCGGCGCCCGGCACCGATGGGCCGTTGCGCGTTCAGGATTGGAGTGCCGACTCGACCTCGGCGATGGTCTGTTCGCAGGCCGCGCGCAACGCCGCCGCGTCCGGCCCGGCGCGCAACACGCCGCGGGAACTCGCCGGCAGCAGCCACCGGGGGTCCGCGTCGGCGAAGACGGCCGGCAGCGCGTCGGCCGTTGCCCCCTGGGCGCCGAGCCCCGGCGCGAGGATCGGTCCGTTGAGCGCAGCGAGGTCGAGTCCGTGCTCGCGCGTGGCGCCCACCACCACACCCGCGGTCGCGGCGCCGTCGGCGTTCTCGGCCGCGGCCGCGTCGACGATCATCTGCGCCACCGAGCGACCCGCACCGGTGGTCGCCGTCTGGAGTTGTGCCCCTTCCGGATTCGATGTCCGGGCCAGGACGAACACCGCCCGGCCGGTGCGGTGGGCGACGTCGTAGGCGGGCCGCAGCGACTCGAAGCCGAGATAGGGCGACGCGGTCACCGCATCCGCGCACAGCGGCGACGCGTCGTCGAGCCAGGCCCGGGTGTAGGCCGCCATGGTGGAACCGATGTCACCGCGTTTCGCGTCGGCGAGAACGAGTGCACCGGCGTCCCGACATCCGGCGATGGTGTCCTCGAGCACGGCGAGCCCCGCCGAACCGAACGCCTCGAAGAAAGCGACCTGCGGTTTGATCACCGCAGCCACCGGACCCAGTGCCTCGGTGCAGGTCTCGGCGAATCGCCGCAGACCGTCGACGGACACCGGCAGTCCCCACGCCTCCAGCAGGGCGGCGTGGGGATCGATACCCGCGCACAGCCGGCCCCGGGTGTCCACGGCGCGGCGGTAGCGTTCGGCGAAGCCTGCGCTCATCCGCCGACCAGGGCCCGGTGACGTTCCTGCAGCGAGGACACACCCATCTGGCCGCGGATGGCGGCCTCGATGCCCTGCACCGCGGCACTCGCACCCTGCACCGTGGTGATGCACGGGATGCCCACCGACACTGCGGCGCTGCGGATCTCGTATCCGTCCACGCGAGGGCCGGAGTTGCCATAGGGCGTGTTGATCACCATGCCGACCTCGCCGGCCCGGATGGTGTCCACAATGTTGGTCTCCCCCGGCCCGGACTCGAAGTGTTTGCGCACCGTGGTGGCATCGATACCGTTGCGCCGCAACACATCCGCGGTCCCCTCGGTGGCCAGGATGGTGAATCCGAGGTCGGCGAGATGCTTGACCGGGAACAGCAGCGCCCGCTTGTCCTTGTTGGCGACGCTGACGAAGATCGCTCCCGAGGTGGGCAGCGACCCGTAGGCGCCGGTCTGCGACTTGGCGAACGCCCGGCCGAAGTCGGCGTCTATGCCCATCACCTCACCGGTCGATTTCATCTCCGGGGAGAGCAACGAGTCAACGCCGGTGCCGTCGTGACGGCGGAACCGGTTGAACGGCAGGACCGCCTCCTTGACCGAGATCGGCGCGTGCGCCGGTGCCTCCCCGCCGTCCCCCTGCGCCGGCAACAACCCGGTGGCCCGCAGGTCGGCGATCGACTCACCGAGCATCACCCGGGCACACGCCTTCGCCAGCTGCACCGCGGTCGCCTTGGACACGAACGGCACGGTGCGGCTCGCGCGCGGATTGGCCTCGAGGACGTAGAGGATGTCGTCCTTGAGTGCGTACTGCACGTTCAGCAGTCCGCGCACGCCGATCCCCTTGGCCAGTGCCTCGGTGGACTCGCGCACCATCGCCAGATCCGCCCGGCCCAGCGTCACCGGCGGCAGTGCGCACGCGGAGTCACCGGAGTGGATACCGGCCTCCTCGATGTGTTCCATCACGCCGCCGATGTAGACCTCGTCACCGTCGCACAGGGCATCCACGTCGATCTCGACCGCGTCCTCGAGGAACCGGTCCACCAGCACCGGATGATCCGGGGTGAGTTCGGTTGCGCGCGAGATGTAATCGGCCAGCGAGTCCTCGTCGTAGACGATCTCCATGCCGCGTCCGCCGAGGACGTAGGAGGGTCGCACCAGCACCGGGTAGCCGATCCGGGCGGCGGTGTCGCGCGCCTCGTCGAAGCTGGTGGCGGTGCCGAAGGCCGGTGCGGGGAGTCCGGCGGCGGTGAGCACCTTGCCGAACTCGCCGCGGTCCTCGGCCAGGTCGATGGCCGCGGGCGAGGTACCGACGATCGGCACGCCCGCCGACTGCAGCCGATGCGCCAGGCCGAGCGGCGTCTGGCCGCCGAGTTGGACGATCACGCCGGCGACCCGGCCCGACCGCGATTCGGCGTAGTACACCTCGAGCACGTCCTCGAAGGTGAGCGGCTCGAAGTACAGCCGGTCGGCGGTGTCGTAGTCGGTGGAGACGGTCTCCGGGTTGCAGTTGACCATCACCGTCTCGTAACCGGCGTCGGAGAGTGTCAGGGCGGCATGCACACACGAGTAGTCGAATTCGATGCCCTGCCCGATGCGGTTGGGGCCCGACCCGAGGATCAGGACCTTCTCCCGTTCGGTCTGCGGCGCCACCTCGGTGGTCGCGGCGGGATCGAGTTCGTAGGTCGAGTAGTGGTAGGGCGTGCGGGCCTCGAACTCCGCGGCACAGGTGTCCACGGTCTTGTAGACCGGGCGCACCCCGAGGCCCACCCGGAACTCGCGGACGGCCTCCTCGTCGTCGAAATCACTTCGCAGCGCGGCGATCTGCCGGTCGGAGAACCCGGTGCTCTTCGCTTCACGCAGCAGCGACTCGTCGAGCCGGTCGGCGTCGCGGATCTGCGCACCGAGTGCGGCGACCCCACCGATCTCGGCGAGGAACCACGGGTCGATCGCGGTGGCCTCGTAGAGCTGCTCGATGGTGGCACCGGCCTCGAGGGCGAGCATCAGGCCGTAGAGCCGGCCGTCGCGCGGCGTGCGGAGCTCGTCGATCAACGCGGGCAGGTCGACCGACGACGGATCGGGCCGGCCCGGTTCGGTCCAGAAGCCGGCGGCCTTGGTCTCTAGTGACCGCATCACCTTGCCGAGCGCCTCGGCGAAGCTGCGGCCCAGGCTCATCGCCTCCCCCACCGACTTCATGGTGGTGGTCAGCGTGTCGTCGGCGCCGGGGAACTTCTCGAAGGCGAACCGCGGTGCCTTGACGACGACGTAGTCCAGCGTCGGCTCGAAGCAGGCCGGCGTCTCTTTCGTGATGTCGTTGACGATCTCGTCGAGGCTGTAGCCGATGGCGAGTTTCGCGGCGATCTTGGCGATCGGGAAACCCGTTGCCTTGGAGGCCAATGCCGACGACCGCGACACGCGCGGATTCATCTCGATGACGACGAGCCGGCCGTCGCGCGGATCCTGTGCGAACTGGATGTTGCAGCCACCGGTGTCCACGCCGACCTCGCGCAGGATGGCGATCGAGAGATCACGCATGATCTGGTATTCGCGGTCGGTCAGCGTCATCGCCGGGGCGACGGTCACCGAGTCGCCGGTGTGCACGCCCACCGGGTCGACGTTCTCGATGGAGCAGACGACCACCACGTTGTCGCGGTTGTCGCGCATCAGCTCGAGCTCGTATTCCTTCCAGCCCAGGATCGACTCCTCGATGAGCACGTTCGCGGTCGGCGACGCGGCCAGGCCCCCGCCGGCGATGCGCTCGAGATCGGCGTCGTCGTAGGCCATTCCGGAGCCGAGGCCACCCATGGTGAACGACGGCCGGACCACCACCGGGAAGCCGAGTTCGGCGACGGTGTCGCGCACCTCGTCCATGGTGTGGCACACCCGCGAGCGGGCGCTTTCGCCGCCGACCTTCGCGACGATGTCCTTGAACATCTGCCGGTCCTCGCCGCGCTGGATGGCGTCGAAGTCGGCGCCGATCAGCTCGATGCCGTACTTCTCGAGCGAACCCCGATCATGCAGGGCGACAGCGGTGTTCAGAGCGGTCTGGCCACCCAGGGTGGCCAGCACCGCGTCGATCGGGTGACCGGCGTCGCGTTCGGCCTCGATCACCTTCTCCACGTATTCGGCGGTGATCGGCTCGATGTAGGTGGCGTCGGCGAACTCCGGGTCGGTCATGATCGTCGCCGGATTGGAATTCACCAGGCTGACGCGCAGGCCCTCGGCCTTCAGGACGCGGCAGGCCTGGGTGCCCGAGTAGTCGAACTCGCAGGCCTGTCCGATCACGATCGGACCGGAGCCGATGACCAGGACGTGGGAGAGGTCGGTACGACGTGGCATCAGGCCTTACTTCCTTGCGCGCGGTCACCCTCCAACAGGGTGATGAACTTGTCGAAGAGGTAGGCGGCATCGTGCGGGCCGGCCGCCGCCTCCGGGTGGTACTGGACGGAAAACGCTCGCCCGGAAAGCAATTCGACGCCTTCGACGGTGCCGTCGTTGGCGCACACATGGCTGACACGGGCGCGTCCGAAGTCGGTGTCGAATTCCTCGCCGGCCTCACCTTCGAGGGCGAAGCCGTGATTCTGCGCGGTGATGGACACGGTGCCGGTCGCCGCGTCGATGACGGGGATGTTGATGCCGCGATGCCCGAAGGTCATCTTGTAGGTGCCGCGGCCGAGTGCGCGACCCAGGATCTGATTGCCGAAGCAGATGCCGAAGAGCGGCAGATCGGCGCCGAGGACCTCGCGCGTCAGGTTCACCGGCGCCTCCGCGGTGGCCGGATCGCCGGGTCCGTTGGACAAGAACACCCCGTCGGGGTTCAGCGCGGTGATGGTGGCCAGATCGGCGACGGCCGGCAGCACGTGGACCCGCACGCCGCGCTGCGCGAACATCCGCGGTGTGTTGGTCTTGATGCCGAGGTCGATGGCGGCGACGGTGAAGCGCACCTCGCCTTCGGGTTCCACGGTGTAGCCGGTGTCGGTGGTGACCTCACCGGCGAGGTCGGCCCCCTTCATCGACGGCTGGCTGCGCACCCGGCTGAGCAGTTCGTCGGTGTCGGACAACGCTTCCCCGGAGAACACCCCGGCCCGCATCGAACCGTGGTCACGCAGGGTACGGACCGCGGCCCGCGTGTCGATGCCGGCGATGCCGACGATCCCCTGCCGCACCAGCTCGTCCTCCAGCGAGGTACTGGCCCGCCAATTCGACACGCGCCGGGTGGGATTGCGCACTGCATAACCGGCGACCCAGATCTTGCCGCCGTGGCTCTCGTCGTCCTCGGTGTTCCAGCCGGTGTTGCCGATCTGCGGCGCGGTGGCCACCACGATCTGCCGGTGATAGCTGGGATCGGTCAGGGTCTCCTGGTACCCGGTCATCGCGGTACAGAACACCGCCTCCCCGAGGGTTTCGCCGACGGCACCGAACGGGCGACCGGTGAAGACCTGCCCGTTCTCCAGCACCAAGACCGCTGTGTTCATTCCTGAGTCCCCTGTTCCTGTGTGCCCGTTGGGTTCTCGCCGGATGTGCCGGGGCTCTCGGCGAAGGCGTGTACCCAGTCGGGATAGATGGTCTTGTCGTCGGCGCGCAGCCCGGAGTCGATCTCGGTGCCGGTGGGCAGCACCCAGCGGATGACGAGCAGGCCGTCGGCGGTCATCACCTTTCCGGCGAGGCCGCGCTCGGTACGCACCGCGGTGATGGAGTCACGCGGAATCCAGATGGTGCTCGCCCCTTTGCGTTCGAGCAGGATTCCGGCGTCGTAGGCGCTCATGGTCGCCGAGGCGCGGTCACCGAAGTCGCCGACGGCCACCCGGTCCTGCCAACTCGGCGCCAGCGTGCTGCCGACGTAGAGGCCGGTGTACGGGCCGAGTTGCCGCTGCCCGAGATCGTCGGGCGCGGTGGGTAATTCACCGATCGAGTCGGCCTGGCGACGCCCCCGGTTCCGCCAGCCGCGCAGGGCGAGGGCAACGAGCGAAGCCCACACCACCACCACGATGACGACGATCGCGATGTCATAGGTCGCCGAGTTCACCGGGTCACCGATCCGTCACGGGCGGTGAGGACACCGCGCAGTACGGTCGCGGTCACGGTGGTCGGCATCGTCATCTCCTCGTATGGCGTGTTGTCCGAGAGGCTCGCCAGCTCACGGCCGCGCACCACCCAGGAGGTGTCCGGGTCGATGATGGCCAGGTTGGCCGGTTCGCCGACCGCGATCGGGCGTCCCTGATCGGTGAGACCGACGATCTCGGCGGGCCGTTCACTCATCACCCGGGCCACCCCGCGCCAGTCCAGGAGACCCGGCGTCACCATCGTCTCGACGATGATCGCCACGGCCGTCTGCAGGCCCAGCATGCCGGGCTTGGCCTGGGCGAACTCGCAGCACTTCTCCTGCGCGGCATGGGGTGCGTGGTCGGTGGCGACGCAGTCCACCACCCCGTCGGCGAGCGCCTGGCGCAGGGCAAGATTGTCGCTCGTCTCCCGCAGCGGCGGATTCACCTTGTTGATCGGGTCGTAGGTGGTCAATCGCGAGTCGTCGAGCAGCAGATGATGCGGGGTGACCTCGGCGGTGATCGCGATGCCCTGATCCTTGGCCCACCGCAGCAGTTCGACGGTCCCGGCGGTCGAGGCGTGGCAGATGTGTACGCGCGCACCGGCATCCCGCGCGAGCAGCGCATCGCGCACCACGATGGCCTCCTCGGCAGCCCGCGGCCACCCGGCCAGTCCGAGCCGCGCGGCCGTCGGCCCCTCGTGGGCGACGGCGCCGACGGTGAGCCGCGGTTCCTCGGCATGCTGGGCGATCAGGACGTCGAGCCCCTTGGCGTATTCGAGTGCGCGCCGCATCAGCAGCGGATCATGCACGCACTTGCCGTCGTCGCTGAACATCCGGACCGCGGCGGCACCCGCGGCCATCATGCCCATCTCGGCGAGCTGGGTGCCCTCGAGTCCGACGGTGACCGCACCCACCGGGTACACGTCGACGAGTCCGACCTCACGGCCGGCTCGCCAGACGTTGTCGGTGACCGTCGAGTTGTCGGCCACCGGGCTGGTGTTGGCCATCGCGAAGACGGCCGTGTATCCACCGAGAGCTGCTGCGGCCGAACCACTTCGGATGGTCTCGGTGTCTTCGCGGCCCGGTTCACGCAGGTGGGTGTGCAGGTCAACGAAGCCGGGCAGCACGATCCCGCCGCCGCCGTCGACGCGTTCGGCCTCCGCGGGCGCCTCGAGGCCGGTGCCGATCTCGGTGATCACCCCGTCGATGACGAGGATGTCCACCGGGTCACCCTCGCCGTAGGGACGGACACCGGTGACGAGCAGGGTTCCGGTTGCCTGAGTGGACACTATTGCGCTCCTGCCGAATCGGTTCCGACGAGCAGTCGGAAGAGCACCGCCATGCGGACATGGACGCCGTTGCGCACCTGGTCGAGCACGGCCGCGCGCGGTGAGTCGGCGACGGAGTAGCCGATCTCCATGCCGCGCAACATCGGTCCGGGATGCAGCACCACGGCGTCGTCGGCGAGCAGGCCGAGGCGGCGTTCGTTGAGTCCGAAGCGCAGCGAGTACTCACGTGCGCTCGGGAAGAATCCCCCATTCATCCGCTCGGCCTGCACGCGCAGCATCATCACCGCGTCGACGCCGGCCAGTTCGGCGTCGAGGTTGCCGGAGACCGCGACCGGCCACTGTTCGACGCCCACCGGCAGCAGTGTCGGCGGAGCCACCAGCACCACCTCGGCGCCGAGGGTGGCCAGCAGATGCGCGTTGGACCGGGCGACCCGGGAGTGCACCACGTCACCCACGATCGCGATGCGACGACCGTCGAGCGATCCGAGTCGCTGCCGCAACGTGAGCGCATCGAGCAGCGCCTGGGTGGGATGTTCGTGGGTGCCGTCGCCGGCGTTGATCACCGCGGGACCGGTGCCGTCGGCGGCGGTCGTCCAGTCGGCGATCTGGGCGGGTGCACCCGAGGCGGGATGGCGCACGATGAGCGCATCTGCGCCGGCCGCCTGGAGGGTCTTGGCGGTGTCGCGCAGCGATTCCCCTTTGCCCACAGACGAACTCGACGCGCTGACGTTGATGACGTCGGCGCTCATCCACTTACCGGCGACCTCGAAGGACACCCGGGTGCGGGTGGAGTTCTCGTAGAAGACAGTCATCACGGTGCGGCCGCGCAGGGTGGGCAGTTTGCGGACCTCGCGGCCCATCAGTGCCTGTTCGAACCGTTGCGCCTCGTCGAGCAGTTCGGTGGCCTCGTCGCGGCTCAGATCGGCGGTGGAGAGCAGGCGTCGCATCATGCACCCGCCTCGTCGGTGCCGTCGCTGGTGGCCGGTGCCGCCGGGGTCAGCACCACCTCGTCGACGTCGTCGTGTTCGACGAGGTGCACCGAGACGTTCTCATCACGCGCGGTGGGGATGTTCTTCCCGACGTAGTCGGCGCGCAGCGGCAGTTCACGATGGCCGCGGTCGACCAGGACCGCCAGCTGCACCGCAGCGGGCCGGCCGAGGTCGCGCAGGGCGTCGAGGGCCGCCCGGACGGTGCGCCCGGAGTAGAGCACGTCGTCGACGAGGATGACGATGGCGTTGTCGACGCCACCGCGCGGCACCATGGTGCGCTCGAGCGGGCGATGCGGTTTGGCCCGCAGATCATCACGGTAGAGGGTGATGTCGAGGTAGCCGACCGGGATGTCGGTGCCGGCGAACTCGTTGATCTTCGCACCCAGACGGGTCGCGAGACTCGTTCCGCGGGTGGGGATTCCGATGAGGACGACGCGAGGCGCGTCGGGTGAGTCGAGCGCGGTCTTCTCGATCACCTGATGCGCGACCCGGGCGATCGTCCGGGACACGTCGGCAGCGTCGAGCAGGACCCTGCCCTGTGGGCTGGCCAAAGCCGACCTCCTTCTCCGCCTCGCTGGACGGATCGTTAAAGGATGTCTTTCCTCGCGACACTCTACACGTAGCGGGTCACTGCGACGGCGGCCGGTTGACCGGGTTGCCGGTCGCGGGACTCTCCGCGGCCGCGGCGGCCCGCACCTGCGGGGCCAGGTCGGCGATCTTGGCGAGGACGCCGTTGACGAAGGCCGGTGAGTCGTCGGTGGACAGCTCCTTGGCCAGCTCGACCGCCTCGTCGACGATCACGACCGTGTCGACATCGACGGAGTTGAACAGCTCCCAGGTGGCCAGCCGCAGGATCGCACGGTCGACCGCGGGCAGCCGCGGCAGCGTCCACTCCCGCAGATGCGAGCTGATGACCGAATCGATTTGCTCCTGGTCGTCGGCGAGACCCTCGATGACACGCGCGGTGTAATCGTGGATCGCGCCGACGCTCTCGTCGCTGCGGACGAGTTCACGCCGCTCGGCGACGAGCTGGGCAGGGCTGACCTGCTTGGCCTCCGCCTCGAACAGGATGTCCACCGCGCGTCGGCGCGCCTTGTGCCGGGTTCCGGGTTGTTTCACTGATCCTCGTCAGGAGTTGACGCGGCCGAGGTAGCTGCCGTCGCGCGAGTCGACCTTCAGCTTGTCGCCGGTGTTGATGAACAGCGGCACGGCGATCTCGGCGCCGGTCTCCAGCTTGGCGGGCTTGGTGCCGCCGGTGGAGCGGTCACCCTGCAGGCCGGGGTCGGTGTGCTCGACCACCAGCTCGACGGTGACGGGCAGTTCCACGAAGAGCGGGTTGCCCTCGTTCAGCGACACCTGCACGGTCATGTTCTCCAGCAGGAACCGCGCGCCGTCGCCGACGATGGCCGGCGGGATGGCGAACTGCTCGTAGTCCTGCTGGTCCATGAACACGTAGTCGGTGCCGTCGTTGTAGAGGTACTGCATGTCGCGGCGGTCGACGGTCGCGGTCTCCACCTTCACGCCGGCGTTGAAGGTCTTGTCCACGGTCTTGCCGCTGAGCACGTTCTTGATCTTGGTGCGCACGAACGCCGGGCCCTTGCCGGGCTTGACGTGCTGGAACTCCAGGATCTGCCACAGCTGGTCGTCCATGCGCAGCACGAGGCCGTTCTTGAAATCGGCGGTGGTCGCCATAGGTTGTCTCTTCCTCTACGTCGAAATGCGATGACCGTCAGATGACGGTGAAGGTCTTGTCGGTGGCGGTCAGCAGGTCCGGTTCGCCGTCGGTGACGACGAGGGTGTCCTCGATCCGTACGCCTCCGCGTCCCGGAAGGTACACACCGGGCTCCACGGTCACCGCTGCGCCGCAAGGCAGTGTACCCGCCGCGAGTTTGCCGATCCCGGGTGCTTCGTGGATCTCGAGCCCCACGCCGTGTCCGAGGCCGTGCACATAGTCGTCGCCGTGGCCGGCCTCGTCGATGACGTCGCGGGCGGCGGCGTCCACCGCACGGAGCTCGGCACCGGGCGTCAGTGCCGCCCGGCCTGCTGCCTGGGCGGTTGCGACGAGGGCGTACAGCTCCTGCTGCCAGTCCGCGGCCCGGGTGAGCACGAAGGTTCGGGTCATGTCGGAGTGATAGCCCGCGTAGACCGCACCGAAGTCGATCTTGACCAGGTCGCCGTCGGTGAGGACCGCGTCGGTCGGCCGATGGTGCGGGACCGCCGAGTTCGGCCCGGCCGCGACGATGGTCTCGAAGGCGATGCCGTCGGCCCCGAGCCGGTACATCGTCCACTCCAGGGCCCGTGCCACCTCGCGTTCGGTGGCGCCGGCCCGGATCGCGCCATCGGCGATGATCTGCGCCAGCGCGGCGTCGCCGATGGCACACGCCGCGCGCAGCAAGGCGATCTCGTGCGGGTCCTTGACCATCCGCAACTCCTGCACGAGGCCGTCGGACCCGATCAGTTCGAGACCCGCGTCGTCGAACCGCCTGGTCAGCGACCGGTGCGCGGCGACGGTCATCGCGTCGGATTCGAATCCGATGCGGGTGGCACCCCCGTCCCGTGCCCGTTCGATCAGGGCCTGCGGACAGTTGCGCTCGATCACCGCCTCGAGATCGGGAACCTGATTGGCCACCTGCGTGCGGTAGCGGCCGTCGGTGCAGATCCGGTCGCGAGACGGGTCGTCGACGTCGATGAGCAGCGCGGCGTTGGAGCCGGTGAAGCCGGTGAGATAGCGGACGTTGATCAGGTCGGAGACCACGAAGGCGTCGACCGGGGTGGCCGCTGTCGCGAGGCGCGCACGCAGCCGCTGTCGTCGGGCCGCCGTGTCACCGGAGGATGGATGCGGGATCGTCACCCCCACCACGCTACGACGCCGGTGCACCGGACCGGCACCGGCCCGGCCGGGATCACCAGGCGATGTCGGTGACGTGTTCGAGGAGAGCCGGCCCGAACGCCGCCTCGGGGACGGGTGGTCGCCAGCGTCGGGAATCGAAGGCCCGTGCGGTTCTGCAGCGTGGGCAGGTCCACCTCGAAGGTGGCGAAGGGGTCGAGGACGTCGTTCGGGTGTCGACCGCTGATCAGTGACGCCCGGTCCGCTGCGCGGCAAGGCGCACCGGGGCGTTGTCGACGCCGTAGCCGTCGTAGCCGTCGAAGCGCTGGACGAATTCGAAGAACACCGACCCCACGGTCCGGGTGTAGAAGTGCACGAAGTGTCCCCCGGACGGATAAGGCCCCTGGTCGTAGAGCAGATCGAGGTCGGCGAGCCGGGCGACGAAGTCGCCGTCGAGTCCGAACCGGCCGCGCAGATAGTCGTAGTAGTTGTCGGGCACGGACAGGAATTCGAGGCCGGCGGCGCGGGCGCTGCGGGCGAGCGCCAGCACATCCGAGCATGCGAAGGCGACGTGTTGGGGCAGGGCGTCGTCGTCGAGTGCCTGGGGCGCGACGTTGAGCGGGATGCGCACCGCGCCGTCGGCGGTCCGGAGTACCTGACTGCGCACCAGGCCACGCGGACCGGGCATCTCGGCGGGGGCGTCGGCGTCGAACCCGAAGACGCTGCGCAGGAACAACACCGTATCCTCGGCGGTCTGCCAGGGCTGGGTGAGGTTGACGTGGTCGATCCGGGTCACCGGGCTGTCGGTGCGGGGACGTCCGTCGCGGAACTCGCCGGTCCAGGCGGGTTCGCTCGCGGTCGGGTCATCGACCCAGAACAGCTCGGTGCCGTCGGGAGCGACGGCCGAACCGAAATCCTGTTCGTCCCCGAGGGTGCGGCGGTAGGCGGGCCCATCAGTTCGGCAGCGCGGGCCGACGTGGCGGCGGCCTGCGGCACCTGAGGCCGATGGCGGCCACGTGCGGACGCTGATCGCGTGCCTGCGCTTCGTTCAGCACATGGCCGTGGCCCAGGCCGTCGACGCCTTCGAGCTGATCACCGGCGTCGCACCCGACGCCGCCCGCATGTCCCGTCACTTCCGTCAACTGGTCGCAAACGCGTCCTGACGCCCACCGATCCCCGGCGCAATCACCACCAAGGAGTCCCGATGACCGCCACGACCAGCCACCCGGAGCATGCTTCGGGTCGAACACCACGACGGGCGGCGCTCGCCAGCTTCATGGGCAGCGCCGTCGAGTACTACGACTTCTTCCTCTTCGGCTCGGCCGCGGCGCTGATCCTCCCGCACGTGTTCTTCCCGTCGGACAACAAGGCCGCGCTGGTCATGTCGTTCGCGACCTTCGGCTTCGCCTACATCGCCCGACCCGTCGGTGCGGTGATCCTGGGACACTTCGGCGATCGGATCGGCCGGCAGCGGGTGCTGATGTTCACCCTGGTCCTGATGGGAATGTCGACCTTCATCATCGGGTGCTTGCCGACCTTCGAGACCATCGGCTGGGCGGCGCCCGCACTGCTCGTGGTGTGCCGACTCATGCAGGGATTCTCGGCGGCCGGCGAGCAGGCCGGAGCCAGCTCGCTGACCCTCGAACACTCCCCCGACAATCAGCGCGCCTTCTTCACCTCGTGGACACTGACCGGTACCCAGGGCGGATTGATCCTGGCCTCCCTGATCCTCATCCCGTTCATGGCGCTGCCCGACGAAGCCAAGTACAGCTGGGGCTGGCGCGTGCCGTTCTGGTTCTCCGCCGTGGTCGTGGTCGTCGCCTTCTTCATCCGCCGTCAATTGCACGAGACGCCGCAGTTCACCGAGGCCAAGGAAGCCGGCGAGATCGCCAAGATGCCGCTGGTCCCGCTGCTCCGCGATCACTGGCGTGACGTGGTGCGCGTCATCCTGTGCGCGTTCATCGCTGCTGTGTCAACGGTTTTCGCGAACCTTGCCCTCGCCTACGGCAAAGAGGTGGGACTCGACGCCGACCTCACCCTGTGGCTGGTGGTCGCGGCCAACGTCGGCGCGTTGTTCACCCAGCCCTTCTTCGGCAAGCTCGCTGACCGGATCGGCCGCAAGCCGGTGTTCATCTACGGCGCCGTGGCCTCGGCCGTGCTGATGCCCTTCTACATGCTCTCCATGAGCCAGGACAATCACCTGCTGACCTTCGCGCTGGCGATTGCCACCTTCTCCTTCGGGTACGCCGCCGCCAACGCCGTGTGGCCGTCGTTCTACGGCGAGATGTTCTCCACCCGGGTCCGGTTCTCCGGCATGGCGATCGGCACCCAGCTCGGCTTCCTGATGGCCGGCTTCGCGCCGTCGATCGTCACCGCACTCGGTGGGGTCAGCGAGGGCGGCTGGGTGGTCATCAGCCTGTTCACCGCGGTGGTCTGCCTCATCGCCGCGGGAGCCGCGCTGACGGCCCGCGAGACCAAGGACGTGCCCACCGTCGAACTCGGACTCCCCCGTTCGGAGCCGGCACCGAAGCTCGGTTACCCGACGGCCTCCGTGGCCGCCTGAACCGGCATCCGCGCCGGCGACATCGGCAGCAACCGACACCACCCACCGGTGATCCCGGGGGTGGTGTCGGTTCGTATCTGACGTCTTCGTCTCCCGTCATCCCACCGATCGGGTGGGTGCGGTACCGGAACACGTTCTCGCTCGGTACCCTGTCCGCTATGTCTTCGTGGTTGCCCCGTGGCCTGGTGATGGCCGCTGTACACATCATCGCGCGCATCCTGCTCGGTATCGCGGTGGTGCACGCACCGTTGCACTCCACCACGTGGAAGACGATCGCGGTGGCCGCGGTGGTGCTGATCGCGCTGATCTGGGGCGGTTTCGACGGCATCCGTGACGCCCGCGCCAATCCGGACCCCGACGATTACGAGGACCTCACCGTCCGCTGGCTGCAGGCCGGTCTCGTCGCCGGCGTCATCTCCGGCCCGGTCTGCTGGCTGATCGGCACGCTCTGGATGGCCGGGATCGGACAGTCCGGCTTCCTCATCGAACTCATCGCCGGCGGATCGTTCACCGCCCTGCTGGTCTTCGTCCCCGCCTTCGTCGGCGCTGCGGTCGGCCGTTTCCTGGTGCGGCGACAGAATCGCCGGTCCAACCACGATGACGACGACTGGTCGGTGCACCCCGACCGCGCCGAGGACGCCGACACCGTCGAGGTCTCGACGCGCTGAGATCGGCCTGCGGACTCGACGCTCCCTGAGCCCGAATCCATGGATGCGTGTCGGCAACGACGCCCCACCGAGCTCCCGGCGGTGCCCGCAGCGTTAGCGGAGGGCCTCGAAGGGCTCGCTGGCACAACACTTGTGGCGGCCGACGATTCGCGCGCCTCGGCTCAGAGCAGGGTCGCTCCGTTGGACACGCTCTCCCCCGCCACCGCCGAGTAGGCCGCGGCGATCAGAGCAGGGTCGGGACCTTCGAGGCGCCCCGGCTTGGCCAGGCCGTCGAGCACCACGAAGCGCAGGACGCCGGACCGATTCTTCTTGTCGCCGGCCATCCCCTCCAGGAGATCACCGAGGGCATCGGGATCGTAGGTGGTGGGCAGCCCGACGAGCTCGAGTACCGTGCGGTGCCGGTCGGCAGTGGCGTCGTCGAGGCGTCCGGCCAGACGGGCCAGTTCGGCGGCGAAGACGAGTCCCACCGACACGGCGGCGCCGTGCCGCCAGCGGTAGCGTTCGCGCCGCTCGATGGCGTGACCGAGAGTGTGGCCGTAGTTGAGGATCTCGCGCAGCGAGGATTCCTTCAGGTCGGCTGAGACCACGTCGGCCTTCACCTGCACCGACCGTCGGATCAGGTCCGGGAGCACCGTGCCGGCCGGGTCGAGCGCGGCCTGCGGGTCGGCCTCGATGATGTCGAGGATGCTCGGGTCGGCGATGAACCCCGTCTTGATGACCTCGGCCATCCCGGCGACGACCTCGTTGCGCGGCACCGTCTCCAGGGTTCCGGTGTCGATGAGCACGGCGTCGGGTTCGTGGAACGAGCCCACCAGGTTCTTGCCGGCGTCGGTGTTGATGCCGGTCTTGCCGCCGACCGCGGCGTCGACCATCGCCAGCAGGGTCGTCGGGACGTGGATCACGCCGATGCCGCGCATCCAGGTGGCCGCCACGAAGCCGGTGAGATCGGTGGCGGCGCCCCCGCCCAGGCTGACGACCTTGTCGTTGCGTTTGAGGCCGATCCGTCCGAAAACCTCCCAGCAGAAGGCGGCCACCGAGAGATCCTTGCCGGCCTCGGCGTCCGGGATCTCGACGCGGTGGGCGTCGAATCCCCTGTCCGCGAGGAACTCCCGGATCTGCTCGGCCGTCTTTGCCAGCGGCGGCTGATAGAGAATGGCCACCCGGTCGGCGCCGGCGGCCGCGTCGGCGAGTTCGCCGAGCAGGCCACGGCCGATGATGACGTCGTAGGGCGCCCCGGCGTTCACACGGATCGAGATCGGGTCGGTCATCGGGTCCTCTCCGGGATCAGTTCTTTCGCGAGTGCGTCGACGAGCGCGTCGGTCACCACTTCGGGGTCGCCGTGCGCATCGATCTCGATCGTCGCCACCGACCCGTAGACATCGGCTCGCTCCGCCAGCAACTCGCGGTAGCGTGCGGCGGGGTCCTCGGAGGCGAGCAACGGACGGTCGGTGCCCGACACCCGTGCGTAGCCGGCTTCGGGACCGATCCGCAGGTGCACCACGCGGTGGCCCGCGAGCGCCTCACGAACGGCCGGGGTGGTGACCGCACCACCGCCGAGAGCGACCACACCGGCGTGGGTGGCGAGAACGTCGGCGACGACGTTGCGCTCGATCAGCCGAAAGCGGTCGGGACCGTCCTCGGTGAAGATGTCCGGGATGCTACGGCCGGTCCGACGCACGATCTCCACGTCGGTGTCGATGAAGTCGACATCCAGACGATCCGCGAGAATCCTTCCGACCGTGGTCTTTCCGGCTCCCATGAAGCCGACCAGGATGGCCGCCGGACGCTTCCCGGCCGGTCGCGCGGGACTCGGTATGCTCATCGGAGGCCTCATGCCCGCGGTGGCCGGGAGTGGATGTGCTTGAGGTAGCCGGCCGCGTTCTCGGCGGTCTCGGTCGCCGAGTCGCCGCCGAACTTCTCCAGCGCGGCCTGTGCGATCACCAGCGCCACCATCGACTCGGCGACCACTCCGGCGGCCGGCACGGCGCACACATCCGACCGCTGGTGGATGGCGCTGGCCGTCTCGCCGGTGGACATGTCCACGGTGGACAGGGCGCGCGGCACCGTCGAGATGGGCTTCATCGCGATGCGGACCCGCACGTCCTCGCCGTTGGTCATCCCGCCTTCGAGGCCGCCGGCCCGGTTGGTGGAACGCAGCACGCCGTCGGGTCCGGGCACCATCTCGTCGTGCGCCTGGCTGCCCCGGCGGCGGGCGGTGGTGAAACCGTCACCGACCTCGACGCCCTTGATGGCCTGAATCCCCATCAGGGCCGCGGCCAGCCGCGCGTCGAGGCGGGTCTCGCCGCTCACATGCGACCCCAATCCCACCGGGACGCCGGTCGCGACGATCTCGACGACGCCGCCGAGGGTGTCACCGTCTTTCTTGGCGGCCTCGATCTCGTCGATCATCGCTCGCTCGGCGTCGGCGTCGAAGGCACGCACCGGGCTCGCGTCGATGGCGGTCAGGTCGGCATAGCGCGGTGGCGGTCCCACGTAGGGAGCGCTGTCGCCGATGGAGATCACATGCGAGAGGACCTCGATGCCGAGGACCTGCCGCAGGAAGTTGCGGGCCACGGTACCGGCGGCCACCCGGGCCGCGGTCTCGCGCGCACTGGCCCGTTCGAGGACGGGCCGGGCATCGTCGAAGCCATATTTGAGCATCCCCGAGTAGTCGGCGTGGCCGGGACGGGGACGGGTCAGCGGCGCGTTGCGGGCGCTGCCCTCGAGTTCACCGGGGTCCACCGGGTCGGGTGACATCACGGTCTCCCACTTGGGCCATTCGGTGTTGCCGATCTCGATGGCAACCGGCCCGCCCATCGTGCGGCCGTGCCGCAACCCGCCGATCAGGGTCACCTTGTCGGCCTCGAACTTCATCCGCGCACCACGGCCGTACCCCAGCCGACGGCGGGCGAGTTGTTCGGCGATCTCGGAGGAGGTGACCTCGACTCCGGCCACCATCCCCTCGACAAGGGCGACAAGGGCCGGTCCATGGGACTCTCCGGCGGTTATCCAGCGCAACACAGTCGTCAATTGTTCCATGGACACCCAAATCCGCCGTCATCGCTGTCGCGTCGGGTGTCACGCGTGCAGCAGACCACCGAGGACGACGGTCACCACGACGAGTACCGGCCCGTGCGGCAGGGCCGATCGGCCGCGCAGCAGCGCGAACAGCGCCGCGTTTCCCACCGCCGCACACAGCACCAGCATCAGCGCCGCATCCCAGCCTGCCAGCAGACCGCCGCACACCAGGGCGAGCTTGACGTCGCCACCACCGCACCATCGCGCCATCCGGCACAGTGCGTAGGGCACCGCGGCCACCAGCGCCGCGAGCAGAACCGGCGGATGCGCACCGCCGAGGACGACGACGGCGCAGACACCCGGCCAGACAAGGACATTCGGGATTCGCAGGCTGCGCAGGTCGGAGTGCGCGATAGCCGCCAGCCAGAGCAGGATCGCGAGGGTCGCCATCGGGTAACCGTGGACGACCCGACGTCGGCCGGCCGCTCACCGGCGGCAGTTGTCCACAGCCGCGGCCTTCCGGCGCGGATGATCCCCAGCCGGATGCGGCACTTCAGTGCTGGGCGGGGGCGGACAGCGCCGCCGCCATCGCCGCGCGGGGCGCGGGTAATCCGGTGAACTGCTCGACCTGTGAGAACGCCTGATTGAGCAGCATGACCAGGCCGCCGACGACGCTGCCACCGGCGGCGGTGACGGCGGCGGCCAGCGGCGTCGGCCACGGGTCGTAGATGACGTCGACGACGCGCGCAGCACCGGCCACCGACTCTGCCAGGGTGGCCGCGCCGGCGGCCGGCACGGTGGACACGACCACGTGCGCGTCCCGGCAGCGGTCGGCGAGGTCGGCGCCCGGTTCGAAGGCGACGATCGTGGTGTCGATCCCGAGCCGCTCACAGAGCGCGATGACCGAGCGCGCCCGCCCGGCATCGCGGGCGACCACCGCGACCTCCCGGAATCCCCGCTGCGCCAGCGCCGCGACGGTGGGCAGCGCAGTGCCACCGGCCCCGATCAGCACGGCGCGGCCGCCCGCGTCCGCCTGCGGTCGCACCCCGAGGTCGGCCAGTGCGCCGAGCATGCCGTCGATGTCGGTGCAGTCGGCGCGCCATCCGTCGGCGGTGCGCACCAGGGTGTTGGCCGACCCGACCAGGCGAGCCCGCTCGGTGCTCAGGTCGGCGTGGCCGAGTGCGGCGAGTTTGCCGGGCATCGTCACCGACAATCCGATGAACTCGGGGCCGAGTCCGTCGACGAGCGACGGCAGCTGATCGGCCGTGCACTCGATCCGCTCGTAGGTCCAGTCGTCGAGTCCGAGCGCGCGGTAGGCGGCCAGATGCAGGTCGGGTGAGCGCGAATGCGACACCGGCGACCCGAGGACCGCCGCCCTGCGCGCGGCGCGTCCGCCTATGGGCGCAACCACCTCGGGTGGCCCGAGCTCGAGCGCGTTCTCGCCACTCATCGGGGTGTTTCCGTGCTCAGTTGCACGTGATGAAACCGTTCGCGCAGGCACGTCCGATGTTGCGTCGGTGCTGGTTGAAATCGGCGGTGAACAGGGTCGTGCCGCTGGAATCGATGGTGACGAAGTAGAGCCAGTCACCGGCGGCGGGACTCTCCATCGCCTCGAGCGCCTGCTCGTCGACGGCGCCGATCGGTGTCGGCGGAAGACCCTTGTGCACGTAGGTGTTCCACGGGGTGTCACCGCGCAGCACATCGCTGTGCACGTTGAGGTCGGTGACGTCGGCGGCGTAGTTGGCGGTGGAGTCGAACTGCAGACGCTGCCCCTTGTCGAGCCGGTTGAGGATGACCCGGGCGACCTTGGGGTAGTCGTCGGCCAGATTGACCTCACCCTGCACCAGCGACGCGGCCACCAGCGTCTGGTACGGCTCGAGTCCAGACCGGTTGTTCGACGGCAGGCCCCATTGGGCGAGTTGCCGGGTGCTCTGGGTGATCAAGTCGTGCAGGATCTGCAGCGCCGAATGCGACGGGTCGATGCGCTCCCAGGTGATCGGGACGATGAGCCCCTCGATCCGTCGGTGGTCGCCGGTGAGGGCGTTGACCTCGGTGCGGGCCCAGTCCGGCACTCCGAGTTGTTCGGGGGTGGCGGTGGCGGCCGTCTGCTCGAGTTGCTCGACGGTCACTCCCTTGCGCTGCCCGTTGATGGTCACACCCGTTGCGGTCGCGATCATCTGGAAGATGCCGGGGGTGACGACACCGTCGGCGCGTTTCTTGGTGTCGAGCTGACGTCCGGCCGGCACCACGACCCGTCCGACCCGGTGGCTTGTGCCATCGGTCAGCATCGCCACCGCCGTCGACGCCGGGATCTCGGTGCGCATCTGGTAGATACCACCCGAGATGGCTTGTCCGTCAGCAGCATTCGTGAACGCCTTGACGCTGCCCACGACGTCGGCGTCCACCAGGATGCGACCGAAGTCCTGCAGGGTCGAATTGTCCGGGATGTCCACCAGCACGTCGCCGGTGCCGGCCGCGTTGGTGTAGTCCTTGCGCGAGTCGAGCACGCCGAACGCGCGCAGACCGACGTATCCGACGCCACCGATCAGGGCGAGCAGACACACCAGCACGAGTGCCAGGACCAGCCGCCGCCGTTTGCGCGTTCCCCGTCGGCGACGTGGGGGTGCGGCCGCCACGGTGTCGGCATGGTCTAGGTCGGGATGGTCTAGGTCGGGATGGTCGAGGTCGGGATGGTCTAGGTCGGGATGGTCGAGGTCGGGATGGTCGAAGTCGCCGTGGTCGAGGTCGCGGTACTCGTCGTCGGCGCGGTGGTCGGCGGGACGGTGGCGGGACAGATCGTGATCGACCGGAGCGGTCTCATGGTCGAGGATGTCGGCGAAACCACCTGCCGGGGCGGGCGCGGTGACCGGTGCCGAGCCTGTCGCGTCGTCGTACTGTGCGTCGTCCCAGTGCGTTTCGGTCCGATGGTGTCCGGACCACTGATCGTCATCCCAGGCGTGGTCGTCGGTCACCCACCTGTCGTCGCGGGCGGGCGCCGGCGCGGAGACGGGGGGCTCGGCGGGCGCCTGCGGTACGCGCGCGGTGACGTCAGCGGCGGCGGGCTCCGGTTCGGGCGGGCGGGGTGCCGACGGCGCCGGGCGGGGCGGGATCCGCTGCGGCATCGCGCGTTCGGCGGACCGCTGCGCAGGGATGGGACCGGTCGCCGGGTTTCGGCGCCGACGGTGACGGGTGTGCGATGCGCCGTCGGCGGGTTGGGTGAAGTAGCGCAACCGTTCGAGGTCGACGCCCTCGTGGTCGGCATGCTCGCGGTGCCGGCTCCGACGCCGCTCCTCAGTCACCGATCGGTCCCTCCCCTGATTGCTGTCGTCGCGATAATTGCCACCGCGATTCTCCCCGTCGCGATTTTCCCCGTCGCGATTTTCACCGTCGCGCATCCAACCACCCCTGCAGAATAGCGACCGCCGCCGCCTGATCAATGACCGCGCGAGAGGACTTCGCGTTGCGTCCGCTCGCGCGCATCGCCTGGTGCGCGGTCACCGTGGTGAGCCGCTCGTCGTGATAGCTCACCCCGACGGGCGCGATACGCGCCGCCAGTCGGTCGCCGAAGTCGCGTGCCGCCTCGGCGGCCGCACCGGCCTCGTTGCGGAGCGTCTTCGGCAGCCCGACGATGACCTCGGCGGCGTCGTACTCGTCGACGAGCGTCGCGATCCGCTCGATGTCGTCGTCGTTGTGTGGGGTACGGGCCACCGTCTCCACCGGGGTCGCCAGGATGCCGTCGGGATCACAGACCGCGACGCCGATGCGGACGCTGCCCACATCGACGCCCAGCCGGCGTCCCCGGGTGAGGCTCATCGGGCGATGAGCTCCCGCACGCGGGCGATCGCGGTCTCGATACCGGTCGCGTCGGTGCCCGAACCCTGCGCCAGATCGGGTTTTCCGCCGCCGCGCCCGCCGAGGAGCGGGGCGGTTTCCCGGACCAGATCGCCGGCCTTGATTCCCGCATCGCGGGCGGCCGCGGTGGTGGCGACGGCGAAGGGCACCTTGGTGGTGCCGTCCCCCGCATCGGTCACCGAGAAGAGCACGATGACCGCGGCGCGGTCGGCGACCCGCCCGCGCAGATCGGTGGCGATCGTCCGTAAACCGTTGGCGTCGAGGCCATCCGGCAGCCGACCGCCCACCAGGAGGGTCGAGCCGACGGGTTCGGCGGTCTCCACCAGACCGGCGGCCGCCGAGCGTGCCGCGTCGGCGCGTACCTTCTCGAGTTGCTTCTCCGCATCCCGCAGCCGGGTGACGAGTTGCTCGACGCGGCCGGGGACTTCTTCGGAGGGAACCTTGAGTGACGACGCGAGACCGGCGAGCAGTGCGCGTTCCTTGGACAGGAACCGGAAGGAGTCCATGCCGACGTAGGCCTCGACGCGCCGGACGCCCGATCCGACCGATGATTCGCCGATCAGGGTCACCGGGCCGATCTGGGAGGAGGCGGCCACATGCGTGCCGCCGCACAGCTCCATCGAGAACGGTCCGCCGATCTCGACGACCCGCACCACGTCACCGTAGTTCTCCCCGAAGAGGGCCAGCGCACCCATCGACTTCGCCTCGGCGAGACCCGTTTCGAACGTGTGCACGGGATAGTTGGCCTCGACGGCGGAGTTGGAGATCTCCTCGATCTGCCGCTTCTGGCTGTCGGTGAGCGGTGAGCCCTGATGGAAATCGAAGCGCAGGTAACCGGGCCGGTTGAGCGAACCCGCCTGTGTGGCACCGGGCCCGAGCACCTCGCGCAGTGCCGCGTGCACCATGTGCGTACCCGAATGTCCCTGGGTGGCACCGTGACGCCATCCGGCGTCGACGGCGGCGAGCACCTCGTCGCCCTCGGCGATCTCCCCCTCGTCGACGACGACCTTGTGCAGCCACACCGACTTGCCGAGCTTCTGGACGTCGGTGACACGCAGCCGAACCCCGGAGCCGGTGGTGATGGTCCCGACGTCGGCGATCTGTCCACCGGACTCGGCGTAGAGCGGGGTGCGGTCGAGGATGACGGTCAGTTCGGTACCCGGGGTCGCGGCCGGCACCCGTGCGCCGTCGGCGACGAGCCCGAGAACCTTTGCCTCCGAGACGAGTTCGTCGAAGCCGGTGAACTCGGTGGGCCCTCGGTCGAGGAACTCGCGGTACACGGCGACGTCGGCATGACCGGTCTTGCGGGCGGTGGCGTCGGCTTTCGCGCGCTGCTTCTGCTCGGCCATCAGCCCGGTGAAACCGGCCTGATCCACCTCGAGTCCGGCCTCGGCGGCCATCTCGAGGGTCAGGTCGATCGGGAATCCGTAGGTGTCGTGCAGGGTGAAGGCGTCGCTGCCGCTGATCGTCGACCGGTGGGCGGCCTTGGTGGCCGCAGCGGCGTCGGCGAACAGTTTGGAACCGGCGGCGAGCGTCTTGCTGAAGGAGGTCTCCTCCCCCACCGCGACCGACACGATGTGGTCGCGCTGCTCGGCGAGTTCTGGATAGGACGGCGACATCAGGTCGATGGCCCTGCCGATGAACGCCCCCATCGTGGGTTCCTCGGCGCCGAGCAGCCGGGCCGAGCGCACGACGCGCCGCAGCAGCCGCCGCAGGACGTAACCGCGCCCGTCGTTGCCGGGCAGCACACCGTCGCCGATGAGCATTGCCGAGGTGCGGGTGTGATCGGCGATCACCCGGAACTTCACGTCGTCCTCGTGGGCGGCAGAGCCGCGATCATCGTGGTTTCCGGCGCCGTAGGCACGACCGGTCACCTCGGCGGCGAGGTCGATGATCGGTTTGAGCAGATCGGTCTCGTAGACGTTGTCGACGCCCTGCAGCAGGCAGGCGACACGCTCGATCCCCATCCCGGTGTCGATGTTCTTTTTCGGCAGCGGGCCGAGGATCTCGTAATCGTCCTTGGCACCACCGGCCCCGCGTTCGTTCTGCATGAACACGAGGTTCCAGATCTCGATGTAGCGGTCCTCGTCGGCTTCGGGGCCACCTTCGACGCCGTACTCGGGTCCGCGATCGTAGAAGATCTCCGAACACGGGCCGCACGGTCCGGGCACGCCCATCGACCAGTAGTTGTCCTTCATCCCGCGACGCTGGATGCGCTGCGCGGGGACACCGATCTCGTCACGCCAGATCGCCTCGGCCTCGTCGTCGTCGAGGTAGACCGTCGGCCACAGCTTGTCCGGGCTGATCCCGTACCCACCGTTCTCGACGCTCCCGGTCAGCAGGGTCCAGGCGAAGGTGATGGCCTCACGCTTGAAGTAGTCGCCGAAGGAGAAGTTCCCGGCCATCTGGAAGAACGTGTTGTGCCGGGTGGTGATGCCGACCTCGTCGATGTCGAGGGTGCGGACACATTTCTGCACACTCGTCGCGCGATCGAACGGCGGGGTCTGCTCGCCGAGGAAGTACGGCTTGAACGGCACCATGCCCGCGTTGACGAACAGCAGGTTCGGATCGTCGAGGAGCAGCGATGCGCTGGGCACCTCGGTGTGCCCGGCCTTGATGAAGTGATCCAGGAATCGCTTCCGGATGTCATGCGTCTGCACTGGGGTGTCATCCTCGATCGGTCTGGTGCGTGTGGTCTCGTGTCGCGGCCGGTTCACCAGCTTGAATTCCTGATGTGGAACATCCAGGTGGCCGGGAACCGCGACTCACCAGCCTACCGTCATCGCCACATCCGACCCACGACACGCCCGTCGCGTCGGGCTCAACGGCATCCTCAGCGTCGCGACACGCGGCGCACGATCGAGCGCAACTTCGCCAGCCTGGGACCGAGTTCGCGCTCGAAACCGTGGTCGGTGGGCGTGTAGTAGTCGACGCCGACGAGATCGTCGGGCGGGTACTGCTGGGCCAGCACACCGTCGGGGTCGTCGTGCGGGTACCGGTACCCCTTGCCGCTACCCATCTTCTTGGCACCCGCGTAATGGGCGTCCCGCAGGTGCGCGGGCACCGCGCCCGCCTTACCCGCCTCCACATCGGCGATCGCCGCCCCGATCGCGGCGACGACACCACCGGATTTCGGTGCGGTCGCCAGGTGGATCGTGGCCTGCGCGAGGGCGAGCTTCGCCTCCGGCATGCCGACGAGCGCCACCACCTGCGCGGCTGCCACGGCGGTCTGCAGCGCGGTGGGATCGGCCATCCCGATGTCCTCGCTGGCGTGGATCATCAGTCGGCGCGAGATGAACCGCGGGTCCTCACCCGCGGCGATCATCCGCGCCAGGTAGTGCAGTGCGGCGTCGACGTCGGAACCGCGGATGGATTTGATGAAGGCGCTCGTCACGTCGTAGTGCTGGTCACCGTCGCGGTCATAGCGCACGGCCGCCCGGTCGATCGCCGCCTCCACGTCGGGCAGGTCGATGACCGACCCCCCCGGTTCGCCGGCGTCGTCGGCCGACTCGCGCAGCGCGGCGTCGGCACTCGCCTCCAGCGCGGTCAGCGCCCGGCGGGCATCACCCCCGGACACCGCGACGAGGTGATCGAGGGCGGCGTCGGTGATCTCGACGCGGCCGTCGAGCCCGCGCGGGTCGGCGACCGCACGCCCGAGCACCTCGAGGATGTCGTCATCAGACAGGGACCGCAGCTGTAACACCAGCGACCGGGACAGCAGCGGTGCCACCACCGAGAACGACGGATTCTCCGTGGTCGCCGCCACCAGCAGCACGATCCGGTTCTCCACCGCGTCGAGCAGGGCGTCCTGCTGCGTCTTGGAGAACCGGTGGACCTCGTCGATGAACAACACCGTCTGCTGACCCTCGACGAGTCGTCGCCGGGCGATGTCGATGACGGCGCGGACCTCTTTGACCCCCGCCGACAACGCCGACAGCGCCTCGAAACGCCCACCGGTGGCCCGCGAGATGAGCGAGGCCATCGTCGTCTTGCCCGTCCCGGGCGGACCGTAGAGCAGCACCGACGCCGCACCGGAACCGCTGATCAGGCGGCGCAGTGGCGACCCGGCGCCGAGCAGATGCTGCTGGCCGACGATCTCGTCCAACGACTGCGGCCGCATCCGGACCGCCAGCGGGGCATCCGGTCGCGTGCCATGTGGACCCGCGCCGAGGCCACTCACCGCCGGCGTACCGGGCGGGTCGAACAATCCATCCATGCTCGGATCAGGCCAGCCACGCCCGCTGCAGGGCCAGCCCGACAGCGGCCGAGAACGTCTCGATGTCGCGGTGCCCGCCCCGGCCGGCGGCCGCGGCGAGATCGGTCCATCGCGCCACGATCACTCGCGGGTCGTTGGTGTGCAACGCCCAGTCGTGGGCGTATCCGTCACCGTCGGACACGTCATCGGGGCTCACCGGCACCTCGCCGGGCAGCATCCACACCGTCGACAGCCAGACCCAGAGCAGCCGCGCGATGAGCACCTTGTGCTGCATCTCGCGCTCGTGGCCCAGCGCGGGCCAGATGCCCATGACCTCCGAACGCCAGGCATCTACCATCGAGACCTCGAGGTCGGTCGCCCGGGCGACGCCGCTCGGGGCGAGCTGGCTGGTGAAGGTGACCAGCGCATACGCGATGTCGAGCGTGGCGTCGCGGAAACCGCCCCACTCGTAGTCCATGAACTGGACGCCGTCCTCGTTGAGGAGGATGTTCTCCGGGCCGACGTCAGACGGACTGAACGCGCGGTGATCGCCGTCGTCGAACAGGGTCGACGCCGTCTCCAGGGCGTCGGCCACCGACTCCGGCACCGTCACCTCGAGCAACTCGGCGTCGCGGGCCAGGGAGTCCACGGCACGGCGGGCCGCGTCGCGCATGCTGTCGCCACCCTCGGTGCCCGACGGTCCGCGCCGCACCAGAGCCAGGAAGTCGCCCTCGCCTCCGACGGTCGCCGCATGCATCCGGCCCAGTGCCTGACCCCACGCACTCACCGCCCGCGACGTCTCGACCGGATCCACCCCGGACAGCAGATCGGTCATCGATCGGCCGTGCCCGAGGTCGGAGAGCACCATGAGCCGGATGTCGGGGTCCGACGCAATCAGCTGTGGGCCCGGCCGTGATTCGCTCGGCAGCGCGGTCGCGTACTTGTACGACGCGATCTCGCGGTGGAAGGCGTGCGGATCCTCGTGTTCGGGGAGTGCCTTGATCACCAGCGACCGGTCGAGGGAGAGCGGGTTCGCGGCGACACGGACCCGCACCACCGTGGTACGTCCGCTCCCGCCGAGATCCTCGGGATCATCGAGCACGACCGCAGATCCGGCGCGATGTGACAGCAGGGCCTCTGCCGCCCGCACCACGCTCATGATGCGGCTTTCTGTTAGTACCGTCATGTTGTCAACCAACCTACCCAATCGCTCTGACGAACGTCACCGCTCTTGTCCCAACTGCAGTATGGTTTTCGGTGGCAAAGACCCGTTCCTGCGGAAACCCGTAGGCGCACAAGGACGATCGCGTCCGTCAAACAGACGACCCGCGCAGTTGCGCGACGACGCTCAAGAACGCGCGGCCACCTCGCCGCCCGCGTCGGGACCGTCTGGTCCGAGGGGGCTGACATCCACCGACACGTCGATGCGGCTCTTCTTGGACTCGGTGTAGATGACCCCGCGCAGGGGCGGCACGTCGTCGTAGTCCCGGCCCCACGCCACGGTGACGTGACGCTCGTCGACCAGCTTGTCGTTGGTCGGGTCGAAGGCCAGCCAGCGGTCCCCCGGCATCCACACCGCCGCCCACGCGTGACTGGCATCGGCGCCGAAGATCCGTTCCCGGCCGGGCGGCGGGTCGGTGGCGAGGTACCCCGATTCGTAGCGGGCGGCCAGGCCGACCGAACGCAGACAGGCGATCGCGACCCGCGCGAAATCCTGACACACACCCACCCGGCGCTCCATCACGGTGTCCACCCGGGTGCTGATCGCGGTGGACCCGGAGCGGTAGGTGAAGTCGTGGTGGATTCGCGTCGTCAGGTCGGTCACCGCCTCGATCAGCGGCCGGCCCGGCGTGAACACGGTCGCGGCGTAGTCGACGACCGCGTCGGTGATCTCCGGCGGGTCGAGGTCGAGGACGAACTCGGCCGCCAGCGCACCCGACTCCGCGGGGCGGGCCCGTTCCCACGGCGCCCGCGCCTCCGGACTCAACAGCAGCTGCGTATCGACGGGATCCACCTCTACCACCGACACGGCGGTCACCTCGAGCGCCCGATGCGGGGTCCGGACGTGGAAGTACGTGTCGTTGTTGCCGTACACGTCGACCCCGGTGGAACGGTCATCGGGTTCCGGGTCGATCCTCACCTCCGAGCTGTGCACCCGCTGCTGCGGCAGGTCGCGAGGAGTCAAATAGCAGCGGCCATAGGACGACGACACCTCGTCGTCGTAGATGTAACAGGTGCGGTGCACCACCCGGTAGCGGCGCACGGACCCACCGGCCGGTACGTCGGCGACTGCGGTCATGACTCCCCTCCACCCCAGATCGGCTGGGCCTGATGCGGCGGCGCGAACCGGGTGCGGGTCAACAGGTCGGACAGGTCACGCGCGGCGTCGCGCAGCGTGGTCATCAGCTCGCGCAGATCGGAGCGGTTGTGCTGGGCGTCGACGTGCACCAGATCGGCGGGATCACTGCGCCGCAACTCGGCGATCATCTCCTCCACGGCCCGTTCGCATCCCGCCGACCGCAGGGTCTCCGGCACGGACTGCAGGTCGTACCTGATCCGGTCGAGCTGGAAGATCATCGACCGGGGATTGGTCTCGTCGAACAGCAGTAGTTCGGCAACCGAGGCCAGCTGATACAGACCGCGGTTGCGGCGCCGATAGATGACCGACGACTCGTTGGCCGTCAGATACGACTCCAGCAGGGACTGCTCGACGTCGATGTCGCGCGACTGCCCGAACATCGCGACGGTCAGGTCGGCCAGCGTGATCACCCGCTCGATGCGCCGGCCCACGTCCATGAACATCCAGCCCGCATCGTGCACCATCGATTCCGATTGCAGACCGGACAGGGCCAGCACACCGTGCAGGATCTCCTCGTGGGTGCGCCCGAGATCGGGTCCGAGGTCCAGGGCGGGGTCGCCCAGGATGTCCCCGGACCCCGGCTGCGCGGATCCGGCTCGCGCCCGGCTCACCTGGCGCGTCAACGACTCCACCGCGCGCTCCACCGGGGTCAGCACCATCCAGGTGCTCGTCGACATCTGGTCACGCACCGCGCGCACCGTGGTGACCAGCCGGTCCACCGAATGCGCCACGGTGCCGGGCACGGTTCGGGCGACGGTGAGGTCGGTGATCTTCACGATGCCCTCGTCGACCTGGCCGGCGGACTGCAGACCGTCGAGCAGATCGGCCGTCGCCAGATAGCGTGCGGTCCCGGTGACGGTGGCCACGGCGTGCAGCAGCAACGGCACCGCCGCCGTCCCGCTCATCCACGGGCGGTACTGGAAATCCTGGTAGCGCTCCCGGGCCACCTTGGCCATCCGGGTCACCAACTCGGTGCGCTCGCCGTACCGGCCGAACCAGAACAGGTCGGCGAGTACGCGCGGACTCGCTGCGGCCGCCACATCGGAGTAGCCGCGACCCGCCGGCCGTCCGGTCCGGATGACGGCGACCTCCTGCGCCGGCTCGGTCCTGGTCTCCGACCG
Source organism: Gordonia bronchialis DSM 43247 (assembly GCF_000024785.1). Taxonomy (NCBI): domain Bacteria; kingdom Bacillati; phylum Actinomycetota; class Actinomycetes; order Mycobacteriales; family Gordoniaceae; genus Gordonia; species Gordonia bronchialis. The sequence goes on along the minus strand of NC_013441.1, from coordinate 2,463,587 downwards.
ACGCGAGACGTGGCCGCCCTCGGCGCTGGTCACCCACACGTCCTTGGCGGCGACGGCGTGCAGCGCCGCGCCTTCGAGTCCGTCGGCCAGCACCGATCCGAGTCCGCCGGGCATCACCGCGTAGGTCGGCCCCTGCGCGACGCTGAACGCACGCAACGAGACCGGCGCCGCGCGGACCGCCGACCCCGGCCGCGCGGGCAGCACGCCGGGGGTCATCGTCGGCGCCACCGAGAACTTCTCCAGCGAGCGGCCCACCCACTGCCACGTCTCGGCGTGCAGGCGACGCACCAGCGTGTCGCGGGTGGCGGCGTCGGCGAGACCGCCGATGTGTTCCTCACCGGTGCGTATGTTGGTGAGCACCAGGCCGGTCAGATCCGCGACCATGTGCGAGCGCTGCAGATCGTCACCGGCCCAGTAGGTGGCGACCGAACCGAGTGCGAGTTCCTCGTCGAGCAGGGCGGGGGCCACCCGCTCGAGCACCGTGTGCAGCGCCGGGTTCTCCAGCACGCCGCTGCCCAGGGTGTTGACCACGGTGACATTGCCGCGCGAGATGGCCTCCACGAGGCCCGCCACGCCCAGCCGGGAGTCGGTGCGCAGGTCCAGCGGGTCCGCGTAGGCGGCGTCGACCCGGCGCAGCAGCACGTCCACACGCTTGAACCGGCCCAGCGACCGCATGTAGACCGCACCGTCGCGGACCGTCAGGTCGGCGCCCTCCACCAGCGGAAAGCCGAGGACCGATGCGAGGTAGGCCTGGTCGAACGCGGTCTCCGACATGCTGCCGGGACTCAGCACGGCGACCGTCGGATCGTCGACGCCGGCCGGCGCGTAGTCGAACAGCGCCAGGCGCAGTGTCTGGGCGAAGGTGGCCATCGGACGCGGCGCACATGACCGGAGCAACTGCGGATAGGTACGTGACAGAAGACGGCGATCCGCGATGGCGAAACCGATGCCCGAGGGAGCCTGGGTGCGGTCGGCGTAGACGACGAAGCGTCCGTCCGGGGTCCGGGCGATGTCGGCGGCGTGCAGGAACAGGGCGTGCGGGCCGGACACCTCGAGGCGCGCGGCCTTACGGATGTATCCGGGATGGCCGAACACCATCTCCGGCGCGATCAGCCCGGCACTGATGGTGCGCTGATCACGGTAGAGATCGCGCAGCAGCAGGTCGAGGAGCATCGACCGCTGGGCCAGCGCCTTCTCCAGGGCCGCCCACTGCACCCCGTCGACGATCAGCGGGACGGCGTCGATCTGCCAGTCGCGGGCCACCGTCCGGGTGCCGTCGAAGTGGTTGTAGATGACCCCGTCGTCGCTGACGGCGGTCGCGAGACGGTCGGCGGCCACCCGCAGCCGGGCGTCACCACGCAGCCGGTATCCGGCGGCCAGTTCCTCCCAGGCGGGTCGTACCGAACCGTGCGCGTCGAGCATCTCGTCGTAGTGCCCACCGGGATTGAGCGCTGTAACACCGGGATTCGTACGCGCCGCGCCGCCACCGGCGAACTGTTCGACGTCGAAGAGGGTGTAGCCGTCGGCGCGGTACCGATCGAACACCCCGGGAGTCTCACCCGACGAAACAGTCACCGGAGAACTGTACGTGCCCGTCGCAGATCCAGGATGCCGGGGACCCCGTAGTCGGTGGCCAGCCGCGCCTGCCGTTCGCGGAGCAGGCCGACGTCGACGAAGCCCGACGTGTGACCGGTCGACTCGAACCGTCCGTTGCGGCGGGACTCGGCCTCCACGGCGTTCACCGGCGGCCGGTCATAGGCGCGGCCACCCGGGTGCACCACGTGATAGGTGGCGCCGCCCACGGACCGGCTGTTGACGGTGTCCACCAGGTCGAAGGTGAGTGGGGTGTCGATGGAGATCGTCGGATGCAGCGCACTCGGCGGCTGCCACGCGCGGAACCGGATTCCGGCGACCCGCTCCCCGGTCCGCCCGGTGGCGCGCAACGGGATGGGGTGCCCGTTGCAGGTGAGCAGGTACCGGTCGTCCTCACCACCGAGCACCCGCACCTGCACACGTTCGATCGACGAGTCGACGTAGCGCGCTGTGCCGGTGCCGGTGGACTCCTCACCGAGGGTGTTCCACGGCTCGATGGCGCCGCGCAGTTCCACCTCCTGGTCGCGGATCTGCACCGTGCCCAGTCGCGGGAACCGGAACTCGGTGAACGGATCGAGCCAAGCGGTGTCGAAGGGATACCCCGCCTCACGCAGTTCCTCGGCGACGGCGGCGATGTCGGCGATCACGTAGTGCGGCAACAGATGCTTGCCGTGCAGGTCGGCACCGTGGCGGATCAGCCTGGCCCGGTACGGGTTCTCCCAGAACCACGACACCAGGCAACGCACCAGCAGCGACTGCACCATGGCCATCCGGTGGTGCGGCGGCATCTCGAAGGCGCGCAGTTCCAGCAGACCGAGCCGGCCGCGCGCGGATTCCGGGCTGTAGAGCTTGTCGATGCAGAATTCGGCGCGGTGGGTGTTGCCGGTGATGTCGGTCAGCAGATGACGCAGTGCGCGGTCGGTGACCCACGGGTTCGGGGGTGCCTCCGCCGTCCCGCCGAACTCGCCCTTCGCCGAGAGCCGGTCGATCTCGGCGAAGGCGATCTCCATCTCGTAGAGGGCCGACTCGCGACCCTCGTCGGCCCGCGGCGCCTGTGAGGTGGTGCCGACGAACTTCCCGGAGAACAGGTACGACAGCGACGGATGCCGCTGCCAGTAGGTGAGCATCGACACCAGCAGGTCCGGACGGCGCAGCATCGGCGAGTCGGCGGGTGTGGTCCCGCCCAGCGTGATGTGGTTGCCGCCGCCGGTTCCGCCATGACTGCCGTCGAGGTCGAAGCTCTCGGTCCCCAACCGGACGTGCCGGGCGTGGTCGTAGAGGGATTCGAGGAGTTCCGACTGCTCGGCGAAGCTGCTCGTCGGCTGGATGTTCACCTCGATGACGCCCGGGTCCGGGGTCACCGTGAGGCTGGTGATGCGACCATCGGCGGGTGGTCCGTAGCCCTCCACGACGACCGGCGTGTCGATGGCAGCCGCGGCGTCCTCCACGAGACCGACCATCGCCAGGAACTCCTCGAGTTCGGAGGTGGGCGGCATGAACACGTGCAACCGGCCGCCACGCACCTCGGCGACCAGCGCCGTGCGCGGCAGGAACTCCTCCGCGTCGGCCGGCACCACGCGATGCCCGAGGGCAAGCGCCGGGTCGGCCGGCAGGTCGTCCGGGCGGGCCGAGGGATCCGCCTCGAAGAACGTCGGCGCCGGCCCCCACGACAGCGAGTTCAGCGGCAGCCGCAGACCGGCCGGCGAAGTCCCCGGCGTCAGCACCAGCCGTCCGCGCCGCATCGTCCATCGGGCGCTCTGCCAGGCGGTGCCGTCTTCGGAGCGGCTCAGGGGCAGAACGTAGGCGGTGGGTTCGGTGACCGCTGCGTCCAGTCGGGCCAGCAATGCCTCACGTGCCGCGCTCGAATCGGCGGGCAGGTCGAGATCCTCGTCGTCACCGGCCTCGGCGGCCACGGCCGCCAGCGCCGCGGCGCGGGCGGTCTGCACCGTCGGGTCCGCCGACGGCCCGCCCGGCGGCAATGCGGCCAGCTCCCCCATCCGCACCAGCGGATCCTCATAGGCCGCCATCACCTGGCCGACGGGCAACCCGAGGGATTCGGCGAAGGACGTGAGCAGTTTCTGCGCGGGCGCGGGGTCACCGGTCTCGGCGGGGTCCGGGCCCGAGGTCTCAAGCTCGATACCTGCTTCGCAGTCCTCGGCACTCTCCCACGGATCGGCCAGCAACTCGGGCCGACGCCAGATCGGCTCCCCGTCGGCACGCCAGAACAGCGCAATCTGCCAGCGCGGCAATGGTTCCCCCGGATACCACTTGCCCTGGCTGCGCTGCACCAGACCGGTGGGCGCATATGACCGGCGCAGGCGTTCGGCGAGCCGCGAGGCGAGCAGACGTTTGTGCGGGCCGTCGGCGGCGGTGGTCCATTCGGCGTCGGTCTGGTTGTCGATGGACACGAAAGTGGGTTCGCCACCCATGGTCAGACGCACGTCCCGGCGTTCCATCAGCCCGTCCACCTTGGCGCCGAGCGCGACCACGCGATCCCATTGATCCGGCGTGTACGGCAGTGTGACGCGGGGGTCCTCGTGGAACCGGGTGACCGTGTTGGCGAAGTCCAGGGTGGCGTGGCACGGTCCGGTCGAACCGGTGATCGGTGCTGCGCCAACGGGATTCGGGGTGGCGGCGAGCGGGATGTGCCCCTCGCCGGCGAACAGCCCGGAGGTGGGATCCATGCCGACCCAGCCGGCGCCGGGCAGGTACACCTCGGTCCAGGCGTGCAGATCGGTGAAGTCGGCGTCCGGCCCGGACGGGCCGTCGAGCGATTTCACGTCCGAGGCCAGCTGCACCAGGTAGCCGGAGACGAATCTCGCGGCCAGGCCGAGTTCGCGCAGCAGCGCCACCAGCAGCCACGCCGAGTCCCGGCAGGACCCGATCGCACTCGACAACGTGAATTCCGGTGTCTGGACCCCGGATTCGAGGCGCACGGTGTATCCGACGGCATCACGGACCGCCTGGTTGAGCGCGACCAGGAAGTCGATGATGCGCACCTTGCCGACCGGGCGGTGCTCGGCCGCGAACGCCGCGATCGACGGATGCACCGGCGCCCCGGCGAACTCGCCCTCGGCCACGCCCACCGGCCGGAGGAAGATCTCGAGATCCCCGCGCAATTCGTCGGGGTAGGTGAAGCCGTAGTGTTCGGCCCACTCCTCGATGAAGAAGTCGAACGGGTTGATCGAGGTGAGATCGGCCACCAGGCTCACCGTGATCGACAACGACGTCGAGGGCTCCGGGAACACCAGTCGCGCAAGATAGTTGCTGAAGGCGTCCTGCTGCCAGTTCAGGAAGTGTTCGCCCGGCTCCACGCGCAGCGAGTACGCCTCGATGGGCGTCCGCGAGTGCGGCGCCGGACGCAGCCGGACGACGTGCGGATAGATCTTCGTCGGGCGGTCGAAGGCGTAGCTCGTGCGGTGTTCCAGTGCAACCTTGATCGTCACGAGACGTCCTCCCGAAGTCCGGCACGCAACCGTGCACCCATGGTCAGAAATCTCATCACAGATGGCCCGGCAGTGCCGGATGGGCGGCGAGCCGGGCGGGCGACGTTCGTCACCCGTCCCGCCCTGGCGCGCTCACCGCGCGATCCGGCCTACCCGTAAGACCTAGCCCGCCGGTTCCGGCGTCGGCTCACTCTTCTTCTCGCGCACCACCGGCTTGGCGTCGATGCCCGATTCCTTGCGCTGCTCGGGGGTGATCGGCGCCGGCGCGTCGGTCAGCGGGTCGACACCACCACCGGACTTCGGGAACGCGATCACCTCACGGATCGACGGTTCACCGGCCAGCAGCGAGACGATGCGATCCCAGCCGAAGGCGATGCCGCCGTGCGGCGGTGCCCCGAAGGCGAAGGCGTCGAGGAGGAACCCGAACTTCTCCTGGGCCTCGTCGTGGCCGATGCCCATGATCTCGAAGACGCGTTCCTGGATCTCCCGGCGATGGATACGGATCGACCCGCCGCCGATCTCGTTGCCGTTGCACACGATGTCGTAGGCGTAGGCCAGCGCGGCACCCGGATCACTCTCGAGGGTGTCCACCGACTCGGGTTTGGGTGCGGTGAACGCGTGATGCACCGCCGTCCAGGCACCGGTTCCGAGCGCCACGTCACCGGATGCGGTGGCGTCGTCGGCCGGTTCGAACAGCGGCGCGTCCACCACCCAGGTGAACGCCCACTCATCATCCTTTATCAGGCCCAGCCGGGACGCGATCTCACCGCGCGCCGCGCCCAGCAGGGCGCGCTGGGCCTTGACCGGCCCGGCCGCGAAGAAGACGCAGTCACCGGGCTGCGCACCGACATGCGCCACGAGCCCGTCGCGTTCGGCGTCGGAGAGGTTCTTGGCGACCGGTCCACCCAGCGTGCCGTCCTCGCCGACGAGCACGTATGCGAGTCCCTTGGCGCCGCGCTGCTTGGCCCATTCCTGCCAGGCGTCGAGCTGGCGACGCGGCTGCGACGCACCACCCGGCATGACGACGGCACCCACGTAGGGCGCCTGGAACACGCGGAACGGGGTGTCGGCGAAGAATTCGGTGCATTCCACCAGTTCGATGCCGAACCGCAGATCCGGCTTGTCCGAACCGAATCGACGCATCGCGTCGGCGTAGGTCATCCGCGGGATCGGGGTGGTGATCTCCACGCCGATCAGCTTCCACAGGGCGGCGACCACCTCTTCGGCGAGCGCGATCACGTCGTCCTGGTCGACGAAGCTCATCTCGATGTCGAGCTGGGTGAACTCGGGTTGCCGGTCGGCGCGGAAGTCCTCGTCGCGATAGCACCGCGCGATCTGGTAGTACCGCTCCATGCCGGCGACCATGAGCAGCTGCTTGAACAGCTGCGGACTCTGCGGCAACGCATAGAACGTGCCAGGCTGCAGACGCGCCGGGACCAGGAAGTCACGGGCACCCTCGGGCGTCGAGCGGGTCAGGGTGGGGGTCTCGATCTCCACGAAGTCGTGGGCGGCGAGCACCCCGCGGGCGGCGGCGTTGACCTTCGAGCGCAGCCGGATCGCGGCGCTCGGGGCGTCGCGGCGCAGATCGAGGTAGCGGTAGCGCAGCCGCGTCTCCTCGCCCGGCGACTCGTCGAGCTGGAACGGCAGCGGTGCCGACTCGTTGAGGACCTCGAGTGCGGTGGCGTTGATCTCCACCTCACCCGACGCCAGGTTCGGGTTCTCGCTGCCGTCGGGACGCACCTCCACCACGCCGGTCACCGCGACGCAGAACTCGGCACGCAGCCGATGTGCGGCGGCAGCCACGGTCTCATCGCGGAACACCACCTGCACCAGCCCGGTGGAGTCGCGCAGGTCGATGAAGACCACACCGCCGTGGTCTCGACGCCGCGCCACCCAGCCGGCGACGGTGACGGTCTGCGTCGCGTCGGCGCGACGAAGCGAACCTGCGGAATGCGTGCGGAGCACAGAAGGGTCCTTCCCGGAGTGAACAGCTACCGATGCGGCGCGCGCAGCCTGCGACGGCGCGCCGGTCTCTGATGCAATGGTGCCCCATCGGCCCGTCCGCCCCGCACCCGGCCACCCGCCCGCGGTGGCGCCGATAGCCACAGCCAACGGGTTCGCGCATGCCAGAATCAACGGGTGACCTTCCAAGGCAGCGGTTCGATCGGCAGCGGCAACGTCACCGGTGGCGGGGGTGGCGGCGGTGGCGGGCGCATCGCGCTCGGCGGTGGTGCCGGTCTGATCATCACCATCGTGGCGCTGTTGTTCGGGGTGAACCCCGGTCAGATCATGGGCGGCGGCACCACCACACAGAACACCACCGGGTCTGCCCAGATCCAGCAGCACATCGATTCATGCACCTACGAGATGGCCAATCAGGGCGACGAGATCTGCCGCATCGTGGCGACCACCAAGAGCCTCGACACCATCTGGCCCACTCTCTACAGCCGGTACACGGCACCCAAGACGAACATCTTCTCCGGGTCGGTGAACACCGGGTGCGGTGCCGCGACGTCGGCGACCGGGCCGTTCTACTGCCCTGCCGACCAGACCGTCTACATCGATCCGTCCTTCTTCTCCGAGGTCCTGGTGGGCCAGCTCGGCGGCAGCGACGACGCCCTGTCCCAGGAGTACGTCGTGGCCCACGAATACGGGCACCACGTGCAGAATCTCACCGGCGCCCTGCAGCACGGACAGGGCAGCAACGCCGGATCGGTGCGGATCGAATTGCAGGCGGACTGTTACGCGGGGGTGTGGGCCAACCACGCCGACGACGGCACCGGCGACGCGCTGCTCAAGCCGCTCACCGCCGAGGACATCGAGCGCGTCGGGCAGACCGCACGGGCCATCGGTGACGACTCGATCCAGGGGGCCAACTCCAACAAGGAGGGCTGGACCCACGGGTCGGCGGCACAGCGGTCCCGCTGGTTCGGCATCGGGTACCAGTACGGCGACATGAACAAGTGCGACACCTTCGCCGTCAGCAACCCGTGACCGGCCCGACCCGTGTCGCCAGCCCCATCGACAGGATCGCCGAGAACCATCTGAATCGGACGGCCGCACTCGATCCGGTGTTCGCGACCGAGATCGGGTTGCCCGGCCACGACCATCTGCTCACCGATTTCTCGGCCGGCGCGGTCGCCGAACGCGCCGGCATCGCCGCCGACACCCTCGCGGCGCTCGCCGCCGCGCCTGTCACCGACCACGTCGATGACGTCACCGTCGCCACCATGAGTGCGGCGCTGCGCCGCGAGGTCGCCCTGTCCGACGCCGGCGAACTCACCGGCGTCTGCAATGTCATCGCCTCGCCGCTGCAGGCGGTGCGCGACATCTTCGACCTCATGTCCACCGACACACCCGAGCAGCGAGCCGTCTTCGTCGAACGTCTCGCCGCGGTCCCCGCCTGCCTCGACACCGTGCTCGACGGGCTGGCACACCGTCGGCGACACGGTCCACCGACCGCCCGACGACAGGTCGAGCACGTGGCCGAACAGGCAACCGGCGCGGCCGCGGCCATCGCGGTCAACACCGCCACCATCGTCGACGACCCCGACCTCGCCGAACCGCTCGCCCGGGCCGTCAGCGCGGCGAGCGACGCCTTCGGCCGGTTCGCCGAGCACCTGCGCTCCGTCGTCGCGCCCGACGCCGTCCTCGACGACGGCATCGGACGCGATCGCTACCGGCTGCACCTGCCGGTCTATCTCGGCGCCGACGTCGACCCCGACGAGGCCTACCACTGGGCGCTGGGGCGCCTCGAGGCGATCATCGACGAGCAACGGCGGATCGCCGCCGACCTGGTACCCGACGGCACGGTGTCCGACGCCCTCGCACACCTGGATACGTTGCCGCAGTATCAGATCCACGACCGCAACGCCTTCGTGGAGTGGATGCAGGCCACCTCCGACGCGGCGGTGACCGGGCTCGCCGGCCGGCACTTCGACATCCCGGAGCGACTCACCCGGCTGGAGTGCCGCCTCGCGCCGTCGTCCACCGGGATCATCTACTACACGCAGCCGACGGCCGACCTGTCCCGGCCCGGCCGGATGTGGTGGTCGGTGCCGCCGGGTCATGCCACCTTCCACACCTGGCGGGAGAAGACCACCGTCTATCACGAGGGCGTACCCGGCCATCACCTGCAGCTCGGCGCCGCGATCGTCGATCCGGACCTCAACGCGTGGCGCAAACTCGCGTCCTTCACGTCCGGGCACGGGGAAGGTTGGGCGCTCTACGCCGAGCGGCTGATGGCCGAACTCGGGTGGCTCGATGATCCCGGTGATCGGATGGGCATGCTGGACGGCCAACGCTTCCGGGCCGCCCGGGTGGTCGTGGACATCGGGGTGCACTGCGCGCTGCCCGCACCGGACGCACTCGGTGGCGGGGTGTGGGACGCCGAGAAGGCGTGGGCCTTCCTGAGCTCGTCGGTCGCGATGGACCCCGCCGTACTGCGTTTCGAACTCGACCGCTACCTCGGCTGGCCGGGTCAGGCGCCGTCGTACGCGCTCGGTCAGCGGGTGTGGGAGCAGACCCGAACGGCCGCGCTCGCCGCACACCCCGACTGGTCGCTCAAGGAGTTCCACACTCGCGCACTGGCTCTCGGTGGTGTGACCCTGGACGTCCTGGCAGCCGAGATGACACGGACAGCGACGGGAGGGCTGTGATGGATGGTTCGGTGATCGGCCCGAGCAGTTGGGCCGGCGGGCCCAGCTGATCGACGATCGACCAGTGCCCGCCGATCAGCCCAGCAGGCGTTGGACCTGACCGACCACATCGTCGATGCAGACCTGCTGCTGCACACCGTCGGTCAGATTCTTGACCTCCACGACGCGTTGCTCGATCTCCCGATCCCCCAGCACCAGTGCGATCTTCGCGCCGGAGCGGTCGGCCGCCTTCATCGCGCCCTTCAGCCCGCGATCGCCGTAGGCGAGGTCGACGCTGATCCCGGCGGCCCGCAATTGTCCTGCGACACCGACCAATTCCGCTTTGGCGGCCGTCCCGAGCGGCACGCCGAACACCTGGCAGCGGGCCGCCTCGGTCCCGGCCACCCCTTCGGCCTCCAACGCCAGCATGGTGCGGTCGACGCCGAGCCCGAAGCCGATGCCGGAGAGGTCCTGTTTGCCGCCGAGCTGGCGCATCAGACCGTCGTAGCGTCCGCCACCCCCGATCCCCGACTGCGCGCCGAGGCCATCGTGCACGAACTCGAAGGTGGTCTTGGTGTAGTAATCGAGTCCGCGGACGAGGCGCGAATTGAGTTCGTAGGGCACGCCGAGACGGTCGAGGTGGGCCAGCACCAGCTCGAAGTGGGCGCGCGCGTCGTCGGAGAGGTAGTCGATCAGCAGCGGTGCGTCCGCGGTGGCGGCCTTGATCTCCGGGCGTTTGTCGTCGAGCACCCGCAGCGGATTGAGTTGCGCCCGCTGCCGTGTCGGTTCGTCGAGATCGAGGCCGAAGAGGAACTGCTGCAACGCCTCCCGGTATCGGGGCCGGCTCTCGTCGTCACCCAGCGACGTGATCTCCAGCCGGAACCCGGACAGCCCGAGGCGCCGGTAGCCCTCGTCGGCGACCGCGATCACCTCGGCGTCGAGTGCGGGGTCGTCGACACCGATGGCCTCCACCCCCACCTGCTGCAGCTGGCGGTACCGGCCGGTCTGCGGCTTCTCGTAGCGGAAGAACGGGCCCGCGTAGCTGAGCTTGACCGGCAGCTGGCCGCGGTCGAGACCGTGCTGGATGACCGCGCGCATCACGCCCGCGGTGCCCTCCGGACGCAGGGTGACCGAGCGGTCGCCGCGGTCGGCGAAGGTGTACATCTCCTTGCTGACCACATCCGTGGATTCGCCGACGCCCCGGGCGAACAGCGCCGTGTCCTCGAAGACCGGCAGTTCGATGTGTCCGTAGCCGGCGCGTCGTGCCGCGTCGGTGAGGGTGTCGCGTACCCGGCGGAAGTCCGCCGACGCCGGCGGGTAGTAGTCGGGAATGCCCCGCGGCGCCTGGAAGCCCTGGCTCACAGTCCGAATCGTCCCTTCGTGGTCGGGGTGCCGGGCAGATCCACCAAGAACGGGTTGGTGGCGCGCTCGGCACCGATCGAGGTCTGCGGGCCGTGCCCGGGCAGCACCTGGGTGTGATCGGGCAGCGGCAACAACTTGGCCGCGATCGACTCGAGCAGCTGCTCGTGGCTGCCGCCGGGCAGATCGGTCCGCCCGATCGACCCGGCAAACAGTACGTCACCGGAGAAGCAGACCGGAACCGTCGTCGGCTCCCCATCGGACCCCGCTTCCGGCGTCTCGATATCGACGTCGAGCCCGAGCAGCACCGAGCCCTGCGTGTGGCCGGGCGCGAGGTCGACGGTGAACCGCAGGCCGGCGACGTCGACGGGCTCACCGTCGACGAAGTCGATCACCTTTTCCGGTTCCCGGAAACTCAGATCACCCAGCATCGGGCCGAGCGCCCGGCCGAGGCCCTGCGCCGGGTCGGCCAGCATCGGACGATCGGCGGTGTGGATGTAGGCGGGGATCGAATACTCGTCGCAGAGTTCCTGCGCATTCCACGTGTGGTCGAGGTGGCCGTGGGTCAGCAGGACGGCGACCGGCGTCAGATCGTGCTCGGCGAGCAACTCACGCACCCGTGGCGCCGCATCCTGGCCCGGGTCGATGATGACCGCATCCGATCCCGCCCCGGACGCGACGATGTAGCAGTTCGTCTGGAACATCCCCGCGGCGAATCCGGTGATCAACATGCCGACCATTCTGTCATTCGACCCGGTGCGCGACGTTCTCAGGCAGTGCTGGCAGACTGCATGGGGTGTCGGGCGCCACTGCCCGGGCATGGCGCATGGCATCAGAACGGCATCAGGGAGGGCGGAAACAGCGTGTCGAGCAACAAAGAGCCCAGCGATTCGGCCGAGCCCAAGGATCAGCTGGACCCCGAAGGTCCCGACAGCGACAGTTCCGGAAGCGAATCAGCCACCACCGACGACACCGTGTCGCTCGACAAGGACGCGGCCGACGCTGCTGAGACAGACGCTGGGGCCACGCCCCGCGAACTCTCCAACACCGAGCGTCGCGAAGCGGCCAAACGCAAACTGCAGGAACGCCTCGACGCCGAGGCGCAGGCCCGCAAGAAGCGCAAGATCATCATCTCCGCGGTTTCCGCGGCGGTCGTCGTAGCGATCGTCGGTACGGCGACGTACTTCATCGTCGACAAGATCCAGACCGATCGGTTCAACGCGGCGCACAAGGACTGCACCTACACCGACCTGTCCAATGAGCTGCGGACCGTGCCGGTCAAACCGCCGCAGGGCGTCGACCCCAGCCAGTACGCGCTCTACGACTCGTATCAGAAGCAGACCAACGAGGCGGTGCGGCTCGGACAGAAGAATCTACGCAGCTCGCCGAAGCCCGACGACAAGCAGCTCAATTCCGGCACCGTCGCCGCGGTGTTCACCACCAATC